>NZ_JBWKFN010000021.1:0-71776 GCF_056434245.1 Streptomyces sp. NPDC044064
ATCGGCTGCGGCATCCTCGCCGGGATCAACGGGCTGCTGGTGAACGCCGGATGGCTGCCCGGCCTGACCCCCGCCCTGGCCGCCGTCGCCTCCGCGTTCATGGCGCTGATCGCGGTGTTCGTCGGATACAACACCGCGAAGGAGTTCGGCGGCACGCCGGTGCTGGGCGGTGCCGTGGCCGCCGTGGTCGTCTACCCGGGCGTGGCGAAGGTGACGGCGTTCGGGGTGCATCTGGCGCCCGGCCAGGGCGGGGTGCTCGGCGCGCTCGCGGCGGCGCTGCTGGCGACCCGGGTGGAGAAGTGGTGCCGGGGCCGGGTGCCGGGTGCGCTGGACGTGCTGCTGACCCCGACCGTGACCGTCCTCGTCTCCGGCCTGGTCACGCTGTACGGCCTGATGTACGCGGCCGGCGTGGTCGCCTCGGCGATCGGTGCGGCGGCGAACTGGCTGCTGGCCACGACCGGAGCGCTGGCCGGACTGGTCCTCGGCGGCCTGTTCCTCCCCCTCGTCACGCTGGGGCTGCACCAGGCCCTGATCCCCATCCACACCACCCTCATCGAGCAGCAGGGCTACACCGTCCTGCTCCCGCTGCTGGCGATGGCGGGCGCGGGCCAGGTGGGCGCGGCGCTGGCGGTGTACGTCCGCCTGCGCCACGACGTCTCCCTGCGTACGACGATCAGGTCCGCGCTCCCGGCGGGACTGCTGGGCGTGGGCGAGCCGCTGATCTACGGGGTGTCCCTGCCGCTGGGCCGCCCGTTCGTGACGGCGTGCGCGGGCGGGGCGGCCGGCGGGGCCTTCATCGGGTTCTTCGCGATGGTCGGGGACAAGGTGGGGGCGACGGCCATCGGCCCGTCGGGCTGGGCCCTGTTCCCGCTGCTCGCGGGGAACCGGGGTCCGGGGCTGACGGCCGCCGTCTACGGGGGCGGACTCCTCACCGGGTACGCGGTGGGGTTCGCGGCGACCTACTTCTTCGGCCTCCCCCGCGGCTCCCGTGTGGCCGCCTCGCCGTGACGCAGCGTCGGCACCGGTCGTTGCCCCGGGCATGATGAAGAAGCTTCTGGCCACCGCCGCCCTGACCGCCTGCGGCGCCGCCCTGGCCGGCCCCGCCCACGCCGACGACCACTGGACCGCCACCGCGACCGCCCTGTGCGCCGGCGACCTCGTCGTGACCCCGGCGGTCAAATCCGTCTCACCGCTGCCCCTGACGGATTCCGCCCCCGCCTGCGGCAAGGGAAGCCTCATCCACAACGGCGGCTGACCGACCGACACGGCAGCGCCCACCCACCACAGGCCACCACGGACGCCCCCTGGCACACAAAGACCACCCGCACCCGCCGACGGCGAATCCGCCGACAAACACCACCCGCGCCCCCGACAGCGAATCCGTCCCGCGAAGACCACCCGCACCCGCCGACGGCGAATCCGCCCCGCAAGGGCCACCCGCACCCGACCACGAAACCCGCACGGGTGGTGCGGGTGGGAACACGAAACCCGGCCGGAGGCCGGGTGCCCACCCACCGGCCGCAAGCCGTCACCGTCCCGCGTTACCGTCGACACCATGAACCACGCCCAGCTCACCGCCCTCGGTCGGGCCCTGCGGCTGCTCGGGGAGCACGGGGAGGCGCTCACCGCCGACACCCCGGACGCCCGGCTGTACGAGGTCAAGGCCGATCTACGGCGCGCCCTCGACCTGCTGGACGAGAGCGTCACGGCCGGTGCCCCCTCCACCCGGTGCCCCGAACATCCGCACGGCCCCGTCGACGAGAGCGCCCCCGACCTGTGCCTGCTCTGCGAGACCCGGCGCCGGGCCGCCCGGCGCTCGGAATTCCAGGGCAGGCCCGGCCCGGCCGGACCGGCCGCCACCGCCCCCTCCCGTTACGGCGTCCGGGCCGACCGCCCCCAGCCCCAGCAGCGGTGGCTGCCGGAGGCCTGGAACGGGCGCGAGTGGGAGCTGTGCGGGACGCCCCGGCGGGACCGGCACGAGGCCGAGGCGTATCTGGCCGCCCAGCGACGCGGATCCCGGCCCGCCATGGCGTACCGGCTCGTGCACGAGTTCACCGACTACGAGGTGCTGCGGATCTGGGGGACGCCGGTGCACGTCGACATCGAGCCCCTGGGCAACCTCTAGCCGAGCAGTGGCAGGGGCAGGAACTCGTGGCCCTGCCACAGACGCCTGCTGCGCTCCTCCGGGTAGGCCGCGACCGTCGGCTCGGCGTCCAGGACCTGCACCCGGCGGGCCTCGGTGTCGTACGCCGGCCAGCCCGGGTCGCCGGTGCGGGCGAACGACGTCCACGCGCGGCGGAAGCGGGCGGACAGCTCCTCCGCCTCGGCCGGAATGTCCGCCCCGGCGAAGAGCAGTCCACCCAGGACGCCGCGGTACGTGCCGAAGAGCAGGGCGACGTCCAGGGCGTGGCAGGCGCCCAGGACACCGCCGCTGCCCGGCGCCGCCCAGGTCAGTTCGTAGACGTGGGCCCTGCCGCCGCCCGCCAGCTGGGCCTGGGCGAGATGCAGGCTCGGCATCCCGAACAGCCAGTCCGTCTGGATCCGTTCGAACAGGTCGCTCGGCGAGGCGTCCGGGAAGGCCGAGCGGTAGGCCTGTTCGCCGGCCTCGCCGCCCGGGGCGTACATCCGCAGCGCCGCGGTCGCCCGGTCCTCCGTGATCTTGCCGAGCATGCCGCCCATGGCCAGGAACAGACGGAACTCGTCCCGGTTGTGGCCCACCAGGAGATCGACGTCCCGTGCCGCGCCCGCCGCCAGAGCCTGCCAGGGGGCGGTGGGCAGGATGTCGCCGTCGACGACCGGGGAGAAGGGCGTGACCGTCGGTGCCGCCTGGCCCCATCTGTCCGTGTACTGGAGCATCTTGGCGCTCAGCGCCTGTCCGGCTCCGACGAGTTCACGGGGGTCCACCGCGGCCAGGTCCGCCGCCGTCGGCTGCCGCCCCGCCTCCGCCGCCAGCGCCCCGGCGATGTCACGCGCCAGCTCTGCGGAGAAGAACGTGCCCGGCAGGCTCTGCGCCACGGCCCGCCGGAACAGCCCCCGGGCCCTCGGCATCACCAGCAGCGAGGCCACCGAGCCCGCTCCGGCCGACTCGCCGAAGACCGTGACCTGGCCGGGGTCACCGCCGAACGCCGCGATGTTCTCCCGCACCCACTCCAGGGCCGCCACCTGGTCCAGCAGGCCCCGGTTGGCCGGCGCGCCCTCCAGGAGGGTGAATCCCTCCATGCCCACGCGGTGGTTGAAGGTGACCACGACGACGTCGCCGTCCCGGGCGATGCGCTGTGCGTCGTAGCCGGGCTGGCCGGCGTGGCCCAACTTGTACGAGCCGCCGTAGATCCACACCATGACCGGGCGGCCGGCGGACGGGTCCGGGCCGGGCGTCCACACGTTCACGGTCAGCCAGTCGTCACCGGTGGGGCCGGGCACCCCGGCCCCCTGGACTCCCAGGTCCTGCGGGGGCGGGGGTCCGAAGGCGTACGCCTCCCGGGTGCCGTCCCAGGGCCGGGCCGGGCGCGGGGCCTGGAACCTGGCCTCGCCGACCGGGGGTTCGGCGAAGGGGATGCCACGGAAGACCGCCAGACCGTCCTCGTGGCGTCCGCGCACCGCGCCGGAGGCGGTGCGCACCACAGGTCCGGCGGTCTCCGCCGCCCGGGCACCGGACTCGCTCGTCGTCATGCTCGCTCCTCACTGGTCATCAGGGGAACGGACGGGAACGATCACAAGTGCCCGGCGAACCGGGCCACTTCGGCCCAGGTCAGCTGAGGGTCTGCAGCGCGGCCGCGTCGTACGCCTTCAGCTCGTCGAAGCGGTCCGCGAGCACCTTCGCCGCCCACTCCGGGTCCTGGAGCAGCGCGCGGCCGACGGCGACCATGTCGAACTCGTCGGCCTCCAGGCGGTCGAGCAGGTTGTCGATGCTCTTGACCGGGGAGCCCTCGCCCTGGAAGGCATTGATGAAGTCGCCGTCGAGGCCGACCGAGCCGACGCTGATGACCTGCTTGCCGGTGAGCTTCTTCGTCCAGCCCGCGAGGTTCAGGTCGGAGCCGTCGAACTCGGGCAGCCAGTAGCGGCGGGTGGAGGCGTGGAAGACGTCGACGCCGGCGGCGGCCAGCGGGGTCAGGATCGCCTCCAGCTCCTCGGGGGTCTCGGCGAGACGGGCGGCATAGTCCTGCTGCTTCCACTGCGAGTAGCGGAAGATGATCGGGAACTCGGGCGAGACGGCCGCGCGGACCGCCGCGACGATCTCCGCCGAGAACTTGGTGCGGGCCGCCGCGTCGCCGCCGTAGGCGTCGGTGCGGCGGTTGGTGCCGGCCCACAGGAACTGGTCGAGGAGGTAGCCGTGGGCGCCGTGCAGCTCGACGCCGTCGAAGCCGATGCGCTCGGCGTCGGCGGCGGCCTGGGCGAACGCGGCGACGACGTCGTCCAGGTCCTGCTGGGTCATGGCCCTGCCGGTGGGCTCGGCACCCTCGGTGACCAGGCCGGACGGGCCGACCGCCGGAGCGTCCGCGAACGGCGGCTCACCCTGCTTGCGGACCATGCCGATGTGCCACAGCTGCGGCACGATCGTGCCGCCCGCCGCGTGCACGTCCTCGGCGACCTTCGCCCAGCCGGCCAGCTGCTCCTCGCCGTGGAACCGGGGCACACGGTCGCTCTGCCCGGCCGACTCGTGCCCGACGTACGTACCCTCGGTGACGATGAGACCGACACCGGCGGCGGCACGGCGCGAGTAGTACGACCGCACGTCCTCGCCGGGGACGCCGCCCGGGGAGAACATGCGGGTCATCGGCGCCATCACGATCCGGTTGGGAACCGTGAGCCCGTTGAGGCTGATCGGGCGGGAGAGGATCTGGGCCGCGCGGGAGGCGGGAGGCGTCGTGTCGGTCACGTGGGGGCTCCTCGAGTGCTGCTCGGTCTGACCGGCTGGTATGTGCATACGCATTGTTGCACCTCCTCAAAGAACCATCTATGCGGTGCGGCACATTCCAGGTCCGGGCCGGCCACCTTGTGATCCCGGCCACGCCCGCCGGCCTCAGGGCAGCTCGGCCGCCGCGCGCGAGCGGGCGTCCCGGTTCAGCCGCCGCACCCTTGCGCGCAGCACCTCGTCCGGCGCCGCCTCCCCCAGCTCCTCGGGCGGACAGTCCCACTCCCGGCCGCCACCCACGGGCCTGAGCTGCACATAACCCCCTACGCGCGCCATGACCTCACCGATCCGCCCGCTCCGCACGTCGACGGCGTACGTCCCGATCTCCCCGGTCACGCATCCCCGCCCGGCCGCCGCAGCACCGCCGCCAGCCGCGAGGCCACGCCCAGGTTGCAGCGGCCCAGGTCGACGAGGGCGTAGGGGTGGCCGTGGGCGCCGGTCACCGGGTCGATCCGCAGCGAGGGGAGGATGATCCCCACCTCGCGCAGGGCCGTGCGCAGCCGCTCGACGGCTTCCGCCGCGGAGCGGGCGGGCCGGTCGTCCGCGGTCGATTCCTTCGCATTCATTGCGCCAATTCCTCCACGCTGGGTGTTCACTTTCGCTACACAGCGTGGCCGTCCGCGCTCTAGCCTGGCTAGACACAGCGTCCCAACAACCCTGCTTGTACGACCCGGGAGTTGCCATGGCAGGACCGAAGGACCTCGATCCGTCGTCGTCGCCCCGCGCCCTGCTGGGCGCCGAGTTACGGCATGCGCGCGAGCGGAAGGGACTGAGCCAGGAGCAGCTGGGCCAGAGGCTGTTCGTGAGCGGGTCGTTCATCGGGCAGCTGGAGGCGGGGACTCGGCGGATGCAGCCGGAGTACGCGGAGCTGCTGGACGAAGTCCTGGAGACAGGGGGCTTCTTCAGCAGGAACTGCCATGCGGCGGCCAAGACGAAGTACCCGCAGCACTTCGCGGAGGTGGCGGAGTCGGAGGCTCAGGCGTCGGCGATCAGAGAGTATGCGCCACTTCTCATCCCCGGGCTGCTCCAGACGGCCGAGTACGCACGGGCCGTGAACCGCGCGTACGACCCGACGACGCCGGAGGAGACCATCGATGAGTGGGTGGAGGGACGAATGGCGCGGGCCCGCCTCCTCGACCACCCAACAAAGCCGCTGTTGTGGGCAGTGCTTGACGAGGCGGCCTTGCGCCGGGAGACCGGCGGCCGGGCAGTGATGGCGGAGGCCCTGCGCCATATCACCGGCCTGGCCCGTCGGAGCCGAGTCATCGTGCAGGTGTTGCCGCTCAGCGCGGGTGCGCACACGGCTATGGAGGGTGCCCTCAAGCTGATGGACTTCGAGGGCGCCCCTCCACTGGTCTACCTTGAGGGAGTACGCAGCGGGCGGCTGGAGGACGACCCGGCCGCTGTCGCCCAACTCAGGTTCGTATTCGACCTCCTTGTGGCCTCCGCTCTCTCACAAGAGAAGTCCCTGGCCCTGGTCGAGGCGTTGGCGGAGGATTACGCCCATGAGGAACATCGCTGACTACGACCTGAGCACGGCTGAATGGATCAAGTCGAGCTACAGCGGTGGTGGCGGCGGCAACTGCCTCGAAGTTGCGGTCGACCACCCCGCCCTCATCCCCATCCGCGACTCCAAGACCCCCCTGGGCCCGAAGCTCGCGTTCCGGGCCGAGGCGTGGTCGGCGTTCGTCGAAGACCTGAAGCGGGCCTAGCCGAGGCTCAAGCGCCAAGCTCCGAGCCCTCTTTGCATGGAATGGGAGGCGGGTTCAACCCACCCTCCCACCCTGCGAGTTGACTTGGCGCGACCGACTTGCGACGGACAGTCACGAGGCTCTAGCGTGCCCGCATAACGAACAACCCCCGCCAGGTGCTACCAACACCTGCGGGGGTCTGACCTACGAGATCAGGAAGCGGATCCCGTGGCTGACGCCAAGCTTAGTGCTGCCCCTGTACCCGTGCACGCATCCGGCCATCCGATGGCCAATCCGGGTTACGGCAAACGCTCCGCACCGGACCAACTCCCCCGCACCAAACACGACTTCGCACACTTACCTCCCCGCGAAGCCGCCATCGCCGCGTACATCGACCGCCTACCCGACGGCGCTGACATCTCCGTCAAAACGCTGGCCAAGACGCTCCCGTACGGCCAGTGCGCGCTCCGTACGGCGCTCAACCGCATTCAGGCGGCAGGGCACTTGAGGCGAGGCCGGGAACGGCTGGAGACCGACTCGGGCGGCTCGCGCTGGATCACCCGATCGTGGTGGTCCCGTACCGCGCGCGACGATGCCTGGTGGGCGGCGTTCACGCGCGGCAACGTACCGGAACCGGAGCAGCCGCCGGACGAACGCGCCCGCCCCACCCGCTCCCGCGCCCACATCCTCCTCGCCGCCCTGGGCCGTACGGCCCCGGTCCTGTCCCTCTCCGCCGCCGACTGCGCGGCGCTCGCCCCGCTGGTGGAGGAGTGGTTCGCGCGCGGGGCCACCGAGGAGATGCTGCTGGCCGCGCTGACCGCGGGGCTGCCGACGCCCGTGCACAGCCCGGCGGCCCTGCTCCGCCGCCGGTTGACCGACAAACTCCCGCCGGAACCACCCGCCCCACGCCCGCCCCGCCGGGTCCTGGAGTGCACGGAGTGCGGGGTACCGGGGCGCCCGGAAGCACTGCCGGGGGGCGTGTGCAGCGGCTGCCGAGGCGAACGCGCTCCCTCGCACCCTCGTACGCCCCTGCCCGCCCCCGCAGTCCACGCCCGCGTGGGCGAGATCCGGGCTGCCATGTCCGTACGACGACGCGAAAGGACACCCGCATGACCGCTCCTACGGTCCGGCGACACCACCCCGGGGCACGATGGAGGGGAGGAGGCGACGCCATGACCCCCAGCACCGCCGAACGCCCGCAGATGCCCATCGAGGACTTCGAGGACCTCGCCGCCGCAGCCCCTGAGCACGTGCGCCTCGAATTCGTCGACGGCCGGGTCCGTACCAAGGACCCGCTCAGCGTCGAGGACTTCGAGGAGCTGGAACGCCGGGCACCGGAGACCGTCCGGCTTGAGTACATCAACGGAAAACTAGAGGTCAAGGCGATGCCGGACGGCAAGCACCGTTCGATTTACGTGTGGCTGGTGCGCCAGTTCCTGCTCCACCGTCCCGACCTTGATCTCGCGCCCGAGTCCGGGGTCAAGGCCGAGGCGTACCGCAAGGGACGTGCCCGCACCGACGCGGCACTCGCACCCGTGGATCACTTCGTCGAAGACGGCGAATGGTCCGAGGCCAACGGCATCCTGATGGCTCTGGAGATCACCTCCCGCGACCACGACACCAACCAGCGCGACCGCATCGACAAGCCCATCGGCTACGCGGAGGCCGGTATCCCGGTCTACCTCCTCGTCGACCGCGACAACTGCACCGTAGTCGTGTACAGCGAGCCCAAAGACGGCCACTACCGTCAGTCCCCCTCCTACCCCTGGGGAGCAGTCGTCGAGCTTCCGCCGCCCGTGAGCATCACCCTCGACACCGAACCGCTGAAGAAGTACGCCTACTGAAACGCCCGAGGGCGGCACCCCCAGCCAGAAGCTGGAAGCACCGCCCTCGGTCCGAAGGACAGGCGATCAACCGTCAGGTCGATCAGAAGTCCATGTCACCGCCCGGCATGCCGCCCGGAGCGGCCGCAGCGGCCTTCTCCGGCTTGTCGGCGATGACGGCCTCGGTGGTGAGGAACAGCGCGGCGATGGAGGCGGCGTTCTGCAGGGCAGAGCGGGTCACCTTCGCCGGGTCGATGATGCCCTCGGCGACCAGGTCGACGTACTCGCCGGTCGCGGCGTTCAGGCCGTGGCCCGGGGTCAGGTTGCGCACCTTCTCCACCACGACACCGCCCTCGAGGCCGGCGTTGACGGCGATCTGCTTCAGCGGGGCCTCCAGGGCCAGCTTCACAGCGGCGGCACCGGTGGCCTCGTCGCCCTCGAGCTCCAGCTTCTCGAAGACACCGGAGGTCTGCAGCAGGGCCACGCCACCACCGGCGACGATGCCCTCCTCGACCGCGGCCTTCGCGTTGCGGACGGCGTCCTCGATGCGGTGCTTGCGCTCCTTGAGCTCCACCTCGGTGGCGGCACCGGCCTTGATGACCGCGACACCGCCGGCGAGCTTCGCCAGGCGCTCCTGCAGCTTCTCGCGGTCGTAGTCCGAGTCGCTGTTCTCGATCTCGGCGCGGATCTGGTTGACCCGGCCGCCGACCTGCTCCGAGGAGCCGGCACCGTCGACGATGGTGGTCTCGTCCTTGGTGATGACGACCTTGCGGGCGCGGCCCAGGAGGTCCAGGGTCGCGTTCTCCAGCTTGAGGCCGACCTCCTCGGAGATGACCTCGCCGCCCGTGAGGATGGCGATGTCGCCGAGCATGGCCTTGCGGCGGTCACCGAAGCCCGGAGCCTTTACGGCGACGGACTTGAAGGTGCCACGGATCTTGTTGACGACCAGGGTCGACAGGGCCTCGCCCTCGACGTCCTCGGCGATGATCAGCAGCGGCTTGCCCGACTGCATGACCTTCTCGAGGAGCGGGAGCAGGTCCTTGACGGAGCCGATCTTGGAGTTCGCGATGAGGATGTACGGGTCCTCGAGCGACGCCTCCATGCGCTCCATGTCGGTCGCGAAGTAGGCGGAGATGTAACCCTTGTCGAAGCGCATGCCCTCGGTGAGCTCGAGCTCCAGACCGAAGGTGTTGCTCTCCTCGACGGTGATGACGCCTTCCTTGCCGACCTTGTCCATGGCCTCGGCGATCAGCTCGCCGATCTGGGTGTCGGCGGCGGAGATGGACGCGGTGGAGGCGATCTGCTCCTTGGTCTCGACGTCCTTCGCCTGCTCCAGCAGGGCGGCGGAGACGGCCTCGACGGCCTTCTCGATACCGCGCTTCAGAGCCATCGGGTTGGCACCGGCGGCGACGTTGCGCAGGCCTTCCTTGACCAGGGCCTGGGCGAGCACGGTCGCGGTGGTCGTACCGTCACCGGCGACGTCGTCCGTCTTCTTGGCGACTTCCTTGACCAGCTCGGCGCCGATCTTCTCGTACGGGTCCTCGAGCTCGATCTCCTTGGCGATGGAGACACCATCGTTGGTGATCGTGGGGGCGCCCCACTTCTTCTCGAGGACGACGTTGCGGCCCTTGGGGCCGAGCGTCACCTTCACGGCGTCCGCGAGCTGGTTCATGCCGCGCTCGAGGCCGCGCCGCGCCTCCTCGTCGAACGCGATGATCTTGGCCATGTGAAGTGGTCCCTCCAGGACTGGGGGTGATTCCTTCGGACCGCGCCCGCGCCCGCGACGGACGGCTCGCCGACCTGTGGTTCCTTGCCCCACCTGGCCTGCGGGCCTCACCGACCCGGTCCTTCTTGTCACTCTCACCTTCAGAGTGCTAACGCCAATGATTAGCACTCGACCCCCCCGAGTGCAAGCGCCTCGGGCATGCCGGAGGGGGCGCTCAGCCGCGCGCGAACAGGGACCCCGGGCACGACGAAGGGCCCGTACCCCAGGAGGTACGGACCCTTCGAAGATGAACAGAAGAACGTCGCTGTCAGTCGACGCGTGCCTCAGCTGGTCGCCAGCCGGACCATGTCCGCCTGCGGGCCCTTCTGACCCTGCGAGATCTCGAAGTCGACCCGCTGCCCCTCTTCCAGGGTGCGGTAACCGTCCATCTGGATCGCGCTGTAGTGGACGAAAACATCCGCACCACCGTCGACCGCGATGAAGCCGTACCCCTTCTCCGCGTTGAACCACTTGACGGTGCCCTGAGCCATGCCTAACTCCCCTATTACTGGCCCTTGCACAGATCCACACTTCGCGGACCCGGGTCAGACCTCACCCCCCATTGGTCGGGGGCGTGCGCCGGAACGCGTCGACCGCGGCTGAATGTATCTGTCCAACTGCCCTCTGCAACAGGTCAATCGGACGAGAATTCTGGACGAGCGCGATCCGGAATCTGCCGAGAATTCGCCCGAATTCAGGGCAAGTCGGGCTATATAAAAGGCGCAAAAGGCGCATACTCCGCGTGTACTTTGGCTGCTTCTCACCGGGCGTAAGGCATGATTCCGGGGCTTGCGACCCGCAGATCCGGCACGCGTTCCCCAACCTTACCGCGCTCAATCACACAGAATGGCCCCCTCCGCTTCTCTCACGGAGGAGGCCATTCGATGAACATTCAGTAACCGCGGTTACCGAAGGTAATGGTCCACTTTTGATCAGCCGCCGGCGACGGCGGGAATGATGGAGACACCGGCACCGTCCGGGGTCGCCGTCTCCAGCCCCTGCTCGAAGCGGACGTCGTCGTCGTTGACGTACACGTTGACGAAGCGGCGCAGCTTGCCCTGGTCGTCGAGAACCCGGGCCGCGATGCCCGTGTGGTTCTTCTCCAGGTCCTGGATCACCTCGGCGAGGGTCCCGCCCTCGGCGGCGACCTCGGCCCGGCCGCCCGTGTAGGTGCGCAGGATGGTGGGGATGCGGACGGTGACGCTCACGATGAAACCTCCGGTCAGGCGGAACGAAAGGACGGGGTAGGACGAGGTCCCTAGACGAGCCCCGCGTCGCGGAACGACTCGAGGGTGGGACGGATCGTCGCGGTGAGCCCCGTACCCGCCACCGCGTCCAGCGTCTTGAGACCGTCACCGGTGTTGAGGACGACCGTCGTCAGGGCCGGGTCCAGCACACCGTCCTCGATCAGCTTCTTCGTCACGCCGACCGTCACGCCGCCGGCGGTCTCCGCGAAGATGCCCTCGGTCCGGGCCAGCAGCTTGATCGCGTCCACGACCTGCTCGTCCGTCACGTCCTCCACCGCGCCACCGGTACGGCGGGCGATGTCCAGGACGTACGGGCCGTCGGCCGGGTTGCCGATCGCCAGCGACTTGGCGATGGTGTTCGGCTTCTGCGGGCGGACCACGTCGTGACCGGCCTTGAAGGCGGTGGACACCGGCGAGCAGCCCTCGGCCTGCGCACCGAAGATCTTGTACGGCCGGTCCTCGACGAGCCCGAGCTTGATCAGCTCCTGCAGACCCTTGTCGATCTTCGTGAGCTGGGAGCCGGAGGCGATCGGGACCACGATCTGGTCCGGGAGCCGCCAGCCGAGCTGCTCGCAGATCTCGTACGCCAGGGTCTTCGAGCCCTCCGCGTAGTACGGCCGCAGGTTGACGTTGACGAAGCCCCAGCCCTCGCCGGCCGGGTCACCGATCAGCTCGGAACAGAACCGGTTCACATCGTCGTAGTTGCCCTCGATGCCGACCAGCTCGCCGCCGTAGACCGCGGCCATCACGACCTTGCCCTGCTCCAGGTCGTGCGGGATGAACACGCAGGAGCGGAAGCCGGCGCGGGCGGCGGCGGCGCCGACGGCACCGGCGAGGTTGCCGGTCGAGGAGCAGGAGAGCGTGGTGAAGCCGAAGGCGCGCGCCGCCTCCAGGGCCTGGGCCACCACCCGGTCCTTGAAGGAGTGCGTCGGGTTGCCGGAGTCGTCCTTCACGTACAGCCCGCCGGTGACACCCAGCTCGCGGGCCAGGTTGTCGGCCTTGACGAGCTTGGTCCAGCCCGGGTTGATGTTGGGCTTGTCGGCCACGTCGGCGGGGACGGGCAGCAGCGGCGCGTAACGCCAGATGTTCGCGGGGCCGGACTCGATACGCTTGCGCAGCTCTTCGGTGTCGTAGGCGGCGAAGTCGTAGGCGATCTCCAGCGGACCGAAGCACTCCTCGCAGGCGAACACCGGCCCGAGGGGCACCCGGTGACCGCACTCGCGACAGCTCAGAGCTGTGGCGGGGCCGAGGTCTACGGTGGGATTGCTGGTGCTTGCAACTGTCTGCACAGCCATGGAGGCGAGGCCCTTTCTCCTCATCTTCCTCACGACGCATCTCGCCGTGAGACGGATTTGGCACCTTCCCTAGCCGGGAGCCTCGCTGGAGAACGAGAACCGACTGGAGGGTTGCCGGGGCTTCATCGGGCCGTTTCCCTCTGCCCCTCTGGATGAGCTGTATGTGGTTGTCAACGCTCGTTGACCCTGACATGCGATGGTCACCGGCGTTGTTCAAGACTGTAACCGAAGGCCAGGACAGTTGAGATAGTCGTCCGAACCGCGAGATGGATCACACGGTCACGCCATGTGATCACGACAGTGAGGAGCCGCAGACCGTGCTGGAAGAAGTCGAGCGCTGGCTGGCCACCCGCTCCTGGTCCGTGACCGATCGTCCGCTCCACCGGATACTCGCCGCCAAGCAGCGCACCGGTCAGTCCGTCTCCGTCGTCCTGCCCGCGCTGAACGAGGAGGAGACGGTCGGCGACATCGTCGCGATCATCCGTCACGACCTCATGCAGCAGGTCCCGCTCGTCGACGAGATCGTCGTCGTCGACTCCGGGTCCACCGACCGCACCTCCGAGGTGGCCGCCTCGGCGGGCGCCCGGGTCGTCCACCGCGACGAGATCCTCCCGCGCATCCCGGCCGTCCCCGGCAAGGGCGAGGTGCTGTGGCGCTCGCTGCTGGTGACCGGCGGGGACGTCATCTGCTTCATCGACGCCGACCTGAAGGAGTTCTCCTCCGACTTCGTCTCCGGCATCGTCGGCCCGCTGCTCACCGAACCCGGCGTCGACCTGGTCAAGGCGATGTACGACCGCCCGCTCGGCGGCGCGACCGGACAGGGCGGCCGGGTCACCGAACTCATGGCCCGTCCGCTGCTGAACATGCACTGGCCGCAGCTGGCCGGTTTCGTGCAGCCGCTCGGCGGCGAGTACGCGGCCCGCCGCTCGCTGCTCGAACAGCTCCCCTTCCCCGTCGGCTACGGCGTCGAGCTGGGCATGCTGGTCGACGCCGTGCACCTGGTCGGCCTGGACGCCCTCGCCCAGGTCGACGTCGGTGTGCGCAAGCACCGCCACCAGGACGGACAGGCGCTGGGCCGGATGGCCGCGGCGATCTACCGCACGGCACAGCTCAGGCTCGCCCGCGGACACCTCGTACGGCCGTCCCTCACCCAGTTCGAGCGGGGCGAGGACGGGTTCGAGCCACGCACCTACTCGGTGGACACCGAGGAGCGGCCGCCGATGGCGGAGATCGCGGAGTACGCGGCGCGCCGGGTGGCGTGAAGGGCGCACGAGAACGGCTGTATACAGCCCCCTTCCGGGGCAGACCGTACGTTTGAGCGTTTCCGGGCCGGGCTAGGTTGAGGCGTATGGCTTCCACCCACGGTGCTGAGGTGCTGGTCGCGTCCAATCGCGGCCCGGTTTCGTACGAGGTCCTCGAGAACGGCTCGCTGCGTGCCAGACGGGGCGGCGGCGGGCTGGTCTCGGGTCTGTCGGCCATCGGGCCGGACACCAACGCGGTATGGGTGTGCGCCGCGCTGGGCGACGGCGACCGCGAGGCGGTACGGCGCGCGGGCGGCGGGCTGCTGCCGGCCGAGGAGACCGGCGGGCAGCGGGTGCGGATGCTCGACATCGACGCGACCGTGTTCTCCGACGCGTACAACGGCATCGCCAACTCGGTGCTGTGGTTCGTCCACCACATGCTGTACCAGACGCCGCTGGAGCCGGTCTTCGACGCGGAGTTCCGGCGGCAGTGGGCGTCGTACGAGGCGTACAACCGCGCCTTCGCCGAGGCGCTGGCCGAGGAGGCGGCGGACGGCGCCGCGGTGCTCATCCAGGACTACCACCTGGCCCTCGCCCCCCGGATGCTCCGCCGGCTCCGCCCCGACCTGCGCATCGGCCACTTCTCGCACACCCCGTGGGCCCCGCCGGACTACTTCCGTCTGCTGCCCGACGACATCGCGGCCGAGCTGCTGACCGGCATCCTGGGCGCGGACCGGGCCGCGTTCCTGACCCAGCGGTGGGCGGACGCGTTCACCGACTGCTGTCACGCGGTGCTGGGCCCCGGCATCCCGTCCGGGACCCGGATCGGTGTGCACGGGCTCGGCGCGGACGCGGACTTCCTGCGCGAGCGGGCGCACCGGACGGACGTGGACGAGCGGATGGCCGCGCTGCGGGAGGAGATCGGCGAGGGGCGCCGGACGATCGTCCGGGTGGACCGCACCGAGCTGTCCAAGAACATCGTGCGCGGCCTGCTGGCGTACCGGCAGCTCCTGGAGGACCACCCCGAGTGGCGCGAACGGGTGGTCCACCTCGCCTTCGCCTACCCGTCCCGGCAGGACCTCGCCGTCTACCGGGAGTACACGGCCGAGGTGCAGCGGGTGGCGGAGACGATCAACTCCGTGTACGGGACCGAGGGCTGGACGCCGGTCGTGCTGCACGTCAAGGACGACTTCGCCCGCTCCCTGGCCGCGTACCGGCTCGCGGACGTGGCGCTGGTGAACCCGATCCGGGACGGCATGAACCTGGTCGCCAAGGAGGTGCCGGTGGTCTCCGAGGAGGGGTGCGCGCTGGTGCTGTCGCGGGAGGCGGGGGCGTACGAGGAGCTGGGCGAGGACGCGATCGTGGTGAACCCGTACGACATCGGGGGCACGGCGAACGCGTTGCACGAGGCGCTGAGCCTGCCGGCGGGTGAGCGGGCGGAACGCTCGAAGAGGCTCGCCGTGGCCGCCACGGCGCTGCCGCCCGCCCAGTGGTTCCTGGATCAGCTGGGCGGACTGGAGCGGTAGCGGGTCAGGGCATGCGTGCTGCCAGGGCTCGCAGGAGGGCCACGACTCCCTCCGGGCCGTCCACCACCACGTCCGCCCGTTCCGCCAGTTCCGTGACCTCGGTGCTGCCGCTGCAGACCAGGAGGCCGGGGACGCCGTCGGAGCGGAGCTTGTCGACGGCCGCGTAGGCGGGGAGGTCGCCGAGGTCGTCGCCGACGTAGAGGACGGACCCGGCTCCGGTGGCGCGGACGTGGTCGAGGAGGGCGACGCCCTTGTCCATGCCGGGCGGGCGGAGTTCGAGGACGAGCCGGCCGGGCTCGACGATCAGTCCGTGGCGGGTGGCGAGGTCGGCGAGGGGGTCGTGCAGGGCATCGAACGCGGCCTGCGGGTCGTCGGCGCGGCGGGTGTGCACGGCGATCGCGCGCCCCTTCTCCTCGATCCAGGTGCCGTGCCCGGCCCCGGTCTGCTCCAGGAGGCCCGGCAGCTCGGCGCGGACCTCGGCCACGCCGGGGTGGGGCGGAGGTGCGGTGACCGTGTCGGACGCGGCCTCCCAGCGTTCGGCGCCGTAGTGCCCGAGGACGACGAGGTGTTCCAGGCCGGGGGTGCCCGCGAAGCCGCCGTGCCTGACCGCCACCTCGGCGGGTCTGCCCGTGATCACGGCCACCGAGGCGACCTTGGGGGCGAGGACGGCCAGCGCGGGGACGGCGTCCGGGTGGGCTCGGGCCTGTTCGGGGTCGGCGACGATGGGGGCCAGGGTGCCGTCGAAGTCCAGGCCGATCACCGCGGTGCGGGGCCTGGCGAGCAGCGCGGCGAGTCCGTCCCGTCCGGCCTGGGTCACCGGGGTCGGCAGAAGGTCCATACGGCGACAGTATCCAGGGCGGGCCCTGGTCACTCCTGGCAGCAAAACCTCAGCGCTCCGAGCGGCGTGCCTCCCGGACCCGGCGCAGACGGTTCACCGTCACCGGGTCCAGGGCCAGGGCCCGCTCGTCGTCCAGCAGGGCGTTGAGGAGCTGGTAGTAGCGGACCGGGGAAAGGCCCAGTTCCTCGCGGATGGCCCGTTCCTTCGCGCCGGGGCCGGGGAAGGTCCGGCGCTCCAGCGCGAGGACGGCCTTTTCGCGGGTGCCCAGTTCCATGAGGGTCACCGTAACGCCGGGCGGTGACAGCCGGGTCAGCTCGCGTCGCTGCTGTCCGCCTCGGTCGCCGTCGCCTGGAGACGGGTCAGGACGCCGGAGGGGCTGCCGCCGGGGGTGACCGCCTGGCCGATCTCCTTCTTCACGGACGCGCTGACCGTCGCCCAGGAGGTCTTGCCGACGGGGTACAGCTCGGAGATCGGGAGCTGGTCGAGGAAGGGGCGCAGGTCCTTGTCGGGGGCGGAGTCCGACTCGGTCATGGTGTTGGACGCGGAACCCGTGACCGGGAGGAGTCCGTACTCGCGGGAGAAGGCGAGGACGTTCTTCTGCTCGTAGACGAAGTCGAGGAAGTCGCCTATCTGCTCGGCGTGCCCGTGCTGCTTGAAGCCCATCATCCAGTCGGTGACACCCATCGCGGCCTTGGCCTTGCCGGTGCGGCCCGGCATCGGGACCGTGCCGAAGCGCACACCCTTCTTGGCGGCCTGCTGGATCAGGGTGGGATGCCCGTTGAGCATGCCGACCTGGCCGTCGGCGAAGGCGGCGAAGGCGTCCGCGCGGTTGAGCCTGCCGGGGGCGACCGGACCGGTCAGGCCCTTGCCGACCAGGTCGTCCCTGAGCCAGGTGAACGTCTCGACGTTCTGCGCCGAGTCGATGGTGTAGGTGCCGACGTCGTCGGTGTAGCCGGCACCGCCGCTGAGCAGCCACTGCATGGTCTCGGCCTGCGCCTCCTCGGAACCGAGCGGGAGCGCGTAGGGGTACTTCACCCCCTTGTCCTTGAGCGCCTTCGCGTCGGCGGCCAGCTCGCTCCAGGTGGTGGGCGGGGTGATGCCGGCCTCGGCGAAGAGGGTCTTGTTGTAGAAGAGCACCCGGGTGGAGGCGGCGAACGGGATGCCGTACTGCACGTGCTTCCACTCGCCCGCGTCGGAGAGCTGGGAGAGGAAGTCGGCCTGGGTGCGGATGGAGAGCAGGTCGGAGGCCTGGTAGAGCTTGCCCGCGGCCGCGTAGTCGGCGTAGGCGCCGATCTGGGCGATGTCGGGCGCGTCCCCGGCGTCGACCATCTCCTTGACCTTGCGGTCGACGTCGTTCCAGGAGTAGACGCTGACCTCGACCTTCACTCCGGAGTGCTGGGACTCGTACGCCTCGGCCAGCTTGTCCCAGTACTTCTTCGAGCTGTTCGCCGTGGAGTCGCCGTAGTCGGCCGCGACCAGTCTGAGGGTCACGTCGGAGGAGCCCGTACTCCCGCAGCCGCCGAGGACCGCCGTCATGCCCAGTGCGGACACCACCGCGATCGTTCCTGCCGTACGCCGACGCACTGTCAAAGCCCCAACCCTGCTGTCTGACCGTTCAATATGTGGACACATAAGGTCTACACCACGCGAGTGGACTAGACCTCTTGTGGGTCCGCGGGCCACACTGTCCCCCGTGAGACATGTCATCGCCCTGGACGTGGGCGGTACCGGGATGAAGGCGGCCCTCGTCGGAGACGACGGCGCGCTGCTGCATCGCGCCCGCCGCGCGACCGGCCGCGAGCGCGGGCCCGACGCGGTGGTCGAGACCATCCTCGGCTTCGCCGCGGAGCTGCGCGCGTACGGCGTGGAGCACTACGGCGAACCGGCCGCGGCGGCCGGCCTCGCGGTCCCCGGCATCGTCGACGAGGAGCACGGCATCGCCGTCTACGCGGCCAACCTCGGCTGGCGGGACGTGCCCCTGCGCGCCCTTCTCGCCGACCGGCTCGGCGTGCCCGTGGCCCTCGGCCACGACGTGCGCACCGGCGGGCTCGCCGAGGGCCGGATCGGCGCGGGCAGGGGCGCCGACCGCTTCCTGTTCGTGCCGCTGGGCACCGGCATCGCCGGCGCCATCGGCGTCGACGGGCGGGTGGAGGCGGGCGCGCACGGCTTCGCCGGCGAGATCGGCCATGTCGTCGTACGGCCCGGCGGGACCCCGTGCCCCTGCGGGCAGCACGGCTGCCTGGAGCGGTACGCCTCCGCGTCCGCCGTCAGCGAGGCGTGGGCGGCGGCCTGCGGGGACCCGGAAGCGGACGCGGCCGACTGCGCGAAGGCCGTCGCGTCCGGTGACCCGAACGCCGTCCGGGTCTGGCAGGAGGCGGTGGACGCGCTGGCCGACGGGCTGGTCACCGCACTCACCCTGCTGGACCCGCGCACGCTGATCATCGGTGGCGGCCTGGCCGAGGCGGGGGAAGTGTTGTTCCAGCCGCTGCGGGACGCCGTCCGCCGGCGGGTCACCTTCCAGAAACTCCCGTCCATCGTCCCCGCCGCCCTCGGCGACACGGCCGGCTGCCTGGGCGCGGGACTCCTCGCCCGGGATCTCCTCAACCACACCAACCGTACGGAGGCAACCCGCTGATGGCAGCCGACCCAGGGGCGCGGGGAACTGCGCGACCAGCCACGACGCACCCGCAGCCCGCGAAGGCCGGAACCCCCCTGGTGCTGTCCGGCGCCAACGTGGTCCTCCCCACCGGAACCGTCAAAGAGGGCCAGGTGATCGTCGACGGCACCGGCATCACCAGCACAGCCCCAGGGAACGCCCAGGTCATCGACGTACGAAACCACTGGCTGGTGCCCGGCTTCGTCGACATCCACAACCACGGCGGTGGCGGAGCCTCCTTCTCCGGCACGGTGGACGACGTGCTCAGAGCCATCCGTACGCACCGCCTGCACGGCACCACCACCCTGGTCGCCTCCACCGTCACCGACGAGATGGATCTGCTGGTGCAGCAGGCGGGGCTGCTGAGCGAGCTGGCCGAGCAGGGCGACATCGCGGGCATCCACTTCGAGGGGCCGTTCATCTCGCCGTGCCGCAAGGGCGCGCACTCCGAGGAGCTGCTGCGCGCCCCGGACCCGGCCGAGGTGCGCAAGCTGATCGACGCGGGGCGCGGCAGGACGAAGATGGTCACCCTCGCCACCGAGCTGCCGGGCGGCATCGACTCCGTGCGGCTGCTCGCCGAGCACGGCGTGATCGCGGCGATCGGGCACACGGACGCCACCTACGAGCAGACGGTCGAGGCCATCGACGCGGGCGCCACGGTCGCCACCCACCTCTTCAACGCCATGCCGACGCTCGGCCACCGCTCCCCCGGCCCGATCGCCGCCCTGCTGGAGGACGAGCGGGTGACGGTCGAGCTGATCAACGACGGCACCCATCTCCACCCCGCCGCGCTGGAGCTGGCGTTCCATCACGCGGGCGCCTCCCGGGTCGCGTTCATCACCGACGCGATGGACGCGGCCGGCATCGGCGACGGCCGCTACATGCTCGGCCCGCTGGAGGTCGAGGTCAGCGAGGGGGTGGCCCGTCTGGTGGAGGGCGGCTCGATCGCGGGCTCCACGCTCACCCTGGACCGCGCGTTCAAGCGGGCGGTGACGGTCGACAAGCTGCCGGTCGAGGACGCGGTCGCCGCGCTTTCGGCCAACCCGGCCCGTCTCCTTGGCCTCTCCGAGCGCATCGGCTCCCTGGAGCCCGGCAAGGACGCCGACCTGGTGCTGCTGGACGCGAACTTCGACCTGAAGGGCGTGATGCGCAGGGGTGAATGGGTGGTAGCGCCCCAACTGCCCTGATCCGTCCCCCTCTTCGCCGGACGGCGGCCGATCCTCGCACTGGGCCGGCCGCCGTCTGTTTGGCATGATCAGGTCCCCGGTACCGATGGCACAGGACTTCGAGGGAGGTCGGCCCGGGTGATCCTCACGGTCACACTGAACACCGCTCTCGACATCACCTATCGCGTACGGTCCCTCCGGCCGCACACCTCGCACCGCGTCTCGGACGTCATCGAACGGCCGGGCGGCAAGGGCGTGAACGTGGCGCGGGTGCTGGCGGCCCTCGGACACGAGGTGACGGCCACCGGCTTCGCGGGCGGCGCCACCGGCCGGGTGCTGCGCGAGCACCTGGCGGCCACGCCCGGCGTGACGGACGCCTTCGTCCCGGTCGCCGGGTCGACCCGGCGCACCATCGCCGTCGTGGACGAACTCTCCGGCGACACGACCCAGCTGAACGAGCCCGGCCCGCAGATCTCCCCCACCGAGTGGGGCGCCTTCCTGGACCGCTACGAGGAGTTGCTGGCCCCCGCCTCCGCGGTGGCCCTCTCCGGCAGCCTGCCGCCGGGGGTACCGGTGGGCGCGTACGCGGGCCTGATCCGCACCGCCCGCGCGGCCGGCGTCCCCGTACTCCTGGACACCAGCGGCGAGCCCCTGCGCCGTGGGGTCGCGGCCCGCCCCGACATCATCAAGCCCAACACCGAGGAACTCGCCGAACTCACGGGCTCCCACGAGCCGTTGCGCGCCACCCAGGACGCCCGCCGCCGCGGCGCCCACACGGTGGTCGCCTCCCTCGGCCCGGAAGGCCTGCTCGCAGCGACCCCCGAGGGCCGCTGGCGCGCCGCTCCGCCGGCCCACATCCACGGCAACCCGACCGGCGCGGGCGACTCGGCGGTCGCGGGCCTGCTCTCGGGCCTGGTGGAACACCTGCCGTGGCCGGAGCGCCTGACCCGCGCGGTCGCCCTGTCGGCGGCGACCGTACGGGCGCCTGTGGCGGGCGAGTTCGACCCGGGGACGTACGAGGAGCTGCGGGGGCGGGTGGCGGTGAGCGGGGTGGTCAGCGCGGCCTAGTGCCCCGGCCCTAGCTGTCCTTCTTGACCTGCCCCGGCTTCAGCTTGACGTTACTGATCAGGGCGTTGCACTTGTCGTCGGTGCCGCAGGAGATGGAGATCGTGTTGGGTCCCTGCTTCAGGGTCGGCCACACGAAGGACCGGGTCCAGCCGTTGGCGAAGTCACCGTCTTTGGCGTGCCGGTAATTCTGCAGGTCCAGCTTGCTGCCGAACGGGGTGCCGTTCACGGTGACCGACATCGTCTGGTCGCCGCCGGCCGCGCTGTAGTACACGAACAGGGTGTACGGGCCGGCCGACGGTGCGTTCACCTTCCAGGTGACCGAGGCGCCGGGCTGGTTCAGCCCCGTCACATAGCTGCCGTCGGAGGAGGTCGCGCCCTTGACGTCCGAAGCCTTCGCCGCACCGCCGGCAGGCTCGAGGGCCGAGGCGTCGGACTGCGTCGAGCCGCTCGCCGCCGAGCTGCTGCTCGACGGGCTCGGGTTGCTGTTCTGGGACTGGGTCGGGGAGGTGCCCACCTGGCTGCTGGACTTGTTGTCGTCCGAGCCGTCGTTGAACATCGCGATGCCGATGCCGATGACGACCGCGGCGACCACCGCGATCGCGCCGATCAGCAGGCCCTTGGTGTTCGGGCCGCTGCGGGCCGGGGCCGGCGCGGACAGGCGGCTCGTCGGGGCGCCGCCGGGGAGCGTCTCCGGGGCCTGGTAGTGGGCGTTCGGCTGGCCGTAGGTGCCCTGCTGCTGCGGGACACCGGGCTGCGGCTGCTGCCCGCCGTACGTGCGCTCGCCGACCGAGCGCACCCTGCTGACCGAGTTCGGGTAGCCGTACCCGCCGGACGGCGGCTGGGCTCCTCTGGCCTGACCGTCGGCGTACAGATAGCCGAACGGGTCGTCGTCCTCGGGCGTGCTCGGGCTGTTTTCGCCGGGCGTCATCCCTTGGTCTCCTCAGCAGGTGCGGGTGGATGCGGTACAGGTCTGGAATGGCGAGCCTACCCGCTCTGGCTGGCCCAAACGGGTGACTCGGACCGCATCAACTCACTGACCTGCGGATCATCCGGCGCGTCGGTGCTGTTTGGGACGAGATCGTTTCTCTACGTACATCCGCTCGTCGGCTGACTTCAACACTTCGTCCGCAGTCATGCCGCAGTGCGCCCATCCGATGCCGAAACTGGCGCCCACCCGGACGGCCCGTCCCTCGGCGCGGATGGGCTGAATGATCTCGTTGCGCAGGCGTACGGCGAGGTCCTGGGCGTCGGCCATGCCGAGGCCGTCGGCGAGGATCACGAACTCGTCGCCGCCGAGGCGTGCCACGGTGTCGCCGTCGCGGACGCCTCGGGAGAGCCTGCGGGCGACCTCGATCAGGACCGCGTCGCCCGCGTTGTGCCCGAAGCGGTCGTTGATCGACTTGAAGCCGTCCAGGTCGCAGAAGAGGACCGCCAGGCCCTTGGTGCCGTCGTCGCGGCCGTCCTCGGGGGCGACGGTGTGGACGTGGTGGTCGAAACCGTCGTACGACTCCGCACCCGGCACGAAGTCGAAGCCGTGGCCGGCGGGGGTGTCGAAGGCGGGGTGGCCGTAGGCCGCGTCGAGGGACTCCAGGGCGCCGGCGTGGGTCGGGCGCTGACAGAGGCGCGCAGACAGCCGGGAGCGCAGCTCGGCGGAGTTCGGCAGGCCGGTGAGGGAGTCGTGGGAGGCGCGGTGGGCGAGCTGCAGCTCGCGGCGCTTGCGCTCCTCGATCTCCTCGACGTGGGTGAGCAGGAAGCGGGGGCCGTCGGCGGCGTCCGCGACGACCGAGTTGCGCAGCGACACCCACACGTACGAGCCGTCGCGGCGGCCGAGGCGCAGTTCCGCGCGGCCGCCCTCGGCGGAGGTCCTGAGCAGGGTCCCGATGTCCTCGGGGTGGACGAGGTCGGAGAAGGAGTAGCGGCGCATCGCGGAGGCGGGGCGGCCCAGCAGGCGGCACAGGGCGTCGTTGGTGCGCAGGATCCGGCCGTGCTGGTCGCCGCCCATCTCGGCGATCGCCATGCCGGAGGGGGCGTACTCGAAGGCCTGCCTGAAGCTCTCCTCGCTGGCTCGCAGCGCCTGCTGCTCCCGCTCCAGGCGGACCAGGGCGCGCTGCATATTCGCACGTAGACGCGCGTTGCTGATCGCGATGGCGGCCTGGAAGGCGTACATCTGGAGGGCCTCGCGGCCCCAGGCGCCGGGGTGACGACCGTTGCGCGGCCGGTCGACGGATATGACGCCCAGCAGCTCACCGGAGGAGCCGCCCGGCGCGCCGGGCGTGTACATCGGCGCGAAGAGCCGGTCGGAGGGGTGCCACTCGTCCTCGAAGCGGGGCGCGGGCCCGTCGGTGTACCACTGCGGGACGTCGTCGTCGTCCAGCACCCAGCCCTCGGTGTGCGGTATGAAGATCAGGTCGCCCCACTGCTCGCCCATGTTCAGCCGGCGCAGCCAGGAGTCGCGGGAGCCGACCCGGCCGGTGATCAGTGCCTCGGCGGCGGGGTTGCCGGAGAAGGCGGCGACGACGAGGTCACCGTCCTGGCGCACGAGGTTGACGCACGCCATCTCGTACCCGAGGGCGTTCACCGCGCCGTCGGAGACGGTCTGCAGTGTGTCCGCCAGGCTGCGTGCCGTGTTCATGTCGGCCATGACCTGGTGCAGCTGCCGCAGGGACGCAAGACGGACATACGGCTCCGACTCGGTCTCCATGCTCGCCCTCCCCCCGAGACCTCGCAGCGAATCAAGGGTTGTCTTCGGCGCTTCTTTACCCCGGTTGGTTCTTGTCGTGCTCCTAGCTTCCCGCCACTGAATCACAGCGCGCTGCCCACTCGGTACACAGGGTCAACAATTACTGCCCCTTGTGACTCAAGTCACAGATGAACATGAACAATTGGGTGGAGTTTCTGCGTTTTCCCCGTGCGATTACTGAACGCAGGCTTTGCGAGTGCGTTCACATCATGCACACATTGCCGGCCACTCATGGTCCCCGGGTCCTAGGACCCGGTTCGGTCCAGGGCCCGATGCGGCGTGCCCGGAGCGGAGATTAGCGTCTGCGGCGTGCTGAACACTCCCTCACCCACCGTCGCACCCCCGTCCGGGCATGCTGAGGGGGTGAGCAACGACGAGTTCCGGGCCGCGATGTCCCGGCTGGCCGCGGGCGTGGTCCTGGTGACCGCGCAGGAGCCGCCGCTGGACCCGGACGACCCGACCGCGCCGGGCGGCGAGGACGTCGGCATGACCGCCACGGCCTTCATGTCCGTCTCGCTCGACCCGCCACTGGTGCTGGTCAGCCTGCGCACGGGCGCCCGCATGGACGACCTGCTCGACGAGCAGCCGCTGTGGGCGGTCTCGGTCCTCACCGAGAGCCAGCGCCACGTCGCCGGCCGCTTCGCGATGAAGGGCCGGATCAGCGACCGTCTGCTCTTCGAGGACCTCCCCTGCGTCCGCGGGGAGGCCTCCGGCGCCCCGCTGGTGGGCGGCGCGCTGGCCACCCTGGAGTGCCGCACCGAGCAGCGGGTGACGGCCGGGGACCACACCCTCGTCATCGGCCGGGTGCTGACCGCCCGGGTACCGAGCGCCGAGGGCGGACCGCTGCTGTATTTCCAGGGCCGCTACCGGCAGTTGGGGTAATCGGGCGCCGTGGAATTCCGTGGCGGTGCCGTGAACACCCGGGCCAATACGCGCGGATGGACGACTGCTCGTCCGGAAGGCGGATAACCCCGGGGAATCCCGGAGGGGCTACGACCAGTCGCGGCCGGACCTGCCCCGCTTGGTGTCCGAGCGCTGCTTCTTCTCCCGCAGCCGCCGCTCGTTGATCCCCCGCGGGATCCGGGTCGGCCGGCGCGGCTTGGGCGGTGGGGCCGTCGCCTCGGCGAGGAGGGCGGCCAGGCGCACGGCGGCGGTCTCGCGGTTGCGCCACTGGGAGCGGTGCTCGGAGGACCGTACGACCACGACCCCGTCGATCAGCCGCCCGGCCAGCCGCTGCAGCGCCCGCTCCTTCCACACCTCGGGGAGCGCCTCGGTGGCCGCGAGGTCGAAGCGCAGCTCCACCTGCGAGTCGCTGGTGTTCACATGCTGCCCGCCGGGCCCGGAGGATCTGGAGAAACGCCACGTCAGCTCGGCCTCGGGAAGCGAGACCGAGCCACGGATGAAGTAAGGCCCGGACATGCATCCCATGTTCCCGTTCTGGCCCGCCTCGCGTCATCCGGTTTTCGTCGCGGGTAAAAATGGTAAAGGGATCCGGAACCATCGGGACCCCCCTCGACGTTCTCCCCGGTGACGGTAGCTTCGTCGGCACAGAAACCTAAAAGGGAAGGGACTCCCAATCATGGCTGTAAGCCTGTCCAAGGGTGGCAACGTCTCGCTCACCAAGGAGGCTCCGGGCCTGACCGCCGTCACCGTGGGCCTCGGCTGGGACGTCCGCACCACCACCGGCACGGACTTCGACCTCGACGCCTCCGCCATCGCGGTGAACACGCAGGGCAAGGTCTACTCCGACGCCCACTTCGTGTTCTTCAACAACAAGCAGACCCCGGACAGCTCCATCGTCCACACGGGCGACAACCGCACCGGCGAGGGCGCGGGCGACGACGAGGCGATCAACGTCAACCTCGCGGCGCTCCCGGCCGACATCGACAAGATCGTCTTCCCGGTCTCCATCTACGACGCCGAGAACCGCGGCCAGAACTTCGGCCAGGTCCGCAACGCCTACATCCGCATCGTCAACCAGGCCGGCGGTGCCGAGATCGCCCGCTACGACCTCTCCGAGGACGCCGCCACCGAGACGGCCATGGTCTTCGGCGAGCTGTACCGCAACGGCGCGGAGTGGAAGTTCCGCGCGGTGGGCCAGGGCTACGCCTCGGGCCTGGTGGGCATCGCCCAGGACTTCGGCGTGAACGTCTGACGGACACCGCGCTGCGCGAGGACCCCCGGCTTCGGCCGGGGGTCCCGGCATTCGGGGCCGTGCAGCGGCCCTACCGGCCCGCCGGCCGGTAATGCCCCAGCACGGCGGACAGCTGGGTGAACCACTCGCCCAGCCGCGCCCTCGGCTTCGCCTCGACGACGCACTCGTAGAACCGGCCGTCGGGGAGGACCACCGCCACCATCAGGGCCTTGCCGGACGGATTCGCCTTGTAGTGGACGCTGCGGATGTCCTGCCAGGGGAACTCGACGGACATGCCGTGGTCCTCGAAGGCCACCCCCTGGGTGTCGACCACGATCGAGTTGTGACGGTCGACCGCCATGAACTCCGGCCCACCGGCCTGCGGTGGGGGCGCGGTCGGGGGATAGACGTACTGGGGCGGCGGGGGGCCGAAGCCCGGCTGGGCGGTGGCCGGCGGGAGCGACGACGGCGGCTGCCCGCCGTAGGGGGGCTGGTTGCCGTACGGCGGTGGCTGGGTCGTCATCGTCTTCCGTCTCCCCGGACATGGTGTGGCTTCGGCGGAAATCTATCCAGCACCCCGGTGACCCCGGAAAGAGGGCCGGTCGGTGGATAGGGTCCCGTCATGCTCCTCGAACAGCTCTCGACGACCGACGGCTCCCTCCCCGCCGAGCTGCTCACCGAGCTCACGGCCCTGTACGCCTCCAACCGCGAGTTCCACGCGCTCAGCGGTGACTTCCCCGACCCGGACGACGTACGGCCCGAGCAGGTGGCGGCCGCGCTGGCCGACGAGTTGGCGCATCCGGACGCCGAGGTGCTGCTCGCCCGCAGCCGGGGCCGGGCGGTCGGGATCGTGATCACGCTCGCCCGGCACCCCGACCCGGCCGACCCGGACCCGTGGATCGGGCTGCTGATGGTGGACGCGGCCGAGCAGGGCAAGGGGTACGGCCGACAGGTCGCCATGCTGGTCGAGGAGCGCTTCCGCACCGCCGGGCGCCGGGCCGTCCGGCTCGCCGTCCTGGACAACAACCCCAAGGGACTGGCCTTCTGGACCGCCCTCGGCTACGAGGTCGTCGGCCACCGCCCCGACCGCGCCCACGGCCGCCCCTGCGCCGTGCTGCGCAAGGTCCTGCGGACACCCCGGCGGGCGGCCCGCGTCGCCGTCGTGGACCCCGAGGGCGCGGTGCTCCTCTTCCGTTACGACAACGTCGAGGTCGGCGTCCACTGGGCGCTGCCCGGCGGCGGCCTGGAGCCGGGCGAGGGCCCGGCCGAGGGTGCCCTGCGGGAGCTGGCCGAGGAGACCGGCTGGACCGACGTGAAGCCCGGCCCTCTCCTGTGCACCTGGGAGCACGACTTCACCCGCATGGGGATCGCCGTCCGCCAGCACGAGCACATCTACGTCACCCACGGCCCCCACCGCGAACCGGCCGGAGCCGGCCTCGCCGCAGCGCACGCAGCCGACGGCATCCTCGACTGGCGCTGGTGGACCCGGCGGGAGCTGGCCGAGGAGGCGGAGCCGGTGTGGCCGCCGGACCTCGCCCGGCTGCTGGACGAGTGGGAAGGCCGAACGGGCGGGGCGTGACACTCGGCGCGTCAAGTCCGCTTGAATAAAGGGCAGTTGGGCGCGTGCGGTGCGTCCGGATAGCGGATTCCGAGGCACGTCTTTCGGATACGAACACGTAAAATCTTGTCGGCACTCTGTCAAACAAGCCGTTCTCGGTGTCACTCTCTCCCCGCCGCCGCAACTCTGTGCATCCCCTGTGTCCTGCCTGGGTCTCCAACCCCACGGAGACCAGCCTGAAGGAGATCGAGTGAGACAGCAGCCCCACGCTCCCCGCACCTCCCGCAAGACCGCCGTGCGCGCCGCCGCCCTGGTCGGCTCGGCCGCGATGGTCGTCCTCGCTCTGCAGAACGGCGCCGCCACCGCCGCCCCCACGCACACCCCCGGTGCCACCGCCCTCCCGCTCGGCGTCACGGCCCGCGCCGCCGCCATCGAGTCGGCCCAGCACCACGCCGGTGCGGCGGCCCGCGAACTCGGCCTCGGCGCCAAGGAGAAGCTGGTCGTCCGGGACGTGGTGAAGGACGCGGACGGCACCGTCCACACCCGTTACGAGCGGACGTACGCCGGGCTCCCCGTCCTCGGCGGCGACCTGGTCACCCACGTGGCGAAGAACGGTTCGTTCAAGGGCGTCGACAAGGCGGTCAAGGCCCGGATATCCGTGCCGACCACCACCGCGGCCGTCTCCCCCGCGAGCGCGAGGAAGACCGCCCTCAAGGCCGCCGGCACCGCCAAGGCAGCCGCCTCGACCTCCCGCAAGGTCGTCTGGGCCGCCGGCGCCAAGCCGGTCCTCGCCTACGAGTCCGTCGTCAAGGGCCTCCAGCACGACGGCACCCCGAGCGAGCTGCACGTCATCACCGACGCGCAGAGCGGCAAGAAGCTCTACTCCTACGAGGGCGTCGACACCGGCACGGGCACCAGCCGCTACAGCGGCACGGTCACGATCGGCACCACGGCCTCCGGCTCCGGCGGCTACGACCTGATCGACGGGGGCCGCGGCGGCCACAAGACGTACGACCTGAACGGCGGCACGTCCGGCACCGGCACCCTCTTCCACGACGCCGACGACGTCTGGGGCGACGGCAGTGTGACCAACCGCCAGACCGCCGCCGTCGACGCCGCCTACGGCGCCGCCGTCACCTGGGACTTCTACAAGTCCGCGTTCAACCGCAACGGCATCGCGGGCGACGGCAAGGCCGCCTACTCCCGGGTCCACTACGGCAACGCCTACGTCAACGCCTTCTGGGACGACAGCTGCTTCTGCATGACGTACGGCGACGGCGCGGGCAACGCCGACCCGCTCACCTCGCTCGACGTGGCCGGCCACGAGATGAGCCACGGCCTGACCGCGGCCACGGCGAAGCTCAACTACAGCCGTGAGTCCGGCGGTCTGAACGAGGCCACCTCGGACATCTTCGGCACCTCGGTGGAGTTCTTCGCGAACAACTCCTCCGACCCCGGTGACTACCTCATCGGCGAGAAGATCGACATCAACGGCGACGGCACCCCGCTGCGCTACATGGACAAGCCCAGCAAGGACGGCGGCTCCGCCGACTACTGGTCGAAGACGGTGGGCCGCCTCGACGTGCACTACTCGTCGGGCGTCGCCAACCACTTCTTCTACCTGCTGAGCGAGGGCAGCGGCGCGAAGACGATCAACGGGGTCTCCTACAACTCCCCGACCTACGACGGCTCCACGGTCACCGGCATCGGCCGGGCCAAGGCAGACCAGATCTGGTACAAGGCCCTGACCACGTACTTCACGTCGACGACCAACTACGCGGGCGCCCGCACCGGCACCCTGCAGGCCGCGGCGGCCCTGTACGGCTCGGGCAGCGCGGAGTACAACGCGGTGGCGGCGGCGTGGAAGGCGGTCAACGTCAAGTAGCCGCACGCGCACGGTGGTACACCGGCCGGGCCGCCCGTCACGGGTGGTCCGGCTTGCCGTCTCCGTACAGCCAGTCCTTCCAGATCTCGCGGAAGTCCTTGTCCGGGGCCTTCTTCTCCACGTACGCGGTGAAGTCGGCCGTGTCGGCGGTGCCGTAGCGGTGGGCGGCGGCCCAGCCCTGGATGATGTCGTAGAAGGTGTCGTCGCCGACCTTCTGGCGGATCTTCTGCAGCACCATCGCGCCACGCTGGTAGACCGGGCTGTCGGAGATGTGCGCGGCGCTGGAGGGCCTGGCCGGCGGGAAGGCCCAGATCTCCTCGTGGTCGCCCTTGTACAGGTCGGTGAAGGTCTGCTGGGCGCTCTTGCCGCCGAAATCCTCCGCGTAGAGCCACTCGGCGTACGTCGCGAAGCCCTCGTTGAGCCACATGTCCCGCCAGCTCTTCGGGGTGACCGAGTCGCCGTACCACTGGTGGGCGAGTTCGTGCACGAGCGTGCTGGTGTCGAACTGGTCGGCGGGGAAGACGGGCCGGGTCTGGGTCTCCAGGGCGTAGCCGGCGTCGCCGGGGCGGTCGACGATCGCACCGGTGGAGGAGAACGGGTACGGCCCGAAGTTGGTCTCCTCCCAGTCGATGATCTCGGGGATCTTCGCGAGCACCTTCGCGCTGTCCTCGGCCTGGGTGGGGTCGACCGCGGTGAGCACGGGCAGACCGTGCGGGCCTGTGCTGCGGGTGATGTCGTAGTGCCCGATGGCGACCGTGGCGAGATAGGCGGCCATGGGCTGGGCGCAGTGCCAGGCGAAGGTGGTCCGGCCGCCCTTGGTGTGCTGACTGCTCAGCTCTCCGTTGGAGACGGCCTGGAGGCCCTTCGGGACGGTGACGGTGATGTCGTACGTCGCCTTGTCCGAGGGGTGGTTGTTGACGGGGAACCAGGCCATGGCGCCGACGGGCTCGCCGAGGGCGAGCGCGCCGTCGGCGGTGCGCAGCCAGCCCTCCTCGGAGCCGTCGGGGTCGGTGAGGGTCTTCGGTCTGCCCGCGTAGCGGACGGTGACGCTGAACGTCTCGCCCTTGTCCAGGTCGTCGTGGGGCCGGACGGTCAGCTCCTGGCCGGCGCGGTTCCAGCGGGCGCTCCTGCCCTCGACGGTGACCGAGTCGACGTCCAGTCCGGCGAGGTCGAGGTCGAAGGCGGACAGGTCCTTCGTGGCGCGGGCGGTGATGACCGCCTCGCCGGTGAGGTGGCGGGTGTCGGGGGTGTAGTCGAGGGTGAGGGCGTAGTGGGTGACGTCGTAGCCGCCGTTGCCCGCCTTCGGGAAGTACGGATCGCGCACGCCGGGGCCCCCTGGGGTGCCGTGGACCCCGCCGTCGCACGCGGTGCCGGTGAGGGCGAGAGCGAGCAGGGTGGCGACCGCCGGGACAAGGCGCGCGGATCTGGACATGTCATCGATCTTAGGCGGGCGGGCACACGGCAGCAGGGGGCGGGCGGTGGGCGTGACACCATCTCTTCCGTGCTCGACATCGGCTACGCCCTCTCCAACCGCTTCCCGGACCCGCCGCAGACCGACTACCGCCGCGCGGACGTCCATGCGCTGCGGCACGACCTGTTCTGCGGGGACGTCTATCTCGCGGACACCAAGTCGGACCGGGAGCTGTCCACAGCCTGGGGATGGGTGCCGGTGCTGGACTTCGCGTGGGCGCTGTGCGACATCGCGGAACAGCTGGACCGGGACCCCATGGGCTCCCGCGCCTCCCGGCCGCAGCACGCGGAGCTGGACTTCACCGAGTCCACCGACCGCATGCTGTTCGAGCGCCGCTTCGGCTGGGTGGACGTCGAGGCCGACTGGATGCCGGCCGAGGAGCCCCCGCTCACCTTCTCCCACACCGAACTCCGCCGCGAGGCCCGGGACTTCCTGCACGACCTGATCGCCGACCTGACCGACCTGCACGAGGACCTGGCGGAGAACCCGGCCGTGTGGACACTGCAGGCCCGCTTTCCTCGAGTGCCGTAACGCCGCGCGCCGCTCAAGCGCCGGACGGGCTGTTCTACTCCACCCTGATCCCCAGTTCGTGTGCCAGCACCGGCGCCAGGTCGAGCAGCTGCCCGGTGCTGATCACCGCCCCCGACAGCCGGTCCAGGCCCCGGACGATCTCCAGCGGGGCGGCCCCGCGCAGATCCACGTCCGTCAGGGTCGCACCGCTGAAGTCGGCCTCCTTCAGGGCGCAGTCGAGGAACTCGACCCGCTCCAGACGGGCGCCCGCGAAGTCCGGCTCGACCAGGACGCAGGAGTCGAAGACCACGTCCTTGAGGCGGGCCTCGCGCAGGTTCAGACAGTCGATCTTGCCGCCGCGGATCACGACCCGCTCCAGGACGGCGCCATGGAGCTGGGTGCCGCCGAGGCGGGGGTCGATCAGCTCGACGTCGCGGAGCGTGGACTCGGCGAGCTGCGTGCCGACCCCCCGCAGGCCGGTGAGGACCGAGTCCAGGAAACGGGCCCGGCCCAGTGCCGTCTCGTCCACCGCGCAGCCCGTCAGCGCGCAGTCCAGGAAGCGGGCGCCCGCGCCGTCCTGCCCGGCCAGGTCCGCCTCCCGGAACTCCAGCCCGTCGTAGTCGCCGTCCGGCGCCAACTCCCCGTCCGTCCAGGGCTCCAGGGGCGGCAGCCGCAGCTCCGGCCGCCGTGCGCCCTTGATCCCCGCCTTGCCCGTGCCCGTCGCTCTCCTCGCCATGGCCCCATGCTGCCCCCCTCCACTGACAATCCGCCTGAGCTGCGGAAACCGGATCCGCGCCGGGCCGATGTCACATTTCGGGGTCCTGTTCAGTCGTATGCACGGAAGGTGAACCGACCCGAGGGAGAGCGCACCCCATGCATCGCATCACCGTCGTCGGCGGCGGTTTCGCCGGGCTCACCGCCGCCATCACGGCCGCCGAGTCAGGCGCCCAGGTCACCGTGTACGAGGCCCACCACACCCTGGGCGGCCGGGCCCGCACCGCCGAGGCGCCGTACCGGACGAACGAGGGCCCGCACGCCCTCTACAGCGGCGGCCCGCACTGGACCTGGCTCAAGCAGCGGGACCTGATCGGGCCGCTCGCCCCGCTCCCGCCCCTGGAGGCGGCCCGGCTGCGGCTGCGGCACCACGGCGTCCTGCGCCGCACCCCGCCCTTCGCCCTGCTCAAGCTGTTGCGCCCCGGCGTCCGCCGGGCCCCCGTCGACACCGACTTCCTCAGCTGGGCGACCGACGTCGCCGGCGAGGAGGGCGCCCGGGCCGCGGCGAACTACTCCGCCGTGGCCCTCTTCCACCACGACCCGGGCGCCCTGTCCGCCGCCTTCGTGCAGGAACGGCTGCGCCGGGCCACCAAGCTGCCACCGGAGGCGCACTATCCACGCGGCGGCTGGGCGAGCGTCATCGACCGGATGGCCGCGCGGGCCTGGAACCTCGGTGTGCGGATCGAGACGCTGTCCCGCGTCGACGCCCTGCCGACCGACACCCCCGTGGTCGTCGCCACCTCCCTGCCCGCCGCCCGGCGGCTGCTCGGCGACGACTCGCTGACCTGGCCCGGCGGCCGTACCGTCCTGCTCGACCTCGCCCTGCGCACCCGGCGCGGGGACGCCTTCGCCGTCTCCGACCTGGACGCGCCCGGCTGGATCGAGCGGTTCACCGCGCAGGACCGGACTCTCGCCCCGGCCGGCGAGCAGCTGCTCCAGGGGCAGATCCCGATCGGCCCGGGCGAGGCGCGCGGCGACGGTCTCGCCCGGGCCGAGGAGCTGCTCGACCTGGCCTTCGAGGGATGGCGGGAGCGGGTCGCCTGGCGCCGGGAGTCCGTGGCGGAGGGCCGTACGGGAGCCGTGGACCTGCCGGGGACCAGCTGGCGGGACCGCCCCCCGGTGGACCGCGGCGACGGCGTCTACCTGGCCGGCGACCAGGTGGCGGCACCGGGCGTGCTGTCGGAGGTGTCCTTCAACAGCGCGGTCACCGCGGTGTCGCTGATCCTCGGCCGGACCGCCCTTGACCTCAAGCATGCTTGAGGTCGAAGAGTGGCCCCCGGAGACGCAGACACGATCACTGGGGGGTCCCATGCACGCCGTGCGCCTGTACACCTTCGGACCGGCCGAGAACCTGACCTACGAGGACGCCACGGACCCGGTGCCGGGGCCCGGCGAGGTGCGGATCGCCGTGGCGGCGGCCGGGGTGCACCTCCTCGACACGGCCCTGCGCGAGGGCCGGCAGGGGCCGCTGCCCGAACCGCCCGTGCTGCCGACCGTCCCCGGCCGTGAGGTCGCGGGGGTCGTGGACGCCCTCGGCGACGGCGTGGCGGAGGCGTGGCTCGGCCGGCGGGTGGTCGCCCACCTGGGCTTCGCGCCCGGGGGGTACGCCGAACTCGCCGTCACCGCCGCCGAACGCCTGCACGAGATCCCGGAAGGACTCGGCCTCGCCGAGGCCGTCGCCATGATCGGTACGGGGCGTACGGCGCTGGGGATCACGCAGTTCGCCGAGCCGGGTCCGGACGACGTGGTCGTCGTACCCGCGGCCGCCGGCGGCATCGGCACCCTGCTCGTGCAGTACGCCAAGAACGCCGGAGCGACGGTGATCGGCCTCGCGGGCGGGCCGGAGAAGACCGCCCGCGTGCGGGCCGACGGCGCCGATCTCGCCGTCGACTACAACGACACCGCCTGGCCGGCCAAGGTCCGCGCCCACCTCGCAGGGCCCGCCACGATCGTCTACGACGGCGTCGGCGGTGCTGTCGCCCGGGAGGCCGTGGCGCTGCTCGGGCCCGGCGGCCGGCATCTCGTCTTCGGCTGGTCGGCGGAGGGCATCGGTGAGGAGGCCCGGGGCCACTTCGTCGACGGACTCTCCGAGTCGGTCCTCGGCCCGGCGATGCTGCGGAAGGCCGGCGGTCTGCGCGCCCTCGAACTGCGCGCCCTCACCGAGGCCGGCCAGGGCCGTCTGCGCCCGGCCGTCACCCGTTTCCCACTCTCCGAGGCGGCCGCGGCACACCGGGCGCTGGAGAACCGCGGCACGATCGGAAAGGTGGTGCTGGAGCCATGAAGGACAAGCACGGCAGGACCCCGCACGCGGATGCGATACGCCCGGATTCATGGTCTTCTGGCCAGATGAGCACCGGCCGAACGGGTGAAACCCCGGCGGCGGCAGCCGGAGCCGAAGGAGCCGATCCCCACCGCTGGTGGAGCCTGGTCGTCATCGCTCTCGCCCAGCTGATGGTGGTGCTGGACGCGACGATCGTGAACATCGCACTGCCCTCGGCGCAGCAGGACCTGGGCATGTCCGACGGCAACCGGCAGTGGGTCATCACCGCCTACACCCTCGCCTTCGGCGGACTCCTGCTGCTCGGCGGCCGGATCGCGGACCTCGTCGGCCGCAAACGGACCTTCGTCATCGGACTCGTCGGCTTCGCGGCCGCCTCCGCGCTGGGCGGCGCGGCCACCGGCCCCGGCATGCTCTTCGGCGCCCGCGCCCTGCAGGGCGCCTTCGCCGCCGTCCTCGCACCCTCCGCGCTGAGCCTGCTGACCACGACCTTCACCGACCCGCGCGAACGCGGCAAGGCCTTCGGCATCTACGGCGCCCTGGCCGGCAGCGGCTCGGCGATCGGGTTCATCGTCGGCGGTCTGCTCACCGAGTACCTGAACTGGCGCTGGTGCCTGTACGTCAACGTGCCCATCGCGATCGCCGCGGTCCTCGGCGCCTCCGCCCTGCTGCGCGACCGCCCCGGCCGCACCGACGCCCGCCTCGACGTGCCCGGCGCCCTGCTCGGCTGCGGCGGACTCGTCGCGATCGTCTACGGCTTCAGCGAGGCCGAGCCGCGCGGCTGGACCGACCCGCTGGTGCTCGGCCTGTTCGCGGGCGGTGCCGTCCTGCTCGTCGCCTTCGTCCGGTGGCAGAACCGCGCCCCGAGCCCGCTGCTGCCGCTGCACATCGTCAAGGACCGCAACCGCGCGGGCTGTTTCCTGACCATGATGCTCGCGGTGATCGGCATGTTCGGGATGTTCCTGTTCATGACCTACTACCTGCAGGTCATCCTCGGCTACTCCCCGATGAGGGCGGGCCTGGCCTTCCTCCCGCTGACCGCGGCGATCATCACCGGCTCGACCCAGATATCGGCCCGCCTGCTGCACCGGGTGGCCCCGCGCGTGCTCATGGTGCCCGGCACGCTCATCGCCACCTCCGGTCTGATCCTGCTGACCCGGATGACCGTCACCTCCTCCTACACCACCGAGATCCTGCCCGCACTGCTCCTGATGGGCCTCGGCATGGGCCTGACCTTCATGCCGGTGTTCGCCACCGCCACCGCCGGCGTCCCCGCCCGCGACTCCGGCGTCACCTCGGCCACCGTCAACACCGCCCAGCAGGTGGGCGGCTCGATCGGTACGGCCCTGCTCAACACCATCGCCACCACCAGCAGCACCGCCTACATCGCAGCCCATCTGCACCACCCGGCCGACAAGCCCACCGTGGTCCCGGAGGGCGTGGTGCACGGCTACACGGTCGCCATCTGGTGGGCCGCCGGCATCATGCTCCTCGCCGGCCTGGTCGCGGGCCTGATGGTCACGGCCAAGGCCCCCGGGCACGGCGCACGGGCCGGGGCGCGGGTGGCCGAGCCGGCGACCTGAACCGCCGGGCCTCGCGCCGCAAACCGTCCCGGGGCCCCGTGATGCCTCAGTGGCGCCCCGCCACCCGGTCCGCGATCTGCGCCAGGCGGGAGGACTCCGTGCCCGGATGGAGGAGTTCACGCCGGTCGGCGGCGCGGTAGGTGGCGTACATGCCCTGGACGCCGAGCCAGCGGAAGGGTTCCGGCTCCCACTTGCGGACCTTGTGGTTCACCCAGGGCAGGTCGGTCAGCTCGGTGCGGCCGGCCTGGCCGGAGTCCTGCTGGACGAGGTCGCGCAGGGTGCGGGCGGCGAGGTTGGTGGTGGCGACGCCCGAGCCGACGTAACCGCCCGCCCAGCCGAGGCCGGTGGCCCGGTCGAGGGTGACCGTGGCGCACCAGTCGCGCGGGACACCGAGGACACCGGACCACGCGTACGCGACGCGCACGCCCGCGAGGGCGGGGAAGAAGCGGGTCAGGATCTCCTGGAGGGCCTCGATCGTCTCCGGCTGGGTGCGGCCGTCGTTGTCGGTGCGCGAGCCGAAGCGGTACGGCACCCCGCGCCCGCCGAGCGCGATCCTCCCGTCGGCCGTGCGCTGCGCGTACATGTAGGCGTGCGCCATGTCGCCCAGTGTCTCCCGGCCGTCCCAGCCGACGGCCGCCCACTGCTCGTCGGTGAGCGGCTCGGTGGCGATCATCGAGGAGTTCATCGGCAGCCAGGTGCGCCGCTGGCCCTTCAGGGAGGCGGTGAAGCCCTCCGTGCAGCGCAGGATGTAGGGGGCGCGGACCGTGCCGTAGGGGGTCACGGCGTGCTTGGGGCGGATCTCGGTGACCGGGGTCGACTCGTGGATGGTGACGCCGAGCGCCTCCACGGCCGCCGCGAGGCCCTTCACCAGCTTCACGGGGTGCAGCCGGGCGCCGTGCGGGGTCCAGGTCGAGCCGACCGCGCCGGCCACCCTGATCCGCTCGGCGGTCTGCCGGGCGCCGTACAGCTCGCGGTCCTTCTCGCCGTACGACAGCTCGTGCTCGTGGAACGCCTTCAGCCGGGCCAGCTGGGCGGGCGTCGTCGCCACTTCCAGCACCCCGCCGCGGTGCACGTCGGCGTCGATGCCCTCGGCCTCGGCGACCGCGACGACCTCGGCCACGGTGTCGTTCATCGCCTTCTGCAGCCGTACGGCGGCCTCGTGGCCGTGCAGCTTCGCGTACCGGTCGCGGCCCGCGATGCCGTTGTACAGCCAGCCGCCGTTGCGGCCGGAGGCGCCGTAGCCGCAGAACTTCTGCTCCAGGACGGTGATCCGGAGGAAGGGGGCGGCCTTCTTGAGGTAGTAGGCGGTCCACAGCCCCGTGTAGCCGCCGCCGACGATGACGACGTCCGCCGACGCGTCCCCGGACAACGGCTCCCGCACCGCAGGGAGACCGTCGTCCGCGTACCAGAAGGAGATGCCGCCGTTGACGACACTTCTTGCCGTGCTGCTCATGTGCGGACGTTAACCGTTCCTGGAGACTGAGTGGAAGTGGGTCCTACGGGGCGAGGCACGCGCACGGCGGGGGAGCCGATGGGCAGCGAGGTTCGGCGGGACGACGACGGCGGAGGTGCGGCGGAGCTGCGGAAGGAGGCGGAGGACGCCGTCCGGGAGGCACGGCGGCTGCTGGACGGCCCGGAACGCCGGCCTCCCGCCGAGACGTTGGGGCCGGTGGGCGAGCGGCTGGCCCGCGCGGAGGCCGCGCTGGCCGAGCGGCACGAGGAGGAATTCCTCCCTGTCGTCGTCATCCACCTGGGCCTCGTGCTCGGTGCGCGTTGCCTGAGCAGGGACGAGAGCGCCTCGTCCGGTTCCAGCGAACGAACGGAGGCACTAGGGCGCCTGCGGTGGGCGGACAAGGGGCCGCTGGACAACCTGCTCGTGGTGCAGGCCCGCATGATGCTGGTCTTCCTGCTCCTGCCCTGGATGCTGCCCCGCGCCGACGGCACCCGCACCGCCCTTCAGGTGGCGCTGCTCTCCGCCGCCGACGAACGGGTGCTGACCGAGTCGTTGCGCCGGGACATCACGGAGGCCCTGGAGGTGGTCGGCCGCATCGCCGCGGCCCCGCTCGACCCGGAACTCCAGCAGCGGACCGCGAGCGTCAAGCGGGACCTCGAGCTGATACTCACCCCTGGCTGGGCTTCCCCCGGCACGACGGCGGAGACGGCGGTGGCGACCACCGACGCGGACACCACGGGTGCGGCCGTCGCCCCCGAGGACGCGCTGCTCGACGCCGTCCGCGGCCTGGTGGCCCTGGCCGGCTCACGCAGCACGCCGCAGTTCACCCGCGTGCTGGTCTGGCTGAACACCAAGTTGCATCCCAAGAGCGACGGGCGAACCGGCCACGGCGAGGACCTGGTGGACCCGGAAGCCGCGGCGCTGCTGCGCCAGGCCGACGCCGGCCGGGCAGCCGGCACCGACGGCATCCGCCGCGCCGCCGACCTGGTGCTGCAGGCGCTGCGCGCGTTGCCGCCGGACACACCCGAGCGGGCACGGGTCGCCAGGCTTCACGCCTACCTGCTCGTCATAGTGGAGTTCAGGGAGCCCGGTTCGGTCGACTTCGGCACGGTGGAGCGGCCCACGCCGGAACCGGACGACGACGGCGACCGCCTCGGCGAGTGGCCGATCAGCCTCCCCGTGGAGCCCGGCTTCTTCGACCATCTCGACAGCCATCTGCAGGACTTCGTCTCCCACCTCGGCATTCGCGAGCGGCGCTCCGCGGCCGTGAACGACCGTTTCCTGGCCCAGCGAACCGGCGATCCCGGTTACCTGGAGGACGCCGCCGCCCTGCTCAAGGAGGCGCTCGACGCGAGCCCCGCGGACTCGTGGTGGGCCACGGCCCTGCGGGTGGAGTTGGCCGAGATCGTGGACGATGCCGCCTCGCGCGGCGGCATCTTCCATGACTCCGACGTCTCCCTGGCCGCCATGCGCGGGCTGGGCGCCACCCTGGAAGGCGAGGGCTCCCTGCCGCCCGACGCACCGCTGGCCCTCGACTTCACGCTCTCTCGCGCCGACGGCGAGTTGCGGCGCGCGGAGCGCACCGGAGACCACGAGGCGCTGCCGCGCCTGAGCGAGGAGCTCCGTGGCCAGCACGCCGCCCTGCCTGCGGACAGCGAGTGGCGCGACAAGGTGGCGGAGCGGCTGAGCCGGATCGACAAGCTACGCGCGGACGCGCGGCGGGCCGACGACGGCGAGGCACCTGGAGCGGCCAAGACGGCAGACCCTGTCGACGCGCGAGCGTTCCTGGAACGCGACATCGCCGAGATCCGCCGGTCGCTGGACGAACCGGAGGCGTACCACGAGCAGGAGTACGACCGGCGCGCCCATCTCGGCCTGCGGCTGTATTTCGCCGTTAGGCAGGGTGAGAAAGACCCGGCGCTGCTGGACGAGGCCATCACCGAGCTGACCCGTGTCCGCGCACTGCTCGCCGAAGGGCGTGGCGCACACCGACGGGTGGACCTCCTGAGGATTCTGGCCGAGGCCCACTCCATGCGCTCCGCCCGGCCCGGCGCGCACGCCGCCGACGACCTGCTGGCGTTCGTGCGGATCACCCGTGAGGCGCTGGCCGAACTGGCCGCCGACGTCCTGCTCCAACTCGGCGCCGACCACGGCCTGTCGGCGGCCCTCAACGCGGCCCTGCTGACACGGCGGCTGGCGTTCGTCGACTTCCGACTGAGCCGGGCGGCCGACGCGGTGGCCGATCTGGAGATGGGGCGCGCCCTGGTGCTGCAGGCCGCCTCCACCGCCCGGAGCATCCCCGAGCTGCTCGACGACGCCGGCCAGTCCGCACTGGCCCGGCAGTGGCGCGCCCAGGTCCCCACGGACCCGCTGCGGTCCCGGACCGGCGACGCGCCGTCCTCGTCGGCCGACGGCCCGCCGATCCCGGGCGCGCTGCGGCGCAGGGCGCTGTCCGTGCTGGGCGTCCGCCCCGGTGCAGGGGAGGGCACCCGGCAGCTGGTGGGCGCCGCGGACGTGGCCCAGTTGACGGACGGTCTGGCCGCCACGGGCACAGACGCGCTGGTCTACCTGGTGCCCGGTGCGCCCCTGTCCAACGGCCCCTGGCTCGGCCACGCGCTGATCCTGCGCCCGGGCGCCGCTCCCTTCATCCTTCCGCTGCCGGAGATGAAGGCCCCGGGCAGCCCGCCGCTGGAGCGCTACCTCGACGCCGCGGCGAAGCGCTCCCGGGCGCTCGCCGACCCGGACCTGCACGCCTCGTGGCAGGCGGCCTGGGACGGGCATTGGCAGGCCGCGCTGGGCGACCTGTGCGACTGGGCCTGGAAGGCGGTGATGGGTCCGGTGCTCGCGGCTGTACGCCCGCTGTCGGCGGCCCTGGGGCCGTACGCCCGGCTGCCGCGGATCGTGCTGGTGCCCTGCGGCCCGCTCGGTGTCGTGCCCTGGCACGCCGCGCGCATGCGGGGTCTGGGCGAGCACGGTCACCGGTACGCCTGCCAGGAGGCCGTGCTCAGCTACGCCCCGTCCGGCACCCACTTCCTCGTCTCGGCAGCCCGGCGGCGGATGCCCCCGGCCACCGGCCGGCAGGTGCTCGTCGCCGACCCGGAGCTGACCCTGCCGTGGGCCGAGGTGGAGACGGCCGCGCTGCGGGCCGGCTGCTACCCGGACGCGCTCCGCTACGGCGAGTTCGTCACCACGGACGAGCCGCCGGACGCCGCGGGCACGCCGGAGGAGCTGCTCGCCGTGCTGGCCGGCGGCGCGGCACCGGCGTCCGTGGTCCATCTGTCCTGCCATGCCGTCGCCGCACCGCGCCCCACCGACTCCGCACTGTGGCTGGCCGGGCCGCCCGGTGCGGGCGAGGACGCCGGCCGGCTCACCGTGGCCGGCATCCTCGACGGCGCGTACGGCCGCCGACCGGACACCGCGGGTCCGCTGGTCGTGCTCAGCGCCTGTGAGACCGACCTGAGCACGCGCCACCACGACGAGGCGCTGACCCTCGCCACCGCGCTGGTCACGGGCGGCGCCGCCGATGTCGTGGGGTCCCGCTGGGCCGTGCGGGACAGTGCCACCGCCGTGATGATGGCCGTCTTCCACCACCACCTCACCGCCGGCGGACTGGCCCCGCCCGATGCGCTGCGCGCCGCCCAGCTGTGGATGCTCAACCCGCACCGCAAGGTCCCGCACACCCTCGACGGCCTCCTCCGCCGTGAGGCCACCCGGCCCGACCTGCACCGTCTGCACCACTGGGCTGCCTTCACCCACCAGGGCAACCCGGCGTCCGCGGCGACGGGGTGAGGGGCGGCCGTACCCGTCAACCGGTGGTGACGCTCCGCAGCGCGGACAGGGTCTCCTTCGGGTTCCATGCTCTGCCGCGGCCTCTGACCAGCGGATAGCACGCGAGACCGATCAGCACGGACAGGAAGTGCCCGAAGTCGGTGAAGGTGCGGCTGGTGGCGAGCGGGACCGTGTAGACCGCGAGCACGACCGCCAGGTACAGGTACCGCCAGGGCGCCGCGATCCGGTAGGTGAGCACCGCCACCACGCCCGCCAAGGCGTAACTCACGCCGATGTCCAGGGTGTTGACCGCGGAGTGCGGGGCCATGCCGTCGTGGATCGCATTCAGCAGGGCCAGCTCGCTGATCAGCGTGGCGAACACGTGGGCGGCCACGCACACCGCGAGCCAGCGCAGGGTGCCGAGCCAGCGTTCGGCCTGGGCGTGGAAGACGGTGTACAGGACCGCGTACGGCAGCCAGTGCCCGCTGTCGATCCACATCGCACTGGTGATCAGCACCCGGACCGGGTTCCGCGACAGCTCGTGGATGTTGGTCGACCGCTGCCGCAGGAAGTCCTCCTCGAAGTCCGGCGACATGTGGTGCAGGGCGACGGTGGTGACGAACAGGATCAGCAGCCAGACATAGGTGCCCGGGGCACTGCGGACATAGGCCACCGGCCCCGGGGCGCGGCGGATGTAGGCCGCGGCCGCCCGGAGCCCCCGTCGAAATCGGATGACCCGGTTCACACACGTCAGTATGGTCGGCAAGGTGATCGAGGTGCCTGGCGAGCTGGCCGCTTCTCAGGAGAAATTCAACGGGGAGGCGGGGCGCGCGTTCGTCGCGGACCTGCCGCGGCGGGCCGGGGAATTCCTCGGACGCTGGGAGCTGCGGGTCGACGGACCCGCGATGAACGGGGTGGCCGCGCTGGTCCTGCCGGTCGTCCGGGCCGACGGCAGCGGGGCGGCGCTCAAGCTGCAGCTGCTCGACGAGGAGAGCGCGGGCGAGGCGGTGGCCCTGCGGACGTGGGACGGCGACGGGGCCGTACGGCTGCTGGAGCACGACGAGCCGACCGGCACGCTGCTGCTGGAGCGGCTGGACGAGAGCCGCATGCTGACCGCTGTGCCGGACCCGCGCGAGGCGGTCCTGGTCGTCGCCGGGCTGCTGGCCCGGCTGACGTCCGTGCCGGCCCCCGCGGGACTGCGCCGACTGGGCGATGTCGCGCGGGCGATGCTGGACCGGGCGCCCCAGGCGCTCGGCCGGATTCCGGACCCGGCGGACCGCCGTCTGGTCGCGGACTGCGCGGCCGCGGTGCGTGAGGTGGCCGCCGAGCCCGGCGACCGGCTGCTGCACTGGGACCTGCACTACGAGAACGTACTGGCCGCCGGCCGGGCACCGTGGCTGGCCATCGACCCGAAGCCGCTGGCCGGGGACCCCGGCTTCGAACTGCTGCCCGCGATCTGCAACCGGTACGACCCCGCCGGGACCCGCTGGCGTTTCGACGCGCTGACGGACGCGCTGGGCCTGGACCGGGAGCGGGCCCGGGCGTGGTCGCTGGGGCGGGTACTGCAGAACTGTCTCTGGGAGACAGAGGCCGGCCGGCCGCTGGAGGGCGTGCAGCTGGAGATCGGGCGGGAGCTGCGCGGCGGCTGACACGCCGCCGGATGGCCCATCAGGCCTTTATGGGATTAAACGGTCATACCGTTCGCGATATGAAGAGATGTCACATCGCATATCTCGCCTGCACCGCGGCCCTCGTCGGCGCGGGACTGGGTACGGCCCCCGCCTCGGCCGCCCACAAAACCCTGCTGGTCCACCCGGGCGAGTCCATCCAGAAGGCGGTGGACGCCGCGGGGGCCGGAGACACCGTGCTCGTGCTCGGCGGCACCTACCACGAGAGCGTCAAGATCAGGACGCCCGGGCTGACCCTGCGGGGTGTGGGCCCGGGAACGGTGATCGAGCCCGTCGACGGGAAGACCTCGAAGAAGGCCGCCACCAACTGCACCAAGGGCGGGTACGGCATCTGTGTGGTGGGCACCAAGACCACGAACGTCAAGGGCGTCACCGTCGAGGACCTGGCCGTGACCGGCTTCAGCCGGGCCGGTGTGTTCGGCATGGCGACGGACACCATGACCGTCCGCCGGGTGCACGCCTACAAGAACGGCGTGTGGGGCATCGCCCAGGAGCGGTCCGTGCACGGGCAGCTCCTGTTCAACTACGCCCACGACAACGGCGACGCGGGCCTGTTCCTCGCCAACACCGTCACGGAGGAGGCGGGCGCCTACGACGCCGGGCAGACGCTGGTCGCCCGCAACCGCCTCGCGAACAACCGGATCGGCGTCACCGTGCGCAGGCTGCGCAACCTCACCGTTGCGGAGAACCACATCACCGGCAACTGCGCCGGGGTGTTCGTCGTCGGCGACGAGAACAAGCCCAAGGCCGGCGCCCTGGAAGTGACCGCCAACCGCGTCGTCAGGAACAACAAGTCCTGCCCGAAGACCGAGCGGCTGCCCGCCCTCCAGGGCTCCGGCATCGTCCTGACCGGCACCGAGCAGGTCTCGGTCACCGGGAACCTGGTCACCGACCACTCGGGCAAGTCCCCGCTGTCGGGCGGCATCGTGCTGTTCAAGAGCTTCGTGGGCGTCACCGGCGACAAGAACCGGGTCAGCGACAACATGCTCACGAACAACTCCCCGGCGGACCTGGTCAACACCGACACCGGCAAGGGCAACTCCTTCCAGCACAACGCCTGCCGGGCCTCCAGGCCCGCCGGCCTGTGCTGACTGCGCCCGCACCGCTCCCGCTGGACCGACGAACACCGAAGAGAGAGAGGGCGGCACATGACGTCCGCTGAAACAGCCCCACCGCCACCCATGCGGCTGCGCGAACTCGTGTTCGGCGCGGCCTGTGCCGCCGCCGTCCGGGCGACGGCCCGGCTGGGCGTCGCCGACGCCCTCGACAACGCGCCGATGGCCGTCGAGGACCTCGCGGCCGCGGTGAAGACCGAACCGAAGCCGCTGCGCCGGCTGCTGCGCGCCCTGTCCTGCTACGGCGTCTTCGCCGAGCAGCCGGACGGCACGTTCACGCACACTGAGACGTCCCGGCTGCTGCGCGAGGACGACCCGAACAGCCTGCGCGCCATCGCCCTGTGGTGCACCGAGCCCTGGACCTGGGACGCCTGGCCCAAGCTGGACGAGGCCGTGCGCACCGGCACGAACGTCGTGGAGGACCTCTACGGCAAGGAGTTCTTCACCTACCTCAACGAGGACGCCCCCGAGTCCGCGGACGTCTTCAACCGCGCGATGACCCGCTCCAGCGAGCAGTCGGCGCGGGAGGTGGCGGCCCTGCTCGACCTGTCGGGCAGCAGGTCCGTCGCGGACATCGGCGGCGGCCAGGGGCACGTGGTGGCGTGCCTGCTGGACAAGTACCCGGAGATGCGCGGCAGTCTGCTCGACCTGCCCCGGGTGGTGGAGAACGCCCTGCCGCGGCTGCGCGAGGGCGGCGATCTCGCCCACCGCGCGCGGATCGTGCCCGGCGACGTCCGGGAGGCGATCCCGGTCCAGGCCGACGTCTACATCATCAAGAACATCCTGGAGTGGGACGACGAGAGCACGGCCCGGACGCTGCGCAACGTCGTCGAGGCGGGCGGCCCCGGCACCCGGGTCGTCGTCATCGAGAACCTGGTGGACGACACCCCCTCGATGCGTTTCAGCACCGGCATGGACCTGCTGCTGCTCCTCAACGTCGGCGGGGCCAAGCACACCACCGACTCCATGGTGAGCAGGCTGAGCTCGGCGGGCCTGAAGGTGGAGGACATCCGGCCGGTCAACCCGTATCTGCACGCGTTCGACTGCCACGTGCCCGGGTGACGGGACACCCGGACCCGCAGGACACGGAGCACACGCAGGACACAGAGCACCGGCCGCCGGGCCCGCGACGCTGCGGGCCCGGCGGCCGGTGGCCGTCCGGACGGACCGTACGGCTCAGTCGCGCTCCCAGACGTAGAAGCGGTGTGCCATCGCGTCCTTGGGGGACCTCCAGGTCTCCGGGTCGTACGCGCTGACGTACGCCTGCAGGCGGTCGCTGACGTCACGGAACTCGGGGTGGTTCGTCACCTTGGCGATGGCCGGTCCCGGCTCGCGCTCGGACTCGATGAGGTGCATGTACACATCGCCGAACTGGAAGAGGCTGCGCCGCACCACACCGACGAGGTGGGGCAGTTCTCCGCGGTCGGACTCCTCGAACACCTTGGCGATGCCGGGTGCGGAGCCCGGGGCCATCCGGGCGACGATCAGGGCCTGGTGCATGGGGCCTGTTCCTCCTTCCGGCTCAGTCGGCCAGGGCCGGCGCGGGACGGTGTCCGACGGCGGCCTTCTCGATCTTGTCCCGGATGAGGGCCATCTGGACCTTGGAGTTCCGGTTGATGTTGTCGGTCATCCACTCGTCGTCGACCGGGGCGTCGGGCTTCATCGCGAAGTCCTGCGTCCAGACCATCCGGGTACCGGCCGGGACCTCCTCGTAGCGCCAGTGGATGTCCATGTGGGCGAAGGGGCCGGTCTCGACGCGGCGGGCCTTGACGGTGAGGGTGTCGCGGTCGGGCTCGCGCTCGGAGACCCAGCTCCAGACGACGCCGTTGTCGTCCGGGTGCATGGTCAGCCGGAACGTCGTCTTCTTCCCCTCGCGGGAGAGGACGTCGACGGACGCGTACTCGCTGAACAGCTGGGGCCAGCGCTCCAGGTCGTTGGTCATGTCCCAGACCAGGTCCAGCGGCGCGGCGATGGTGATCTCGTTCTGCGTGTGTCCTGCCATCTCAGGCTCCTGCCATCAGAGTGCTGTTGACGAGGTCGAGGAACTGCCGGGGCGTCTTGCAGCGCTCCGCGTCGGGCGGCATCGGGGTGCCGTGCGTGTTCTCCAGCTCGCCGACGATGCCGAGCAGGCCGAGCGAGTCGACGCCGAGGGCGTCGAACCCGGACTCGCCGCGCTCCAGCAGCATGTCCGGGGCCACAGTGACTCCGGCGGCCTTCTTCATCAGCGCGGACAGTTCTTCCACGGTGATCTGTGCGGTCATGCGATTCCTCCTGTACTGCTAGGCGTTCACGGCGCCGTGCCGGAGCACGAGCGCCGAGTTCGACCCCATGAGTCCCCGGCTGAGCACCAGCGCCGTACGCAGCTCGGCGACGCGGGCACGGCCGGTCACGAGGTCGAGGTCGTGGCAGACGTCGAAGACGTTCGGCGTCGGCGGGATCAGCCCGTGCTCCATCGCGAGCACGGCCGCCGCGGCGTCCAGCACGGGCGCCGCGCAGTAACCCCGGCCGATGCCGGTCTTCGGCGCCGTGACCGGCACCCGGGTGCCGTGCGCGCCGAGGGCGTCGGCGAGCGCGAGCGCCTCGGCCCGGTCCGCCTCCGGCACCCCGAGGGCGTCGGCGAAGACGACGTCGACCTCCTCGGGCGCGCAGCCGGCCTCGTCCAGGGCCTGCCGGACGGCATGGGCCAGGCCGTCCTGGGAGTCGGCCCAGCGGGAGGCACCGGTGAAGGTGGCCGCATGCCCGGCGACGAAGGCCCGGATGTCCGCGCCGCGCTCGCGGGCGGACCGCTCCGCCTCGACCACGAGCATGGCGCCGCCCTCCGCCGGCACGAAGCCGCAGGCGGCGTCCGTGAACGGGCGGTAGGCGCGGGTCGGGTCCTCCTCACGGCTCAGCTCCTCGTAACCGAGCTGGCAGACCATCGAGTACGGCGCCAGTGGCGCCTCGGTGGAGCCGGCCACGATCACGTCGGTGCCGCGCCGCACCGCCCGCGCCGCGTGCGCGAGGGCGTCCAGACCGCCGGCCTCGTCGGAGGCGACGACCGAGCAGGGGCCCTTGAACCCCCGGCGGATGGAGATCTGTCCCGTGCTCGCGGCGTAGAACCAGGCGATGGACTGGTACGGGCCGACGAACCGGCTGCCCTTGCCCCACAGCTGCTGCAGCTCGCGCTGGCCGAACTCACCGCCGCCGGACCCGGCAGCGGTGACCACACCGATGGAGTAGGGCTCCCCGGAGGTGTCGGCCTGCCCGAGCCGGGCGTCTTCCAGTGCGAAGTCGGCCGCGGCCATGGCGAAGTGCGTGAACCGGTCGGTCTGGACGAGGAACCGCTCCTCGATCGTCACTGCCGGATCGAAGGCGCGGACCTCGCCGGCCACCTTCAGCGGAAGGTGCTCACAGCCCTCGCGGGTGATGCGGTCGAGGGCGCTGAGACCCCCCTGGGTGGCCTTCCAGAAGGTGTCGGTGCTGGTGCCGTTGGGCGCGACCACCCCGATGCCGGTGACGGCCGCGCGCCGGTCATGCGGTTCGCTCATCTTGTCCTCTCCCTAGTCCGGTCCCTCGTCCGGGTCAGGACCACCGCGGACTGGAAACCTCCGAACCCGCTGCCCACGGACAGGACGCTGGTCAGCTTCCGTTCGCGGGCGACACGCGGGACGTAGTCCAGGTCGCACTCGGGGTCGGGGGTCTCGTAGTTCGCGGTAGGGGGTACGACCTGCTTGGCCAGGGCCAGCACGCACGCGACCACCTCGATCGCCCCGATCGCCCCGAGGGAGTGCCCCACCATCGACTTGATGGAGCTCATGGGGGTGTCGTAGGCGTGGTGGCCGAGCGCCCGCTTCACGGCCGCCGTCTCATGGCGGTCGTTCTGCCGGGTGCCGGAGCCGTGCGCGTTGACGTAGTCGATCGCCGTGGGGTCGAGCCGGGCGTGGTCGAGCGCCGTGTCGATCGCCCGGGCCATCTCCAGGCCCTCGCTGGTCAGTCCGGTCATGTGGTAGGCGTTGCCGAAGGTGGCGTAGCCGCCCAGTTCGCAGTACACGTGCGCGCCACGGGCCCGCGCGTGTTCCAGCTCCTCCAGGACGAGCACCGCACCGCCCTCGCCCATGACGAACCCGTCACGGTTGTTGTCGAAGGGCCGGGAGGCGTGTGCCGGGTCGTCGTTGTTCGGGGACGTGGCCTTGATCGCGTCGAAGCACGCCATGGTGATCGGGGAGATCGGCGAGTCCGACGCGCCCGCTATGCAGATGTCGGCCCGGCCCTCCTCGACGGTGTGGAAGGCGTACCCGACCGCGTCCAGTCCCGAGGTGCAGCCGGTGGAGACGGTCTGCACCGGACCCTGGGCGCCGAAACGTTCCGCCACCGCGGAGGCCACCGTGCTGGGCGAGAACGCCCGGTGCAGATGCGGCTCCGCCTCGCGGTCGTCGACGTCCCAGCGCTGCCCTCGGTGGCTGACCAGGACGTAGTCGTGCTCCAGGCGGGTGGTGCCGCCGACCGCGGTGCCCAGCGAGACCCCGACCCGCCAGGGATCCACCCGGGCCAGGTCGAGACCCGAGTCCCGGACCGCCTCCTCCCCGGCGACGAGGGCGAACTGGATGTACCGGTCCGCCCGCACGGCCTGGTCCGCGTCCAGGCCGTGCGCCGCCGGGTCGAAGTCGCACTCTGCCGCGATCTGCGACCTGAGCCCCGAGGGGTCGAAGAAGGTTATGCCCCGCGTCGCGGTCCGGCCGTCGGCAAGCAGATCCCAGAATGCCGGTACGCCGATGCCGCCCGGAGCAACGATGCCTATGCCAGTGACCGCCACGCGCCGGGTCATGACCGAACCCGGCCCCGGTCGGCCGCGTGCGCGGCACCTGCCTCGGTGATCACCGCGGCGGCCCCGATGACCTCCGTCTCCTCGGTGTCGACATGGCCCAGCTGAGGCCTGGGCGCCAGCGGACCGAGGTGGAAGACCATCCGCGCCTCCACCTTGCCGACGTTGCGGAACCGGTGCCGCATGTGGGCCGGGATCATCAGGCCCTGCTCGGGTCGCAGCGCGTGCGGCTCACCGTCGAGGTCCACCTCCAGCTGCCCGCAGACGACGTAGACGAACTCCTCGGAGTACGGGTGGTAGTGCTCCCCGATGCGGTCACCGGGCTGCACGATGGCCACGCCCATGAAGCCGCTGGTGGAGCCGACCGTGGCCGGGGTCAGCATGGCGCGCAGGTCGCCACCTCGCCGGACGTTGGGCTCGACCTCACTGAGGTCCACGATTTTCGGACGGGGTTTGACGGACAACGTTGCCTCCGTTGGATGTGCCGTAGCGTCGGGGCTCGGCGGTTGGGGAAGACCCGGCCGCCGGATCAGGCGCCCGGCGAGCGACGGTCGGTGATCAGGTCCATACGGGCGACCTCGGCGGCGAGCAGCTCACGCACCTCGGCGGCCATCCGGGGCTCCCGCGGCAGCACCTCGGCCTCCTGGTCGCCGCGCATGTCGACCAGGCGCACGACCACGTCGTCCCGCTGGAAGACCGTGCTGCGCAGCACGGGACTCGCCGCGTCCTCCGTGGCCACGGAGTCGGCCTGCGCGATCAGCTCGGCCAGCCGCATCCCGTGACCGGACCGGGCCGGGTAGCACAGGGCCTGCCGCCTGCCCTCCGACTGGTCCTCCGTGCCCACGTGGTGCACGGCCGGCAGCGCCGCCCGGGTGAAGAACATCCGGGCCGATTCCTGGTCGTTGAGGTCGCGCTCCTGCTCCAGGTACGGGTTGATCGCCTCCTCGACGGCCCGCACCTCCGGCTGCATGGCCACGTGCCGGAGCGCCGCGAGCAGGTCGCCGCGCACCTCGATGGCCCGCACCACCCGGTTGCCGTGCATGAACAGCGAGGTCCGGCACAGCCGGGTCGTGTCGTCCACCCGCGCCTCGGGCGAGGCGTAGTCGGCGAGGATCTTCGCGACCTTCTTCTCGCTGCCCGGCTTGACCGTGAAGGTCAGCGCGTGCCGGATCACGCCGTCGCCGATGCGCGGGTGAGCCTGCAGCCGGCGCTCCGCCGACTGCGTCTGCGCGGCGCCGCTGGTCTCCCGCACGATGTGGAAGCGCAGCGACCGGGTGTCCCGGACACAGCTGTGCAGCGGCTGCACCATCCGCACGTGCTCCTCGCTGTTCACCCAGGTGAGGAACGGCGGGGCACTCTCCCACTCACTTGTGATGAGCCATTGGGAGGGATTCTCGATGGACTGGCAGAGTTGGTCGCTGACATGGCCGGGCACCGAGGCAACCTGCTTGCACAGCTTCTCGTACGCCTCGAGGAACTGCTGCTGTGCGCCGTCGTAGACGTCGACCAGGAGGACGACCCGGAGCCGGGAGCCGTCGAACACGGACTGGGACACACGCTTCGAGACCTCGCGTGTCAGCTTTTCTGAAAGACGTTCAGACGTCGTGGTCATCCTGCACACATCTCCTTCGCGGGGCAGAGGCGTCGCCGGCCGCGAGTGACGCGACGGCAGCGTTCCTTGATCCTGTGCCGGTCCCCACCACCCCGCGACTCGTATGAACCACGTGGGTGATTGGGCACGCGGAGCGGGTGCCACCGGGCATGAGAACTCACAGGCGCCCACACGCGCACTCCTGCCTCTGGAGGCACCGATGCATCAGAAAGCCGACCACCGGGTTCCCGTCCTCATCGTGGGCGGCTCTCTGGTGGGCCTGTCCATGTCCGTGTTCCTGGGCCGTCTCGGTGTGCGGCACATGCTCGTCGAACGGCACTCCGGGACCTCGGTCCACCCGCGCGGACGCGGCAACAACGTGCGGACGATGGAACTGTTCCGGGTGGCCGGCATCGAACCGGACATCAAGGCGGCGGCCTCACTCCTCGCCGACAACCACGGCATCCTGCAGACGCCGACCCTCGCCGGGGACGCCGGCGAATGGCTGTTCAAGCACATCGACCCGGGCGGCGGACTCGCGAGGTTCAGCCCCACCGGCTGGTGCCTGTGCAGCCAGAACGATCTCGAACCGGTCCTGCTCGACAACGCCCGGGAACTCGGCGGCGACCTGCGCTACCACCACCAGATGGAGTCCTTCGAGCAGGACGCCTACGGGGTGACGGCGGTCATCCGCGACCGCGCCGGCGACGAGCGCTGCACCGTCCACGCCGACTACCTGATCGCCGCCGACGGCCCGCGCAGCCCGGTCCGCACCGCGCTGGGCGTCGGCCGGACGGGCCCCGGCGACCTCTTCGCGAACGTCAGCGTCACCTTCCGCTCCGCGGACCTGGCCGAGGTGGTCGGCGACCGCCGCTTCATCTGCTGCTACCTCACCGACCCGGACGCCGACGGCGCCCTCCTGCCCGTCGACAACAAGGAGCACTGGGTCTTCCACGCCCCCTGGCACCCCGAGTACGGCGAAACGCTGGAGGAGTTCACCGAGGAACGCCTGCGGCACCACATCCGCAAGGCGGTGGGCGTGCCCGGCCTCGACGTGGAAATCACCGGAAAGGCGTCCTGGCGTGCCGCCGAACGGGTTGCCGACCGGTACTCCACCGGCCGCGTCTTCCTCGTCGGCGACTCCGCCCACGAGATGTCCCCGACCGGCGCCTTCGGCTCCAACACCGGCATCCAGGACGCCCACAACCTGGCGTGGAAGCTGGCCGCCGTCCTGTCCGGCTGGGCCGGCCCCGGCCTGCTCGACTCGTACGACACCGAGCGCCGCCCGGTCGCCCTCGCCACCAGCGCCCGCGCCTCCGCCCGCTCGGTCGAGCACAGCCACCCCGGCTTCGCCCCCGCCCCCGGCGTCGGCGCCGGCAAGCGCGGCGGCATCCTCAACGTCGTCCTCGGCTACCACTACCCGCACGGCGCCGCCCTCGGCACCGACCCCGAGCAGCCGGTCGTGGCCGACGACCTGGACCTGACCGGCCGGCCCGGCACCCGCGCCCCCCACCTCTGGCTGCGCCGCGCCGGCACCCGCCTGTCCACCCTCGACCTCTACGAACGCTCCCTGGTCCTGCTCACCGACGCCCCGGACGACGCGGGCTGGCACGCGGCGGCCCGCCGGATCGCCGACACGGACGGAGTACGGCTGGACGCGTACCGGATCGGCCCCGGCGCCGACGCGGACCTGACGTACGACACCGAGGGCACCGACTGGGCCCGGGCCCACGGCACCAGCGCCGACGGCGCGGTCCTGGTCCGCCCGGACGGATTCGTGGCCTGGCGGGCGACCGGCGCCGCCCCCGACCCGGAAGCAGAGCTGCGAAAGGCCCTGCGAACCCTGCTCCACACGACCTGACCTGCACAAACGACAAAGGCCACCCGCACCGTGAGATGCGAGTGGCCTTCGCCCTGCCGAGCCCCCTGTCGGATTCGAACCGACGACCTTCGCTTTACAAGAGCGGCGCTCTGACCAGCTGAGCTAAGGAGGCGTGCGCCTGCGCGCCCGTGCAGTGTACCCAGGTCCGGGGTGGCCCTTGTCGAAAATTACCGCGAAGTTCACAGTCGCCCGGGTACTGACAGACGAGTGAACGCCAGGTACCGTCCTGAGCCAGTTCACTCGCGTGGACTACACCAACCACCTTCCTACAACGGATCGTCCGGCACGTTCCTGCCGGTAGAAGGGGGCCCATTCACCATGGCCACTGTCACGTTCGACAAGGCGACCCGGATCTACCCGGGTTCCACCAAGCCCGCCGTCGACCAGCTCGAGATCGCGATCGAGGACGGCGAGTTCCTCGTCCTGGTCGGCCCGTCCGGTTGTGGCAAGTCCACCTCCCTGCGGATGCTCGCGGGCCTGGAGGACGTCAACGGCGGCGCCATCCGCATCGGTGACCGCGACGTCACGCACCTGCCGCCCAAGGACCGGGACATCGCCATGGTGTTCCAGAACTACGCGCTCTACCCGCACATGACGGTCGCCGACAACATGGGCTTCGCGCTCAAGATCGCCGGCGTCAACAAGGCGGAGATCCGGCAGAAGGTCGAGGAGGCCGCGAAGATCCTCGACCTCACCGAGTACCTGGACCGCAAGCCGAAGGCGCTCTCCGGCGGTCAGCGCCAGCGTGTCGCCATGGGCCGCGCCATCGTCCGTGAGCCGCAGGTCTTCCTCATGGACGAGCCGCTGTCCAACCTGGACGCCAAGCTCCGCGTCTCGACCCGTACGCAGATCGCGTCCCTGCAGCGCCGCCTCGGCATCACCACCGTCTACGTCACCCACGACCAGGTCGAGGCCATGACGATGGGCGACCGCGTGGCGGTCCTCAAGGACGGTCTGCTCCAGCAGGTCGACTCGCCGCGGAACATGTACGACAAGCCCGCGAACCTCTTCGTCGCCGGCTTCATCGGCTCCCCCGCCATGAACCTGGTCGAGGTCCCGATCACCGACGGCGGCGTGAAGTTCGGCAACAGCGTCGTCCCCGTCAACCGGGAGGCCCTGAAGGCCGCCGCCGACAAGGGTGACCGCACGGTGACCGTCGGTGTCCGGCCCGAGCACTTCGAGGTGGTCGAGCTGGGCAGCGGTGCCGCCGCCTCCCTGTCCAAGGACACCGAGGACGCCCCGGCCGGTCTGGCCGTCTCCGTGAACGTCGTCGAGGAGCTGGGCGCCGACGGCTACGTCTACGGCACCGCCGAGGTCGGCGGCGAGGTCAAGGACCTGGTCGTCCGCGTGGGCGGCCGCCAGGTGCCGGAGAAGGGCGCCACCCTGCACGTCGTGCCGCGGCCGGGCGAGACCCACGTGTTCTCGACCTCGACGGGCGAGCGCCTCTCCGACTGACCGCCCTGAGCAGGGCGTTTTCACGCAGGTTGACGAGCAGGGCCCCGCGGAACCCCGCGGGGCCCTGCTCATTGCCATGAAATACCCCGGCACAGCGATCATTTCGGGCACCGCGCGTCAACGCTTTACCCAGAAACTGGCGCCACTTCATCCCCCGTAAGGGTGACTAAATGTCGCCAAATCAGTACCGAGCGCTACCCTCACACGCGTGAAGCACTCCACCAACCCTCAGACACGACGCGGCCATCGGGGCGGCCCTGCCCGCCGGATCGGCCGCACTCTCGCCCTCGTCCTGCCCGTCGTCATGGTGCTCTCCGGAACCCTCGCGGTCACCCGGGTCAACTGGACGGGAAGCCCCTCCAGCTCGGTGCTCACCGCCTCGGACGTCTCCTCGGCGGAGGTCTCCGGCAAGGCGGTCTCCCGCACCCCGCAGGACGTGCTCCGCGACCAGCTGATGACCGAGCTGCAGGACAAGAACCCGGGCGTGGTCCTCACCCACCTCCAGCAGGCGGTCAACGGGCACCCCGCGCTGGCGAAGCACTGCACCTCCATCGCCCGCGCCCTGGGCAGGGCGGCGGTGCGCATCTACGGCGCCTCGCGCGCCCAGTCGTACGCCCGCCCGGTCTGCGACACGGCCTTCGCCACCGGGGTCCTGGCCGCGCACAGCTGAGTGCTGGTTCGGAACTCGGTAACGGCTCCTTAAGGAGCACGTTGCCGGCGGAATTCCGGCTGGGGCGCCACGTACAGTTCGGGACATGACCCACCCGAGCGCCGCGTTGCGCCCCACTCAAGCCGTCGTCCTGGCCGGTGGCCAGGGCTCACGGCTGCGTCCCTACACCGACGACCGGCCCAAGCCGATGGTCGAGATCCCCGGTACGGGCACTCCGATCATCGGCCACCAGCTGGCCTGGCTCGCCGAGGAGGGCGTGACGGACGTGGTGGTCTCCTGCGGCCACCTCGCAGAGGTCCTGCAGAAGTGGCTGGACACGGCCGACCTGCCCGTCTCCGTCACCACCGTCGTCGAGACGGAGCCCCTGGGCCGCGGCGGCGGCCTCAAATACGCCGCCGGGCACCTCCCCCACCCCGACCGGCCCTGGTACGCCACCAACGGCGACATCTGGACCCGCTTCTCCCTGCGGGACATGGCCGACTTCCACACCGAGCGGGACGCCGTCGCCACGCTGGCGCTGGCCAGGCCCCGGATTCCCTGGGGTGCGGTGAAGACCGACGGCTTCGGGCACATCACCGACTTCATCGAGGCGCCGCCGTCGCCGTTCGAGATCAACGCGGGTGTGTACGTGTTCTCGCCCGAGTTCGGGAAGCTGCTGCCCGAGCGGGGGGATCACGAGCGGACGACGTTTCCCCGGCTGGCCCGGGAGCGGAAGCTGTTCGGGTTCCCGATCCCGCAGGGGGCCTACTGGCGGGCCATCGACACGGCCAAGGACCTGACCGAGGCGGCCAAGGAACTGGCCGCGCTGGGTCGCTGACAGGCTCGCCCCCCACGCATGTCAAAGGGGCCCCGTACCTTCGTCGGTACGGGGCCCCTTGATGTCCTGTTCCGTCAGCCCAGGATGCCGCCCACCAGGCCCGGCTGGCCGGTGGACGTGGTGCCGCCGGAGGTGCCGGTGCCGCCCGTGGAGGTGCTGCCGCCCGTCGAGGTGCCGCCCGTGGTGGTCGGGCCCGCGGTGGTGCTGGGGGCGCCGCCCGTCGGGGAGGACTGGCGGGGCGGGACCTGACCCGTGGTGCCCTGGGTCTGGGTGGGCGTCGTGGTGGTCGCGCCGGCGCTCTGGCTGGCGCCCGGGGTCGCGGACGCCCCGGAGGGGCTCGCACCGGCCGTGGCGCCGCCCGTGGGCGAGGTGGAGACCGACGGGCTCGTCCGCTGTTGCCGGCTGGGCTCCTCGGGCAGCGGGGAGCCCGGCATGTTGTTGCGCGGGGCCTCGCCGGGGCCGGGGACGACCACGCGGCTGGAGTCGCGTACGGCGCCGCCCAGCAGGGAGCCGGCGAGCAGGGTGAGGCCCACGGTGACGGCCGTGACGAGCGAGCCGCGGCGCAGGACGTAGCGGCGCAGCTCCCAGATGTCGGAGCGGGGGCCGAGCCGGCGCCAGGCGCTGCCGGCGAGCCGGCCGTCGACGGAGTAGACGGGGGCGCCGGCGATGATCAGCGGGGACCAGGCGGCGAGGTAGATGATGTCGGGGGTGTCGTAGGCGGGGACCGTCTTCCAGCTGACGGTGACGATCAGGGCGGCGGAGAGCAGGGCGCCGACCACGGCGGCGACCCGCTGCCAGCAGCCGAGGATGGTCAGGACGCCTACGACCACCTGGAGGAAGGCGATGACCAGGCCGGAGCCGACCGGGTGGTGCAGGGCGAACTGGCGCAGGGGCTCGGCGACTTCCCAGGGGTGCAGGGTGTTGAGCCACTTGACCATGGAGCCGCGCTTGCCGCCGTCGAAGTAGACGGGGTCGCACAGCTTGCCCATGCCGGCGTAGATGGAGATGAAGCCGAGGAAGATGCGCAGGGGGAGCAGGACCACGCCGAGGTTCATCCGGCGGCCGGGGTAGTAGGCGTGCCGGGCCGGGTCGTCGCCGTGACGCTTGGCGGGGCGTTCGCCCTCTCCGGCGCTCTCCTCGTAGCGGTCGAACTCGTCGTAGTGGTCGAACTCGTCGTCGGCGTAGACCGGTTCGTCGTAGGCGCTGCCGGCCGTGCGCATGTGCGGCAGGAGCCGGGTGCCGTCCTCGGGGGCGGTGCGCTGATGGCCGACGACGGGGGTCTCGACGGTCTGGTCGAACTCGTCGTAGCGGTCGCCGTAGCCGGTCCCGACGCGCGGGATGACCTGGGTGGCGCCGGCCTCGACGGGCTCGTCGGCATGGCGGACGCTGCTGCCCCGCACGGCCTGGAGCAGCCGGTGGGCGCCGGTGTCGTCGGGGGCCGACCTGCCGCTCCACACGACGGGACGGCGGCGGCCGGCCGCGGCGCCGGCCCGGCCCCCCGTGCCCATGGCCGGCATACGGGCGGTGTCCTGGGTGGCGCTCAGGTGCCCGGCGATCCGCGGGGATTGGCTGCGTTTCGCCGACGCGCCCAGCTGCACGCGGAAGCTGGCGTGATTGACGATGACCTGCGCCGGATCGCTCGGCACCTTCACCATGCTCAGCGCGGGAGCGTCGTCGAATCCCGACGAGCGGTCCCCCGTGGGTGTGCGGGGTGTTCTGGTGTCCACACTCATCTAACCGAGTGACGTGGAGTTAGGACACTGCCTCGGCCGGGCGGATGTGTCCGGACCGCGTCAAAGCGGCCCGGAACACCATATGGCTGCCTGAATTACCCCGTACGGGTGAGGCGACGGACGCTTGTTCAGTCGCGTCGGCGAGCCGCCTCGTACAGGACGATTCCCGCCGCCACACCGGCGTTGAGGGACTCCGCACCACCCGGCATCGGGATCCGGACGCGGTGGTCACAGGTCTCGCCGACCAGACGGGACAGGCCCTTGCCCTCGCTGCCGACCACGATCACGACCGGGCCCCCGAGGGCCTCCAGCTCGCCGAGTTCGACCTCGCCGTCGGCGGCCAGGCCGACGACCGTGATGCCGGCCTTCTTGTAGGCCTCCAGTGCGCGGGTCAGGTTGGTGGCACGGGCGACCGGCGTGCGGGCGGCCGTACCGGCGGAGGTCTTCCAGGCGCCGGCGGTCATGCCGGCCGCACGCCGCTCGGGGACGACGACGCCGTGGCCGCCGAAGGCGGAGACGGAGCGGACGACCGCGCCGAGGTTGCGCGGGTCGGTGACGCCGTCGAGCGCCACGATCAGCGGATCCTCGCCCTCGTCGTAGGCGGCCTCGGCGAGGTCCTCCGGGTGCGCGTACTCGTACGGCGGGACCTGCAGGACCAGACCCTGGTGGTTCAGGCCGTTGGTCATGCGGTCCAGCTCGGGGCGCGGGGCCTCCATGAGGTTGATGCCACCGCGCTCGGCGGCGAGCTGGAGGGCCTCGCGGACGCGCTCGTCGTTGTCGATGAACTGCTGGACGTAGAGGGTGGAGGCCGGCACGCCCCCGCGCAGCGCCTCGACGACCGGGTTGCGGCCGACGACCAGCTCGGAGGGCGACTTGCCGCCCCGGCCCCTGGGCACCGGGCGGCGCACGGCCTGCTTGGTCTTGGCGTTGGCGATGCGGTTCTTCTTGTGGCCCTTGCGCATCTCGGCGGGCGGGGTCGGACCCTTGCCCTCCAAGCCCTTGCGCCGCTGGCCGCCACTGCCGACCTGCGCGCCCTTCTTGCCGGACATGCGGCGGTTGTTCGCGGCCATGAGTTACCCGTCTCCGTGAGCTTCGTACGTACGTCTTATGCAGTGTGCCGCCCGGAGGGCCGGGCGGCACAGTCGATCAAGCAGCGGGCTAGCGCGGGCCGAGGCTCCAGCGCGGGCCCTGCGGGCTGTCCTCGATGACCAGACCGGCCTGGCCCAGCTGGTCACGGATGGCGTCGGCGGTGCCCCAGTCCTTGCGGGCCCGAGCGGACTCGCGCTGGTCGAGGACGAGCCGGACGAGGCTGTCCACCACGCCGTGCAGGTCTTCGCCCCGGTCGGCGCCCTCGCCGGCCCACTGCGCGTCCAACGGGTCGAGGCCGAGGACGCCGAGCATGGCCCGCACCTCGGCGAGCCGGGCCACGGCCGCTTCCTTGTCGTCGGCGGCCAGCGCGCTGTTGCCCTGCCGGACGGTGGTGTGCACGATCGCCAGGGCCTGCGGGACGCCCAGGTCGTCGTCCATCGCCTCGGCGAAGGCGGGCGGGACCTCGGCGGCCGGCTCGACCGTCTTCCCGGCCAGCTCGATGACCCGCTGCACGAAGCCCTCGATCCGCGCGAACGCCGACTCGGCCTCGCGCAGCGCCTCCTCGCTGTACTCGATCATCGAGCGGTAGTGCGGGGTGCCCAGGTAGTAGCGCAGGACGATCGGGCGCCACACCTTGACCATCTCGCTCACGAGGACCGAGTTGCCCAGCGACTTGGACATCTTCTCGCCGCTCATGGTGACCCAGGCGTTGTGCACCCAGTACTGGGCGAAGTCGTCGCCGAACGCCTTGGCCTGGGCGATCTCGTTCTCGTGGTGCGGGAAGATCAGGTCGAGGCCGCCGCCGTGGATGTCGAAGGCGGAGCCGAGGTACTTGTGCGCCATGGCGGAGCACTCCAGGTGCCAGCCGGGGCGCCCGCGGCCCCACGGCGTCTCCCAGTCGGGCTCGCCCGGCTTGGAGGCCTTCCACATGGCGAAGTCGCGCGGGTCGCGCTTGCCGCTGATGCCCTCCTCGGCGGGCTGCCGCATCTCGTCCAGGTCCTGCTTGGACAGCTCCAGGTAGGAGGGCCAGGAGCGGACGTCGAAGTAGATGCTGCCGTCGGCCTCGTAGGCGTGGCCGCGCTCGATGAGGGTGCGCATCATCTCGACCATCTCGGTCACGTGCCCGGTGGCGCGCGGCTCGTAGGTCGGGGGGAGGCAGCCGAGGGCGTCGTAGCCGTCGTTGAAGGCGCGCTCGTTCTCGTACCCGATCGACCACCAGGGGCGGCCCTGGCCGGCACCCTTGGCGATGATCTTGTCGTCGATGTCCGTGACGTTCCTGATGAACGTCACGTCGTAGCCGCGGTACTGGAACCAGCGGCGCATGATGTCGAAGTTGAGGTAAGAGCGGACGTGCCCGATGTGCGGTGCCGCCTGCACGGTGGCGCCACACAGGTAGATCGAGACACAACCCGGCTGGAGCGGGCTGAAGTCACGGATCTGCCGGGCGCTGGTGTCGTACAGGCGAATGGTCACCACTCCAGGGTAGTGGGCCGGGAGTGATGCCTCGTGCCGCTTGCCTCACATCATCCCGACGACCTTCTGCGGGGTGATCCGCACGACCACCCGCTCCGCGTCCTGTGCCGAAGCCGGATTGAACTCCGCGTACTTCTTGCCGGTGTATTTCACCGACAGTTCGTCGATCAGTTCTTCGCCGCCCCGAGTGGTCATTTCCGCGGTGCCCCGGATCTCGCCGTAGACGTAGGGCATCGCGGGGTCCTGGACGACGACGCTCACCCGGGGGTCGCGGTCGAGGTTCTTCTTCTTGCGGCGGTCGACGGTCGTGGAGAACAGGATCTGCTCGCCGTCCCGTTTCACCCACACCGGGGACAGCTGGGGGCTGCCGTCGGGCTGGACCGTGCCGACCACGATGAAGACGGGACCGTCGAGCAGGGACTTGAGCCGGTCGGACAGGGCGGTGGACATGGGGGTACCTCCGGACCTAGGGACGGGTCACCGGTCGCTCTGCAGGCACCCTCGCACGCCCTCAGCCCACCCGCACCACGAGCGCCGTGGCCACCGCCATCAGCCCCTCCTCGCGGCCGGGGAAGCCGAGGCCGTCCGTCGTCGCGCCGGACACCGACACCGGTGCGCCCGCCGCCTCGGAGAGGATCTTCTGGGCCTCGTCGCGGCGCTTGCCGATCTTCGGGCGGGGGCCGACGACCTGGACGGCGATGTTGCCGACGGCGAACCCGGCCTCGCGGACGATCCGGGCGGCCTCGGCCAGCAGCGTGATCCCGGAGGCGCCGGACCACTCGGGCCGGCCGGTGCCGAAGTGCCGGCCGAGGTCACCGAGCCCGGCGGCGGAGAAGAGCGCGTTGCAGGCGGCGTGGGCGACGACGTCGGCGTCGGAGTGCCCGGCCAGGCCGGGACCCTCGCCCTCCCACTTCAGGCCGGCGCACCACAGCTCACGGCCTTCCTCGAAGGCGTGGATGTCGGTGCCGATGCCGACCTGGGGGAGCACGGGCAGCCCGCCCGGCGGCTGCCGCAGGTCAGATGCCTCAGAAGCCATCGTTCAGCCTCCTGCGGGCCAGGACCGCCTCGGCGAGGACGAGGTCGAGGGGGCGGGTGACCTTGAAGGCCTCCTCGTGACCAGGGACGGTCACGACCCCGAGGCCGAGCTGCTCGACCATGCTCGCGTCGTCGGTGACGTCCTCGGTGACGGTCTCGTGGGCACGGACCAGGGTCTCCCGGTCGAAGCCCTGGGGCGTCTGCACGGCCCGCAGCCTGGCCCGCTCGGGCGTGGCCACGACCGGCTCGGGGGCGCCGGCGACGGCCGCGGGCTCGACCTCCTTGACGGTGTCGGCGAGCGGCAGCGCGGGGACCACGGCCGGGGCACCGTCGCGCACGGCCTCGATGACCGCGTCGACGGTGTCGACAGGGACGAGCGGTCGGGCCGCGTCGTGGACGAGGACGACGCCGTACTCGGGCGGCAGGGCGTCGAGGCCGAGCCGGACCGACTCCTGGCGGCTGTCACCGCCGGGGACGACGAGGAAGTCGGTACCCCCAGGCAGCGCGTGCGCGTCGAGGAGGGACTTGACCTCGGCGGCGCCGTCCGGCGGGGCGACGACGATCACCAGGGAGACATGGCGGGACGCGGCGAGGGCGCGGACCGCGTGGATCAGCATCGGCGTGCCGTTCAGCGCGCGGAGCGCCTTGGGGGCGCCCGGGCCGAGCCGTACGCCCCGGCCGGCGGCGGGAATCACGGCGGCGACGGGGATCTGCGCGGGTGCGGGGCGCGAATCGTCAGACATCGGTTCCTGTCAGGTTTGTGTGCTCGACCTAGGTGGGTATGGCCTGGAGGAGTGCCGGGCGCGAAGCCTTGACCGGACCCTTCCGTGACCCTGGTCGAGCCATCTGCCCGGGCCCGGCACACCAAGTATCGGGGGGCTTCCCCCGAGATGAACGACAGACGGTCCGACGGTCTCACGACGGTCGGACCGGTGCGGGGACGAACATGCCGCAGCGCCCGGCGACAGGATCAGTGTCATCGGGCACCGCGGCATTTCACTGTGCTGATCGGGCTGCGGGCAGCCGGAGCCGCCAGTGGCGCGTCAGGAGGCGAGCACCTCGTCGAGCAGGGCCTCGGCCTTGTCCTCGTTCGTGTTCTCCGCGAGAGCGAGCTCGCTCACCAGGATCTGGCGAGCCTTGGCGAGCATGCGCTTCTCACCGGCGGAGAGACCGCGCTCGCGCTCGCGACGCCACAGGTCACGCACGACTTCCGCGACCTTGATGACATCGCCGGAGGCGAGCTTCTCCAGGTTTGCCTTGTAGCGACGGGACCAGTTCGTGGGCTCCTCGGCGTACGGCGCGCGCAGCACCTCGAAGACCCGGTCCAGCCCGTCCTGACCGACCACATCACGCACGCCCACGAACTCAGCATTGTCCGCTGGCACACGCACCGTCAGGTCACCCTGGGCGACCTTCAGCACCAAGTAGGTCTTGTCCACGCCTTTGATCTGGCGAGTTTCGATGGCCTCGATCAGCGCGGCCCCGTGATGGGGATAGACCACGGTGTCGCCAACCTTGAACGTCATGTGACAGGTACCCCTTCCGTGGCTATCCAGAGTAACACGGATACGGCGTGTTCTGAATGGCGTTTTCGCAGGTCAGGGCATATCTCGGGGCTTGACAACAGCAACAGGAACGTGCTGCGACGGCATCCGCCGAGCCGAGATGCAACAGGTATTCGCAGGTCGGAGCAGCTCTCCGGGCGAGGCGAAACGCGTACGTCACAACCTCGCGGAGTCTCGCCCAAGAGGTTGAACATCCCGATTTGTCCACTTCCAAGCGTACGACTTCCGCTACTCCGTTCGGCCGCAGGAGCCGGGTACGAGACGAATCCGGAATTGATCACGGGAGGCCCGACGGGCGCCGGATGATCAATATCCGAGGTGGCCGTGCATTCCTTCACGGAAAATTTTCGGAGCGTGTTGCGGGGATGCGGACTGCGGTCTTGCGGGCGCGTTATGTGAATGGCGGACGAGCGTCTCGGCAAAGTGACCCGTGAGTCACTTGTGGCCGGTGAGGTACCCCCACCCGGAGGGAAGCCCTGCGCTTGGGGGAGGGTCGGGTGCGGCCGCGTGGGAACGGCTCGGTAACCTAAGGCCGCTGACAGACACTTAGGGTGGCTTTATAAGGGGAGCCGCCCCTGCGTTCAAGGAGTTGCCGCCGCCGTGAGCAGCAGCCTTCGACGCGGCGCCCTCGCCGCATCCGCCATCGTTTTCTCGATCGCCTCGCTCGCCGCCTGTGGCGCCGGCAACAACTCCCAGACCCTGGAGATCCAGCCGGACAACGCGGCCACCAGCGTCGGCGACATCAAGATCCAGAACGCCGCGATCATCACGCAGCCCGACCTGAAGGCGTCCGGTCCGGCCGTCATCTCGGCGACCGTCTTCAACATGGGCAACACGAACCAGACCCTGCAGTCGATCTCCGTCGAGGGCAGCAGCCAGCCGGTCAAGCTGTCCGCCGCCAAGGGCCAGAGCCTGACGGTCCCGGCGCACGGCTCTCTGGTGCTCGGCGGCAAGGACAACGCGTCCGCCGTGATCGCCAGCGGCCGTGAGGCGGTCCAGGACGGCAACGCGCAGAAGGTGACCTTCACCCTCGGCAAGACCGGTCCGGTGAGCCTGCGCGCGTTCGTGGTCCCGGCCACCAGCTACTTCACCGGCTGGGGCCCGAGCGAGATCCCGACCGCCCCGGCGACCACCACCGCCGCGCCGGGCTCGACCGCGACCGGCAACGCCAAGCCGGGCAAGGGCGACAAGGGCGGCAAGACCAGCCCGTCGGCGACCGCCACGGACACCGCGACCACGGGCGCGACCCCGAGCGACTCGGCGTCGCAGTCGGCCGCGGGCCACTGAGCGACACCCGGTACATGAGAAGGGCGGCACCCCACTGCGGGGTGCCGCCCTTCTCATGTGCGCGGTGCGCGCCGTACGACTGCCGTACGGCGCAGCGCTGCCGTACGGCTTACGGCTCGAACTTGTAGCCCAGGCCCCGCACCGTCACCAGGTACCGCGGCGCACCCGGGTCCGGCTCGATCTTGGCGCGCAGGCGCTTGACGTGGACGTCGAGGGTCTTGGTGTCGCCCACGTAGTCGGCGCCCCAGACCCGGTCGATGAGCTGCATGCGGGTCAGGACGCGGCCGGCGTTGCGCAGGAGCATCTCCAGGAGGTCGAACTCCTTCAGCGGGAGGTCGACCTTCGAGCCCGACACCGTCACGACGTGGCGGTCGACGTCCATGCGGACCGGGCCCGCCTCCAGGGCGGCCGGGGTGACCTCCTCCGGCTCGCCGCGACGGCGCAGGACGGCACGGATGCGGGCCACCAGCTCGCGCGAGGAGAACGGCTTGGTGACGTAGTCGTCGGCTCCTATTTCGAGACCCACGACCTTGTCGATCTCGCTGTCCTTGGCGGTCACCATGATCACGGGAACGTTGGAGCGGCCGCGCAGCTGCCGGCACACCTCCGTGCCGGGCAGCCCCGGCAGCATCAGGTCGAGGAGGACGAGGTCGGCGCCGTTGCGCTCGAACTCGTCGAGTCCGTCGGGGCCCGTGGCCGCCACGGCGACCTCGAAGCCCTCCTTGCGGAGCATGTACGACAGGGCGTCGGAGAAGGACTCCTCGTCCTCGACGACGAGCACACGGGTCACGGAAGGACCTCCGGGGCGGGAAGCGGTTCGTACTGGGGTGAGTCGGCGGTGCCGCCGGCCTCGTCGTCGAGGTCGGGGTGCTGCTGTGCACGGTCGCGGGCCGCACCCGCCTCCGGCAGCCTGAGGGTGAAGGTGGAGCCCTGGTTCTCGGCGCTCCAGACCGTGACCTCCCCGCCGTGCGAGGCGGCCACGTGCTTCACGATCGCGAGACCCAGACCGGTGCCTCCGGTCTGCCGGGAGCGGGCTGGGTCCACGCGGTAGAAGCGCTCGAAGATGCGCTCCTTGTCCTTGTCGGAGATGCCGATGCCCTGGTCCGTGACGGCGAGTTCGATCATGTCGCCGCCCGGGGCGTTGACCCGGCGGGCGGCTATGCCGACGCGGGTGCGGGCCGGGGAGTAGTTGACGGCGTTCTCGACGAGGTTGCCGAGGGCGGCGGCGAGCTGGCCGCGGTTGCCCCAGACGTGCAGGTCGGCGGTACCGCCGGCGGCCATCGTGATCTGCTTGGTGCCCGCCTGGTGGCGGCAGCGGTCGATGGCCTCTGCGACGAGGTCGTCCACGCGGACGGGTTCGGCGTCCTCGAGGGGGTCGTCGTTCTGGACCCGCGAGAGGTCGATCAGTTCCTGGACCAGGTTGGTCAGCCGGGTCGCCTCGATCTGCATGCGGCCCGCGAAGCGCTGTACGGCCTCGGGGTCGTCCGAGGCGTCCATGACGGCCTCGGAGAGCAGGGAGAGCGCGCCGACGGGCGTCTTCAGCTCATGGCTCACGTTGGCCACGAAGTCGCGCCGTACGGCCTCGATCCGGCGGGCCTCGGTGAGGTCCTCGACCAGCAGCAGGACCAGGCGGGAGCCGAGCGGGGCCACGCGTGCGGAGACGGCGAGGGCCTCGCCCCGTCCGGTGCCGCGCCGGGGCAGGTCCAGCTCGACCTGGCGTATCTCCCCGTCCCGGCGGGTGTCCCGGGCCATCAGGAGCATGGGCTCGATGGCGAGCTTGCCGCCGCGGACCAGCCCGAGGGCGTACGCGGCGGAGCTCGCCTTGACGACGCCGTCGGCCTCGTCGAGGACGACGGCCGAGGAGCGGAGCACCGACAGAACGGTGTCCACGCCGGGCGGGAGTACGGGATCGGTGTGCAAAGAAGTCCTGGTCGGTCGCTTCTGGTCGCGTTCGCTCCAGCGGAACGCCAGCATGGCGATGACACCGGTGAGCACCCCGGCGATCGCTGCCGCTGCGGCGACCGCCGCGTTCACGTCCATGCGTCCAGGTTAGGCATGGCGTAAGACATGACCACAGCCGTGGGAGTGCGACCTCGGCCACTCGTCGCCCAGAGTTCACCTTGGAGCCAGTAGTGGTTCATTTGGGGTGGCAGAAACGGACGCGTGCGGGCCGGAACGTGGGAGCGTGGGGTTCGCACCGCCGGTTTCGCCACGGGGCGCCTGGTGTCACGGCCCCCGGAAGCCCCGAAAGAGAACGTACGAGAGGGAACCCTGATGCGGGACGCGTACCACGAGGAACTTGACTCGATCGGCGACGGTCTGGTGGAGATGGCCCGGCTGGTCGGGTCGGCCATCGGGCGCGCCACGACGGCCATCCTCGACGCCGACCTGAAGCTGGCCGAGAGCGTCATCGAGGCCGACCAGAAGGTGGACGAGCTGCAGCACGACCTGGAGGCACGGGCGATAGCCCTGCTCGCCCGCCAGCAGCCGGTGGCGACCGACCTCCGGATCGTCGTCACGTCGCTGCGCATGTCCGCCGACCTGGAGCGCTCCGGCGACCTCGCCCAGCACGTGGCGAAGCTGGCCCGGCTGCGCTTCCCCGCGCGCGCGGTCCCGCACGACCTGCACGCCACCATCCTGGAGATGGGCCAGCTCGCGCAGCGCCTGATGGCGAAGGCCGCCGAGGTGCTCGTGACGAAGGACGTCGACCTCGCCCTCCAGCTGGAGCAGGACGACGACGACATGGACCAGCTGCACCGCACCCTCTTCCAGCACCTGATCGACGAGCGCTGGAAGCACGGCATCGAGACGGCTGTCGACGTGACCCTGCTGGGCCGCTACTACGAGCGGTACGCCGACCATGCGGTGGCCGTCGCCAAGCGCGTCGTCTTCCTGGTCACGGGCGAGCACGCGGACGAGCTGCAGCCCGACATCCAGCCCGTCACCGGGGTCGACGAAGCCTGACACCCGCGCCGCCCGGGGGCTCGAAGGCCGTCGGGCAGGGCGCGCGGACGCCTCTGTGCGCCGTTGATGCGCCCAGAGAAACGGGCATGGAATGGGCGAGGGCATCTGGCCCCAGTGTCGAGGAGGGACCCATGGCCGAATCCCCCAGCACCACGCCCGACCCCACCCAGGAGCGCGAGACCGACCAGCCCGCCGAGATGAGGAGTCTGCCGCTCGTGGCCGCGTGCGGCTGCGGTTCCGGCTGCGGCTGCGGCTGCCAGTCGGGTGCTCCCTGCCAGTGCGGCTGACGGCGTACGACCTGTGAGGGGCTCCGGTGACTCCGGGGCCCCTCACTTCGTCCGCCGGCCACCGGCTACCGGAAACCGGGTCCGCGGGCCAGGACCCTCCGGGCGAGCTGGCTGACCGTGCGGCCCTCGGCGAAGGCGCGGGCACGGATCCGGTCCAGGGCCTGCTCGGGGTCCAGGTCCAGCTGCACCATCAGCATGCCGACGGCCTGCTGCACCTCGGTGTGATCGGCCTGCGAGGCGCTCACCCAGGACGTCGCGTCCCTGTCCTCTTCCCTGGGCCGCAGCTCCGTCAGAGCGTCCGTCATCGCGTCCCGCACCCACAGCGCGGTCCGCAGATCCGGCTCGGACAGTGCGCCGGGCCGGTCGCAGTACAGGTCGAGGGTGCCGATGGCGATGCCGGTGACGCCGAGCGGCAGGGAGAACACGGCGGCCGCGCCGAGCCCGACGGCCTCGTGCGCGAAGACCGGCCAGCGGCAGGTGTCGCGCCGACCGGCGAGGTCGGCCGCGAAGACCGGGGCGCCCTGGTCGAGGGCGGTCTGGCAGGGCCCCTCCCCCACGGTGTACTGCAGCTCGGCGAGCCGTGCGGCGACCTGGTCGCTCGCGCACCAGGTCACCCGGATCCCGCGCCCACCGGACAGCGACACGGAGGCGCCGGTGACGGGCAGCAGCCGTACGCACGCCCTGCAGAGCGCGTCGGGCACCCGCCGCGGGTCCCCGGCCCCCCGCGCTGCCGCGGCGAGCGCCGCGCCGACCCGCGACCGCCCCTCCGCCTCCGAGGGCACACCACCCCCGGCCGACTGCTGGGACTGCCCGTACTGCATGGTCATCACCCCCGGCACGGCGTGCGGTGAGCGGGTCCGTGCCTGCCGGGTTCCCCGGTTGAGCGGAGCTAGTGCTCGACGCGTCGGGCCGGTGGGCGGCAATCCGAAAAGGCACCTCGGACGTATCCGAAACAGGGCCGCAACCTGGGGGCACGTCCCTGGTCGGCTCGTTCCGGAAGGAAGAGTGCATCATGCGAGCACATGACGCGGGGCGTCTGCTCGCGGCGGCCGCGGCCGGCGTTCTGCTGGCCGGCGGCGCCGCGATCGGCACAGCGGGCACGGCCGTGGCGGCAGCCCCCGCTGCGCACACCCATGTGGTCACCGACTCGTGCTTCGGCAACCGCGAGGGGCGCTGCTTCGACCACGGCGGCTTCGGCTTCGACCACGGCGGATTCCGCTTCGACCACGGCGGCTTCGGCCACCGTGGCTTCTGCTTCAACAACCCCGGATTCTGCTTCGGCCACAACCGCTTCGATCACGGCTTCGGCAACGGATCCTTCGTGATCGTCATCGTCAGTTAGCGGCCGACCGGCCCGGGAGAAACTTGAAAGGCGAACGACTCACCGGGAGACAAGCGACCACGGGGTGGGCGGACCTCTCGTCAGGGGTGGTCCGCCCACCCCGTGGTCTTCGGTCATGGTGGTCGCGTCACCGACCCCGGACCCGACAGCCATGTCACCCGAATGGCGCAACGTGACGTGCCACCCACATGGGTGAAGATCAAGCTGGCTAGTGCCCCAGCCGAGGCAATCCGTGAAAGGGAGACCAAATGCGCACTCGACGAATCCTCGCCGCCGTCATCGCCACGGCAGCCCTCGCCGGACTCGGCCTCACAGGCGCCGCCACCGCCACCGCCGCCACCTCACAGGGTGTCCCGACCTACGTCACCCCTTCCCAGTGCCAGCAGGGCGGCGGAACGGCCGATCTGACGGACAACACCTGCAAGGGCGGTACGTACGACGGGGAGAAGATCGACTGAACCCCACCGGGCGCCCCGCAGCCACGCGCCGCGGGGCGCTCGCGCGCGAGCGCAGCCGGAGAAAGCAGCCCGAAGGGGGCTCAGAAGGTGCCCGGCTCCTGGGCGGCATCCAGTGGCAACTGCGGAGACTTGCGCAGTGATGCCGTACAACCCTGGAGGGGCTCCAGGGGTCTTGTGGGCAGTCTCGTCTTCCCAGTGGGGGTTGCATCACTGTGCGTGTGCGCAGCATTTCGGCCGTGACGGCGCTCGCGGTCGCTCTCGGTTCTGGCGCCCTGATCGGGTCGGCCGCGGTCCCTGCTGTCGCCGACAGCAGCGCCGCGCTGCCCATCACGTCGAGCGGCGACATCATCGTGGACGGCGTTCACCAGCGGGTCTTCATCAGCGACCCGTCGGGAGGCAAGGTCGTTGCCACCGACTACAACGGCACCGTCATCGGGACGATCACCTCGCTGCCGCAGGCCGACGGCCTGGAGCTTTCCGCCGACTCGGCAACGGTCTACGTCGCCGTGCCGGGAGCTGATGAGATCGTGGCCATCGACACGGCGACGGTCACCGAGACCGGGCGGTACGCGACGGGTGACGGCACAGATCCGCAGCACCTGGCGCTCGCGGGCGGCAAACTCTGGTTCGGCTATGGCAGCGTCGGTCACGGCAACATCGGCTGTCTCGACCTGTCCGGCGGGCAGACGCGGGTTTCGCTCGCCCAGGAGCCCGACGGAACGTGGAACGACGCTCCCCTGCTGGACTCGGCACCCGGCGCTCCCAACACCCTGGCGGCCGGCTCGCGCCAGTACTACTTCACCCTCGGCATCTATGACGTGTCGTCCGGCACGGCCAGCCGGACCGCGTTCCTCGGCGGGCAGGACGCGGCCATCGGCAACACCGCGGAGGACCTGGCGCTCACCCCGGACGGCACAGAGCTCGTGGTGGCCACCACAGCAGGCGACTTCCAGCAGGTCTTTCGGACCTCAGACCTGTCGGAGACCATCAGGTATCCGAGCAGCTACTGGGAACAACGGTCGGTGGATGTCGCGCCGGACGGCCTCGTCGCGGTGGGCACCGACACCTACGCCTCCTTCGGCCGCCCCCATGTGTCCATCTACGAGCCGGGTGGCACGGCCCCGAGGCGGACCGCCGACTTCACCGACTACCAGAACGGAGTCGCCCAAGAGACCCTGCTCGACCACGGCGACCTCGCTTTCGCGCCCGACAGCAGCCGGCTCTTCGCGGTCACACACGGCCTCCTCAACAAGTACCGCCTGCGCGTCGTCACCGCCCCCGGCAAGGCCGTCACCGCCATCACGGTGAACGCCCCGGCGACGGCCGGCCGTGCCAAGTCGCTGACCGTCTCCGGCAAGGTCACGAACACGCTCGGGCTGCCCGCGGGGACCACCGTCGCGGTCACCCGAACGGACCTGGAGTCCCCGAACGGCAAGGCGCTCCCGGCCGCGACAGTGAAGGCGGACGGGACCTTCTCCTTCACCGACACCCCGCCCGCGGGCGGCAAGGTCACGTACAAGGTCTCCTATGCCGGCGACGCCGATCGCACGACTGCCTCGGCCTCCGACGCGGTCGAGGTCTCCCGGAGCTCCACGACCCTGACGGTGAACAAGAACGGCAACGTCTACGCCTACGCCGGCAACGTGACGTTCACCGCCCACCTCGGCACGACGTACAAGAACCGGACGCTCTCGCTCTACGCGGACACCGCGGGCGACGGCAAGGGCAAGTACCTGGTCAAGACCGGCAAGGTCAACAGCGAGGGCAACCTGTCGGTCACCTTGACACTGAAGCGCGACACCACGGTGAGCGCGTACTTCTCCGGCGACGCGCGGACCGCCCCGAAGACGGCCAAGAGCTGGGTGGGCGCGAAGGTCAGGGTGTCGCTGAGCCCGAGCCGCCACTACAAGACGGCCACGGTCGACGGTCACACCAAGTACTACTTCCGGAAGACGGCCAATCCGCTCCTCACGACCACGATGACGGCCTACCCCGGCCGCTCGCAGAGGCTGCAGTTCCAGATCTACTACGACGGCGCCTGGCGGTCGGCGGGGTCCCAGTACTTCAAGCTCGACTCCACGGGCAAGTCGGTGGTGGAACTGCGCGGCACGCACCAGACCGGCTACTCGATGCGCGTGCGGTCGTCCTACATCAACAACTCCTCGGGCGACACCGTGAACTCGACCACGCACGGGTCCTGGAAGTACTTCACCTTCACCGGCTGAGGACACGATGGCGCGCTCCGGCCACTCCTCGGACCGGGCCGCGCTGTGGCGGTCGGGCTGGATCGGATGTCCGAGAGCAGCGCGAAGAAGCCCCAGGCTGCCGGCCTGGGGCTTTGTGCTGGAGCGGTTCGACGAGGCGGCGCTGCGGCATTCCCTCCCGCACATCGCCTGACATTTCCCGCATCATGCCGCAGGACTGTCGTGACATATTCACGCGAATACCGGCTGCATAATTTCCACCGAAATCCGAACCTCAAAGAACACTCAACTCAGTTGCCGTCCCACTCATTCACACGGAAGGATGATCACGCAAGCCGAAGAACGGGGAATACGGTGAACATAAGCAAGAAGCTTTTGACCACTCTGGCGGCACCGGCTGTCGCCGGAGTTCTTCTGACCGGCCTGGCGGTCCCGCAGGCGTCCGCCGCCGAGCACAAGGCGGACGCCACCTGCTCCGCCTCGCTCAATCCCACGGCGGACGCCAAGATCAAGGTGCGGACGTACTACACCAAGAAGACGAGTACGACCTGGCAGCACCTGAGCCGGTACTTCTACCCGAGCAGCCACGGCATCCGGAAGTCGCGCTCGGACACGGACATGGAGAGCTGGCTGCTCGTCGGCTCCAGCCGCAAGGGCTGGGAACACGAGAAGCCGGGCACCATCCGCTGGGACCTGATCGCCTACCACTACGACTTCCCGCAGGGGCAGCGGCCGGTGACCAAGAAGGGCCAGACCCGCCTGGTCACCCACGGCTGGTACGCGCTCGACACCTGGCCGACCGAGTGCAAGGCCCAGTCCTGGGTGTTCTAGTCCGCCGACCGTCGCGGGGGGGGGGGGGGGGGGGGGGGGGGGGGGGGGGGGGGGGGGGCGGGAGGGGGGGGGGGGGGGAGAAAAAAAGAGAGGGGTGGATGCGTTTG
>NZ_JBWKFN010000021.1:71786-170745 GCF_056434245.1 Streptomyces sp. NPDC044064
TGTCCACCCACGGGTGGGACGCGCCCACCACCTGCCCGACGAGGTAAAAGGCCCAGTCTTGGGTGTTCTATTCCGCCACCCGTCGTGGGGTCCCCCCGCGCCCCCCCCCCCCCACGCGGTGTCCCTGACACCGGGAAACGCATGAGCACCCAGAAAAGGCTTTTCGTACTGGCTTCGGTACTGAGCGGACTTCTTCTCGCCACCGGATGCACTGCGCCGTCGGGATCGAAAGCAGCGCCTGTCGGAAACCGTTCCATCGTGCTGGCCGACGGTGATTCCAGTGGTTACATCACGTACGACACGAAGCACGAGGTACTGGCCGGATACACGAGCGACGGCAGAGAGAAATGGCGCGAGAGCCGCTATTTCCCCACCGACGTGCACTGCGCGGGTTCCTGCCCGAACGCCGTCATATCGGCGACCCCCGACATGAACGAGCGGGAGACGCGGACGCACACCGTCTGGAAGACCGGAGCCGCTTCCACGGTCCGCACGTCGCCCAGCCGGTCCCTGGTCGTCCGCTGGGCCGAGGACCGGGACACCTGGGTCGCGACGGACGAGTCCTCGATCACCTGGTCGGAGTCCGGGAGACTCCACAGCAAGAAGTTCGCCGGAGGGGTCGGCGACGCGATGGGGCGGGTCTCCGACGACGGGAGCACGCTGGTCGTCTCCGTCCAGCTCGGTTCCGCGAAGACCTGGAGCGCCTACCGCTTCCGGCTCACGGGTGCCCGGCTGTCACCGGTTCTGGTCTCCGACGCCCTGCCCGGAAGCATCGGCTGCCTGTCCCGGCAGCGCGAGTCCATGTGGACGCTCGGCGACAAGGCCGTCGAGTTCGACCTGGCGACCGGCAGGAAGCTCCGTGAGGTCCCGCAGTTTCTCAGTGACTGCGCCAGTTCCCGGAGCACGACCGTGCTCGGGGCGTTCTCGGCGGGGACGGGCGGGGCGCGGCAGACGATCTCCCTGGCCCCCGCGGACCGGTCCGCGCCTCTGCGCAGGACCACGGCGAACAGCGACGGCGAGATCGGCGTCTTCCGTGACTGTGGCGTCTTCCTGTCGGACGGCCGGGTGACGACCATGTCGGCGGCCGGCGACCGGCAGCCGACACAGATCAGCGCCCACAGCGTGCTGACCACCCCGGACGGCCTGATCTACAGCGTCGGCCCGTCGGGTGAACCGGAGCGGCACGGCATCACGGCGGACGAACGGCATTGCCGCGTCACGTGACCCGCGGCGCGCTCCTCGCCCCCCGTGCGGTGCGCCGGGTAAAGGGGCCCGCCTTGCACAAGCAGGAGGAGCACGGCCTGCCCGTGGTGCTCTGGAGGTTCCAAAGCATGAAAATGCCTCCCACTCGCGCCGTATGCGCAGGCGGGAGGCATGATCGCAGTCTCTACTTCTTCTTGCCCTGGGTTTTGCCGGGGATCTTGGTGACCTGCGTTTTCCCTGCTCAGGGGCGGCGGGTCCGTGCGTCTGGTGGTCGTCCTTGGTCGTCATTGGCCACCGTTGAGCGGCCTCGGACGGCCCAGGGACGGCCCAGCTTCGCCCGCTGTGGGGCCCCGTTCGTCTGACAGCGGGGTCCTACGATGCGGCCCGTCTGAGCCTCAGCAGACGACAGTCAGCCACGATGGCGGGTCAGCCGACCGGCCAGGCGCGCGCGTGCCTCACTGTGCCCCCGCTGGCCTCAGCCACGCGAGTGCGGTTGACCAGAGCAAGCCGCTACGGCCGGCCCCTGACGACGGTGCTTGAGCCCTCAGATGGGAAGCTGCGATCAATCGGGGCTGGTTCGGGCTGCCCTGGGCGAGCGGCCTCGAATCGAAACCTCCGCCAGCCTGTCAGAGGTGCTGCTTGGCTGCCCTGACCAGATGACTGATGTTGTCACGGGTTCGCACCCTGAGATCGTCGAGCTCGGCTCTGTGGCGGGTTTTCGTGAGCGCCGTGACGTCCGCGAGCACGTCTTCGGCGGCTTGGCTCAGGGCTTCGTCATCGGTGAGCATCTGCACTCGGAACAGTGCCTCTTGCGCGGTGGAGCGCAAGTCGTAGGCCCGGATCCGCACCGCGTCGGGGTCCTCCGGCGGTGGCTGCTCGTTCTCGCAGAACCAGAGATGGACCAGGCAGCGGCGATAGTTGATCAGCGCCCCGGCGTAGGCGGAGTAGGCGTCGAGTCGTTCCTGCCGGAGCTTCTCGCGGCGGGTGAACTGATGGCCCCTGTCGGTGGTGCGCTGCTGGAACGCCAGAGTGATCCCCGAACCGAGGAGGGTTCCCAGGACGGCTATGGCGCTGGCGATGATGGTTGCCACACCCCAAGCTGATCACATGTCCCACGACTTGGGCGCGCTTCAAGCCCAACTCCTGGGCCACACGCGTTCCAGCTGTGTTGGTGGTGTTTTGGGCTGCGTTCATGGGCGGCTTGGTCTCGTGTCGCGTGGTATCGAAGTCTCGCCTGAACGGCCGTGAACGGGGCTGAATGAGACGGAGACTGAGACGGACCGTCCTCTAGGTCTCATCCCTCTTCTTCGAGGCCGAAGCTGTCCGGCAGGTCCATCGTGGAAGCCCACCTGTCGGATCGTGTCTCGTTCTGCGCCGCCTCTTTGAAGAGCGCTGACGGTCTCAGGCGGTCGGCCGAGGTGATCGGTGAGCCGTACGCGGACGCCGACGGCGTGCCGTACCTCCCGATGTTCCGGCAGCCGGTCCTCGTCTTCGAGGGCACCAAGGAGACCCTCACCGCCGGCCCACGGCCGGGCCCTGGCCCGCGTCCTGCCCCGTGCCGTCTTCACCTCCGACTTCTTCGCTACCGGCAACGACCGGGAAAGCCGCGCCGCCGTCCGGGTCGTGCCGACGAAGGAACGGGACCTGGTGGGGCTGTCGGTTTACAGACCGCGGAGCGCGGTGGACAAGGTACTGAAGGACGCGCGGACGCGTACATGACTGAATCTGCAACTGAATCTACACAGCGAAGGTGCAACTGCGGCACAGGTGCATTCTGTTGATGCGGAGTTGTCCTGATCGGAGCAGTCGTGGCAATAGCTGTCGGGTTCCTGTGCGGCGCTACATGTAGAGAAGCTGCCCTCAATTCGTGTGCATGCATGCACGGATGAGTAGTCGAGTGGTTCAACTGCCTTGCCTGGAGCAGCGACCCACTGGATGCCGGGCACGCTCCGTGATTTGATCCTTCGCGCCGCCGGGATCGCGCCAAGGTGTCCGGAAACGGATGGCGTGGGCTGCGGTCGCGGCCCACCGTCTGTCCCCAGCTTGGCCGCTCCCCCTTGTGGAACATCCATACGAAGGGCAGTTTCATCATGAACTCCGCTCCCCAGGTTCAGACCCTTGAAATCTCCGACGCCGAGCTCGATAACGTCTCCGGCGGCCTGAGCCCGCAGGCCGGCATCGCTGCCGGCCCCACGGCGATCAGCAGCTCGGACCTCGTGGCTCAGTTCGGCGCGGTCAAGGACGAGGTCCAGGACACCATCGGCCAGTACCACCAGGCAGGCGTCACTGTCTCCTTCTGATCGCCAGATCGCGGGACTTCCTAATCGCGTGATCGCTGATGGCCTGACCGGCAGCCTGACCGCCGATCGGCGACCACAGCAACAAGCCCCCTACCCGCGGGTCTCCACTGGTAGGGGGCTTGATCGTCAAGGGTCCCAGAGACGGCCCAGCTTGGCAGCAAGGCAGAGGCGCCTCCTTTTGTCAGAGCCTGCGGCTATGGTGCGTCCGCCATCAAGGGCAACGCGCTGGGGAGGGGCTTTGGGAGCCAAGACAGGACTGCTGGTGTACGCCGACGGCGACGTGCCGGAGATGCTGCGACATGTGGGCGCGGCAGACCTTGCTCGGACGACCAACATGATGCGGCAGCTCTACCCGGGCAGATCCGCCGCGCTTCCACACACTGGGCCGTGATGGCTCACTGATCGAGCGCGACGGCCTATAGCTCACGACCTCTTCGTCCCGAAGCAACCTGAGCGAATATTCTCCCTTGGGCTGCTGCGCTTCTCACCTGCACTGATTGTCCGCAGGCATTCGCGCCCGTCCGTCGTCGTCCGCTGGCGTTGTCACGCAGTTAGACACTCACCGCTGTGTCCTGGTGGCGCTTGTGGAAGAGAAGCATCTGTGGCTGCTGTACTTCGCTGCTGTACCGCAGCGGGTTGACCTACAGGTCCACACGTGACTCGTGGTCGCCCGCCTGAGGACCGCTATGCCGGCGGAACGGCAGGCTGATCAGGGATGTGGCTAGCTCATATGGCGCAACGTGCGCTGCACTCGACGCCCTCCAGTGTCAAGGTCGGGATGGTTCCAATGTGAGCGGGGAGTGTCATGAAGGATGCGACAGAACTCATAAAGGCTCTCTCGGTCCTGGTTTGGCCGGCAGTCGTTGGTTTTGTGATCTGGCGTTTGTTCCCTACGATCAAGAAGATCGTTGAATCAAGGGCATTTACTGTCAAGATCGCTGGTACAGAATTGACAGTCCAAGAGGTGTCGGAAAAATTCATCCAAAGCACGGCCGACATTCGGGGATTGCTCGCTGCCGCCCATACTGCCCCTGCCACCCCTGCACCTGCTGCACCAGAACCCTCAGAAAATAATCTGCGAAGAGTTCTTTGGGTTGACGACAAGCCGGATAACAATTACTACGAAGTTGCACAACTACAATCCCTTGGCGTGGAAGTGGTTCAGGATAAGTCCACAAAGGAAGGGCTTGCCGACCTGCTGCATGCGTCACCCTCGTTTGATGCTGTGATATCGGATATGGGCAGGGACGAGGAAGGTGCCTTCAATCCGGATGCCGGTATCAGGCTTATTCGCGAGATGCGCGAGCACGGACTTTCTGGGCCGGTGTTTATTTATGCCTCGTCGCGTGCTCTCGCAAGAGAAGGCGAAGTGCTATCGGAGGGGGGTAATGGCGTGACCGCTTCGCCCACGCAGCTCTTTAGGATGCTGCGCGGAGTCGGCAAGTTTCCCCAGGAGTAGCAAGGTGAGCCAGGCGCGATTCGCGCGGGCGGCGGAGTCTCAATGGGCGAGTCAAGCCCGCGAGCGATCTTGAAAACCGTCGTGGCAGCGATGTCACCGTGGGTTCAAATCCCACACCCACCGCAGGTGAACGGCCCCTGACCAGGAAGCCCGGTCAGGGGCCGCTGTACGCCTCGGTACCTGCCGGTGACCGCAGTTCCCCGTGGCTTCCCGGCTGATCGGGCACGTGTGGGGCACGGACATGCCTGCCGTCCCTGTAGGCATGGGCTCGTTAGCGGGCGTTTGCCACGCCACGGGTAGTCTCGCGGGGCAATTGAGCGGGAGGGGCTGCTAGCTGTGAACCTGGGCATCGTCGGTCAGGCGGCCGGGCTGTTTACTGTCACCAACATCGACGACATCCTGATCTTGTCGCTGTTCTTCGCCCAGGGCGCCGGACACCATGGCTCCACACGGCGCATCGTTCTAGGGCAGTACCTTGGCTTCGCCGCCATTCTGGCCGTGGCTATCGCCGCTGCGTTCGGTGCCACCTTCCTGCCGGAGTCGGCCATCCCGTACCTCGGCCTACTGCCTCTCGCTCTCGGCCTGAAGGCAGCGTGGCAGGCCTGGAAGCACCGCCAGGACGAAGACGACGAGCGAGAGGTGAAGGAGGGCGGACCCAAGGCGCTGGAAGTCGCTGCGGTCACCTTTGCCAACGGTGGCGACAACATCGGTGTCTACGTCCCGGTCTTCGCGACCGCCGGCGTGGGCGGCATGAGCGTGTACGCCGTCGTGTTCCTGATCCTGGTCGCTGTCTGGTGTTTCGCCGGCCGCTTCTTCGCCACGCGTCCCCTGGTCGCCAAGGCGCTCAGTCGGTGGGGCCACGTCCTGCTGCCACTGGTCCTGATCGCCATTGGCCTGCTGATCCTCATCGAGGGTGGCGCTTTCGGCCTGTAGAGAGTCGAGGCAACAGTCAGCCGACCGCCCCAGCCACAGAGGGTTGTTCTGCCTTCGCCCGCATGCACGCAGCGCGCCGCCGTGCGCGGGCCTTGATGTGGCCCAGGTCGTACGCCGACTGGCAGGACTGAGCCTCTGGCGCAGCAAGGTCCTGGTGGATCAAGCCCCGGTCGTGATCCTCGACTGCATTTCAGAAGAAGCCGCCGAGATCGCGGGCGCTCCGCGATGCGGGCGCACAGGCAGAGGCGAGGCAGCAGACCTGATCGCGCTCCGTCGGTCCTGTCACCCGATCCGCCCGACGGCCCGGTCAAGCAGCTCACGGCCCAGAGACGGCCCCAGCGAAGTACAAAAGCCCCTACCGACGGCTGAGCCGCAGGTAGGGGCCTTGATCAGTACCGCTTACTTCTTCTTGCCCTGGTTCTTGACCGCCTCGATCGCCGCCGCGGCCGCCTCGGGGTCGAGGTAGCTGCCGCCCGGGGTGACCGGCTTGAAGTCGGCGTCCAGCTCGTAGAAGAGGGGGATGCCCGTCGGGATGTTCAGGCCCGCGATGTCCGCGTCCGAGATGCCGTCCAGGTGCTTGACCAGGGCGCGGAGGCTGTTGCCGTGGGCCGCGACCAGGACGGTGCGGCCGTCGAGCAGGTCGGGGACGATGCCGTCGTACCAGTACGGGAGTATGCGGACGACGACGTCCTTCAGGCACTCCGTCTTCGGGCGCAGCTCCGGCGGGATGGAGGCGTAGCGCGCGTCGTTCGCCTGGGAGAACTCGGAGTCGTCCGAGAGCGCGGGCGGCGGGGTGTCGTACGAGCGGCGCCAGAGCATGAACTGCTCCTCGCCGAACTCGGCGAGCGTCTGCGCCTTGTCCTTGCCCTGCAGGGCGCCGTAGTGGCGCTCGTTCAGGCGCCAGGAGCGGTGGACCGGGATCCAGTGGCGGTCCGCGGACTCCAGCGCCAGCTGCGCGGTGCGGATCGCGCGCTTCTGGAGGGACGTGTGGACCACGTCGGGCAGCAGGCCGGCGTCCTTGAGCAGCTCACCGCCGCGGACCGCCTCCTTCTCGCCCTTCTCGTTGAGGTTGACGTCCACCCAGCCGGTGAACAGGTTCTTCGCGTTCCACTCGCTCTCGCCGTGACGGAGGAGGATCAGCTTGTACGGTGCGTCGGCCATGCCTCAGAGCGTAATCCACGCTTTCGGCCCGCCATGGCCCATGCCCAGCAGCCGGACAGTTGACGGCATCTGTTAATTGAGTGGCCGAGATCCAGCCGCCGCATGTAAGTTGCGCTCTTGGTTGCGGCCACTTACAACAGCAGGCATCGTGGGGGTTCCGTCATGTCCGTCGTCCGTCTGAGACGAGCTGCCCGGGAGACCGTCTCCGGGCTCCCCCGCGAGTTCTGGTGGCTGTGGACCAGCACCCTCGTCAACCGGCTGGGCGCCTTCGTCGCCACCTTCATGGCGCTCTACCTGACCCTCAACCGCGGGTACTCGGCCTCGTACGCCGGCCTCGTGGCCTCGCTGCACGGGCTCGGCGGGGTCGTCTCCTCGCTGGGCGGCGGGGTGATGGCCGACCGGCTCGGCAGGCGGCCCACGCTGCTGATCGCGCAGACCGCCACCGCCGGCTCCGTCGCGCTGCTCGGCTTCATGCGGGACCCCGCCGCCATCGCCGCCGTCGCCTTCCTCGTCGGCATGGCTTCCAACGCCTCCCGCCCCGCGGTGCAGGCGATGATGGCCGACATCGTGCGGCCCGAGGACCGGGTGCGGGCCTTCTCGCTCAACTACTGGGCCATCAACCTCGGCTTCGCCGTCTCCTCCATGGGCGCGGGGTTCATCGCCGAGTTCAGCTATCTCGCCGGGTTCCTGATCGAGGCCGGGATGACCCTGGCGTGCGCGCTCGTCGTGTTCCTGAAGGTGCCCGAGTCCCGGCCCACCGCCACGGCCAGGCAGGCCGACGCCGAGGTCAGCCTCATGACGGTGCTGCGCGACGGGCGGTACATGGCCGTCGTCGGGCTGTCCTTCCTCGTCGCCCTCGTCTTCCAGCAGGGCTCGGTCGGACTGCCGGTGGCCATGGGGCGGGCCGGGTTCTCGCCCGCCGACTACGGCCTGGCCATCGCCGTCAACGGCATCCTGATCGTCGCCCTGCAGATCCCGGTCACCCGCTTCATCGAGCACCGCGATCCCCGCACGCTGCTGGTCGTCTCCTCGGTCCTCGCCGGGTACGGCTTCGGGCTCACCGCCTTCGCCGGGTCGGTCGGGGTCTTCGCGCTCACCGTGTGCGTGTGGACGCTCGCCGAGATCGTCAGCGCGCCGACCCAGACCGGGCTCGTGGTCCGGCTGTCGCCCGTGCACGGCCGCGGGCGCTACCAGGGCATGTACACGCTCTCGTGGTCCGTCGCCGCCCTGATCGCGCCGCTCATGTCCGGCGCCGTCATCGACCGGTTCGGCGCGGAGTGGCTGTGGGCCATGTGCGCGGCCGTCGGGACGGTGGCGGGGGTGGGGTACGGCGTGCTCATGCGGCGGCTTCCCGCACAGGAGGACGCGAAGGCGCCCGGGCGCCGGCCGCAGGCGTCCGAGCAGGCGGTCTGAACCCCGGCCGTCGAGTGACGCGGGTCACATTCAGTTCTGTCACATCTCGCCGGGCCGTTCCGTCAAGCAGGTGTAGCCAACAGCAACGACACAGGAGCCCACGATGGAAGCTCGCCTGAACCTCTTCGCCAACCCGGTCGCCGGCAAGTTCATGCGGTACATCAACTCGGCGGGCAAGGCGATCTCGGACTCGACCCTGCCGGCCGCGACCCAGGAACTGGTGAAGATCCGCGCCAGCCAGATCAACGGCTGCGGCTTCTGCACCGACATGCACACCAAGGACGCCGCGCACGCCGGGGAGAGCGCCCAGCGCCTCCACCTGGTCGCGGCCTGGCGGGAGGCCAAGGTCTTCACCGACGCCGAGCGTGCCGCCCTCGAGCTGGTCGAGCAGGGCACCCGGATCGCCGACGCGGCCGGTGGTGTCACGGACGAGGCCTGGGCCGACGCCGCCAAGCACTACGACGAGGACCAGCTGGCCGCCCTGGTCTCCCTCATCGCCCTGATCAACGCCTACAACCGCCTGAACGTCGTCGTCCAGCAGCCCGCGGGCGACTACGAGCCCGGCATGTTCGGCTGAACGACCAGCACCGCACGAACCTCCGCGCCCCCTCCGGCACCCCTGCCGGAGGGGGCGCGCGCATAAGGTCGGCCGCAAGCCCCCGACCGGCACCGACCATTTTAATTCCAGTACTCAGGGAATGTAATTGCCCGAGTATTCACATTTCCTTCAACCATATATTGGCAGACGCTCAAAAACTCCCCTTTCGGGGGACTCGCATCCCCCGAACGCCTCACAACCCCGCCTCCAGTGAGCGTCGTTAGGTGGTCGTGACGCGATTCAACTGGTACGTGAGTGAAGATCATCCGACGACCATGCTCCGCTGGGACAGCGATGCGGGCCTCAAGTCGTGCTCGGACCTGCTCGATGATTTCCTGAACAATATCAACAGAATGGAAACTGAATATCTGCGGGCGATGGCGGATCTGTACGGAGCTTCCTGAGGCAGGGGCCGGAGGATTATCGATGGACAGGATTCACGACGAAGCCGGTCTCTACGACGACGCCGGCCTCTACGACGACGCCTGGAGCGTCCCGGAACCGGACATCGCGCCGAACGACTGGGACCCGGTCGAGGAGCTGGCCCAGATACTGTCCACGGCGGCCGTCGTGCCCCCCGCTCCCACCACCCCGCTGACCATCCCGTCCCCGCGCAGGAGCAGTCGTCGGCGCCCCCGCCACGAATCCCATTTCCTCGACGGCGGTCGGCGCGTCACCCACATCTCGTTCCTGATCGCGACGGTCTCGCTGTGCGCGGTGGCGATGCTGGCCTGGTCCGTCTGCTATTCCTATGACCAACTGCGCGGAATCGCCTCGTCGGTTCTGCCGACGGGACTGGCGCAATGCTGGCCGCTGACGGTGTACGGGCCGTGGTTCGTGGCAGCTCTTTCGGTGATCCGGGCCACCGCTCAACGGCGGAGTGCGCGGCGGTCCTGGTGCGTCGTGGTGGCCGCCTCCGCGATGGCCGTGGCGCTGTGTGTCAGTCACTCGTCACATGCGCTGCTGTCGTTAGTCATCTTCGGAATTCCGCCGGTCACCGCGCTGGTGTGCTTCTGGGAGCTCGTCGGCCAGATCTCGTCCAAGGGCCGGCCCCGGCACGCCACGCACACCGAGCGGCCGCCGTCCAAGTCGTGAAGGGGGGCGCGGCCGTCGCCGTCACGGATGCATCCGCGCCCCCTTCAGCACCTTGTCCACCCCGTTCCGCGGGCCGTACACCGCCAGGCCGACCAGGTCCAGGTCCGCGGTCCGTACGGCCCGTACCGCCGCGCGGTTGTCCCGGTCGTTGCCCGTCGTGAAGAGGTCGGCCGTGAACACCGCGCACGGCAGGTCGCGCGAGAGGGCCCGGGCGTGCGCCGCCCGCAGGGTCTCCTTGGTGCCCTCGAAGACCAGCACCGGCTGGCGGAACATCGGCAGGTACGACACACCGTCCGCGTCCTCGTAGGGGTCCCCGGTCACCTCGGGGGCCCGGCTGCCCAGGCCGCTGACCAGGAACGCGGTGACGTTCAGGCGCTGCCAGGGCTCCAGGTCCGCGCGGAGCAGCACGGCGATCTTGGTGTCGAAGCGGATCGGATCGGCGGGGGCGTCGGGACGCTGTCCGGTGTTCATGGAATGAGACTGCCGACCGTCGTACGGCACCGTCTTGTACGTTTTTTGCGTGGCCGCCGCAGCCCAGCCCGAGGTCTCCGCCTGGCGCCCCCGCATCCCGGGTGTCGTGGAGGTCCTCCACGCCCACTTCACCGAGTACGCCTACCCGATGCACGTCCACGACGCCTGGACGCTGCTCATCGTGGACGACGGGGCCGTGCGGTACGACCTCGACCGGCATGAGCACGGAACCCCGCACGACACCGTCTCGCTGCTGCCGCCGCACGTTCCGCACAACGGTTCCCCGGCCACCCCGCACGGCTTCCGCAAGCGGGTTCTCTACCTGGACGGCAGCCACCTCGGGGACGAGCTGATCGGTGCGGCCGTCGACGGGCCCGATCTCCGGGATCCCGTACTGCGGCTGCGGGTCGGGCAGTTGCACGGCGCGCTCGGGCGGCCCGGTGACGAGCTGGAGGCGGAGAGCAGGCTGGCGCTCGTCGGCGAGCGGCTGCGGGACCATCTGCGGCGGCGGGAGAGCGGCGCCGGCCGTCCCGGCCCCGCCCTCGCCCGTTCGCTGCGGGAGCTGCTCGACGAGCACGTCGTCGAGGGGCTTGCCCTCGCCGGGGCCGCTCGGGTGCTGCACGCCCATCCCGCCCATCTCGTACGGGCGTTCAGCGCCGCTTACGGCATCCCCCCGCACCAGTACCTGATGTCCCGCCGCGTCGGCCGCGCGCGCCGGCTGCTGCTGGACGGGCTGGCGCCGGGCGAGGTGGCGGTGGCGACCGGGTTCTGCGACCAGGCCCATCTCACCCGGCACTTCAAGAAGCTGGTGGGGGTCACCCCGGGGCGTTACCGGCTCAGTTCGCGCTGAGCGTCGTACAGGTTGCGCGGGCGCACCGCGTCCGTGGTGCCGTACAGCTCCAGGCGGGAGTGCAGGTCGCCGGTGAAGTCGGGGACGTCGGTCTGGTCGAACTCCGTGACGGTGCCGAGTCCGACGGTCGCCGAGTACGGCGCCAGGCCGTCGATCTTCATCAGGCCCGCGCGGCCGTTGGTGACCCGGATGTTCCAGTGGGTGAAGCGGGCGCCGAAGAGCGGGCCGGCGCTGGCGTCCCCGCCGTGCCGGCCGTTGTTGTTCACCGTGATGTCGGTGCGCACGTCGGCGAAGGGCAGGCCGCGGTGCGAGTCGAAGGTGCCCATCTGCATGTCGCCGCGCGACCACACGTTGTGGGAGGACAGGCCCTCGACGTTGATGCCGTGGAGCTGGGTGCCGGCGGGCGCGGGCACGGTGCGCTGCTCGATCGTGAAGTCCTCGATCAGGTTGTCGTGGGAGCCCTCGCGGCAGAAGTAGGGGTGGTGGGAGCCTCGGCCCGCGACCCGGGTGCGGCGCAGGGTGCAGGCCGAGGCCGCGACCAGGCCGAAGCCGTTGTCCACGTGCCGGACCGTGACGTCGTCCACGAAGCAGTCGTAGGCGCACTGGAGGACGACCCCGTTGTAGCCCTTGTCCAGGAGGTGCGGGGACTGCGGCGTCTGAATCACCTCCAGGGTCAGGCCCGCCACGCCCGAGCCGGTCAACTCCTCGACGTGTGTGGTCAGTCGGGGGTCCCACTGCGGGCGCAGGTCGAGCGGGAGCGGGCGTTCGAGGGTGATGCGGCGGCCGTGGACGCGGGTGATGCGGACGGGCCATTCGTAGGGGACGTAGGAGGTCAGCTTGGTCTTGTCGTCCCAGGTGTAGGCGGCGGGTCCCGGACCGCCGCCCGCCATGTGCTGCAGGAGGGTGTGGGCCGGATCGTCGGCCAGGCGGAGCAGGACCAGCCGTCCCGGCGTCAGACGGTCCGGGTCGGCCACCGTCACCGTCCATGAGCCGCGGAGGGCCGGTTCGACCGTCGTGAGGGTCGCCCACTCGTCCCGCCTGTTGCCGGTCCAGCCCTCGAAGGGCCAGGCCCGGGCCCGGATCGCGGCCACCAGGGAGTCCCAACGGGCCCTCGGGGCAAGCCAGATCAGGCCTCCCGCCCAGGACCAGGACGACTTGTCGCCGCCGTAGCGGGAGCCGTAGGCGCCGATCAGTTCGGTGAGGTTCTTCGTGGCGTACAGGGTGGTACGGCCGCTGCCGGCGCCGCGCAGGACCACGTTCGGGTCGGCGATACGGATCACGCCGTCGATGCGGAAGGTGCCGGGCGGGATGGTGACCGTGCCCCCGCCGGCCCGTCCGGCTGCGGCGAGGGCACGGTTGATCGCGGGGGCGCAGTCCGTGGTGCCGTCGGGTACGGCGCCGTAGTCGGTGACGTCGGCGAAGGTGTGGGGGCGGGGGAAGCGGCGCGATCCGGCGCGCAGGCCCGCCCGGCCGACGTACGGGATCTGCGGGTGGGTGAAGGGGGTGCGGGTGAACTCCCGCCAGAGGGCGGGGACCTGCCCCGGTGCGGCGGTCGCCGTGCCGGTTGCCGCGGCCAGGGCCACGGCGGTGGCTCCGGCGAGGAGTGTCCGTCTGCTGACGTGCCCGTGGTTCATGTCCGGCCGCCCCTTCATATTCATGGATATGAACGACGTTCAGGAATGCGTTGGCGGTGAGCATGCCACGGAGCCCCGGTGCGGGGAAGGGGTCGCAACAGGAGAGCTTTCCCGACAGCCAGTGGCTGCCATCGGGGAAAGGTCAGTCAGCCGGGCGTTCGATCAGATGCCTGAACGCGTCCAGGTTCCGCGTCGGCTCGCCGCGGGACACCCGCCACTCGTACTCCCGGCGGATCGCGGAGGCGAAGCCCAGCTCCAGCAGGGTGTTGAAGGCGCCGTCCGCCGCCTCCAGGACCTGGCCGAGCAGGCGGTCGATCTCCTCGGCGGTGACGGCGGCCAGGGACAGCCGGGCGGTGACGTAGACGTCGCCGAGCCGGTCGACGGCGTAACTCACGCCGTACAGCTTGAGGTTGCGCTCCAGCAGCCAGCGGTGGACGCCCGCCTCGTTCTCGTCGGGGTGGCGGACGACGAAGGCGTTGAGGGAGAGGGTGTGGCGGCCCACCAGGAGGGAGACCGTGGTGGAGAGCTTGCGGGTGCCGGGGAGCTTGACGACGTAGGTGCCGGGCTCCGGGCTCTCCCACTCCAGTTCGGCGTCCTTCAAGGCCCCCTCGACGACCTGCGCCGCCTTCTCCGCATCACCCATGCTGGGAGCGTACGCGACGGCGGTGGGACTGGGTCGCGGCCATGTACACGTCGGCGGTGGCGGCCGCTGCGATGTCCCAGCCGAAGGACTGCGCGTGCCGGGCGGAGGCCGCGCCCATCTCGGCGGGCAGGGACGCCTCGTCGGCGAAACGGCGCAGCACGCGCGCGTACTCGGCCGGGTGGTGGCCCTTGACCAGGAAGCCGGTGACGCCGTCGCGCACGGCCACCGGGAGCCCGCCGACCGCGGCCGCGAGCACCGGGGTACCGGCGGCCTGCGCCTCTATCGCCACCAGGCCGAAGGACTCGCTGTAGGACGGCATGACGAGGACGGAGGCGGCCCGGAACCAGTCCGCGAGCTGCTCCTGGCCGACCGGCGGGCGGAACCGTACGACATCGGCGATACCGAGCCGGGCGGCGAGCTTCTGCAGCCCCTCGGGTTTGGCAAGACCACTGCCGCTCGGGCCGCCGACGACGGGTACGACGAGCCGGGAGCGCAGTTCCGGGCGCTCCTCCAGCAGGACGGCGACCGCCCGGAGCAGCACGTCGGGAGCCTTCAGGGGCTGTATGCGGCCCGCGAAGAGCGGGATCAGCGCGTCCTGGGGCAGGCCGAGGCGGGCGCGGGCGGCGGCCCGGCCGTCGGCGAGGCGGAAGCGGTCGAGGTTGACGCCGGGGTACACGACCGCGACCTTCGCCGGGTCGGCGGCGTAGTGCCGCACCAGCTCGTCGGCCTCCTCGGCGGTGTTGGCGATGAGCCGGTCGGCGGCGGAGACGATCTGGGTCTCGCCGATGACCCGGGCGGCGGGCTCGGGGGTGTCACCGTCGGCCAGGTTGGCGTTCTTGACCTTGGCCATGGTGTGCATGGCGTGCACCAGGGGGACGCCCCAGCGCTGGGCGGCGAGCCAGCCGACGTGGCCGGAGAGCCAGTAGTGGGAGTGGACGAGGTCGTAGTGGCCGGGGCGGTGGCCGGCCCAGGCCTGCATCACGCCGTGCGTGAAGGCGCACATCTGGGCGGGCAGGTCCTCCTTGGCCAGGCCCTCGTAGGGGCCCGCGTCCACGTGCCTCACGAGGACACCGGGCGCGAGCTGGACCGTGGGTTCGAGGCCGCCGGCCGTGGCCCGGGTGAAGATCTCGACCTCGATGTTGATCGCGGCGAGGCGCTGGGCCAGTTCCACGATGTAGACGTTCATGCCGCCGGCGTCACCGGTGCCGGGCTGGTGGAGCGGTGAGGTGTGCACGGAGAGCATGGCGACGCGGCGGGGCCTGCGATGGAGCCTGAGTCGCGAGGGGGCCGCCGGGGAGCGCCGCCCGAGCCTGCTGACGTACTGGCTCACGTGGCGTTCCTCCTCGCTGCGGGCATGCCTGCCGGAGGACCGACCGCGCCCTCCAAGGGGGTGCAACAGCGGCGGGGGCGGCTCGAATTCCCTCACGGCAGCCTTTACCGAATCATTACCATCGCCCGCTCAACCGTTCGACGGGCACCGTGCACCCCGGGCGAGGCACGCGACGGCCGCCCCTGCCGTCACCGGAAACCGGCCCCCCGGGTCCGCCTACCCTCGTAGGTATGACAGCCCGCGCGACGCCCCTCCACCGCTCTCGGCTTCGCCCGACCGGGGGGACCCCCGTCGTGGGAACGGTGACGCGCGGGACGACCAACCCCAACCGGTTGCGGCGCATGGACCGCTGGATAGCGGCCACGCACGGCGCCGAGCTGCGGCGTGCCGCGGATCCGGTGGCGGTCGACCTCGGGTACGGCGCGGCGCCGTGGACCGCGGTCGAGCTGCTCGGCCGGCTGCGGACCGCCGCACCCCGCGCGCGTGTGGTCGGCGTCGAGATCGAGCCGGAGCGGGTCGCGGCGGCGAAGCCGTACGAGCGGGAGGGCCTGGTCTTCCGGCACGGCGGCTTCGAGGTCCCGGTGCCCGGGCGGCCGGTGCTCGTGCGGGCCGCCAACGTGCTGCGCCAGTACGACGAGGCCCAGGTCGCCGCCGTGTGGGAGCGGCTGTGCGCACGGCTCGCGCCGGCGGGCGGGGGCTCGCGGGGCGGGCTGCTGGTCGAGGGGACCTGTGACGAGATCGGGCGCCGGCACGTGTGGGTGGCGCTGGGCCCCGAGGGCCCGCGGACGGTGACCTTCGCGACCCGGCTCGGCTCCCTGGAGCGCCCCTCGGACCTCGCCGAGCGGCTGCCGAAAGCCCTGATCCACCGCAATGTGCCCGGCGAGCCCGTGCACGCCTTCCTGCGCGACTTCGACCGCGCCTGGGCGGCCGCCGCCCCCTACGCCTCCTACGGCGCCCGCCAGCGCTGGATCCGCACGGTCCGGGACCTGTGCGCCGATTGGCCCGTGACGGACTCACCGGCGCGCTGGCGCCAGGGCGAAGTGACGGTGGCCTGGGAGGCGTTGGCGCCGCGAGGGTGTTGAGCACCGTGGGGAACGATCTCCGTGCGTCGTTCGTCACATCGTCGCGCCGATCGTCGTGATCGGCGCGGGCAGGGGGAAGTGCGCCGGATGGGCGGGGCGAAAATCCGACTTCCCGTGACCTCTGTCGTTTTGCGCGGCGCCATGGCACGATCCGTCGGGCGACCGTAAGTTACTGACGGTAAATCAGTTGGGGGAGCATATGGGCACGGGCAAGCGCGGTCTGCTCACGGCCGCCGTCACGGTGGTCTGCGCGGTGACCGTACTGGCGGCACCCGGCACGGCGTTCGCCGCCCCGACCCCCACCCCGAGCGCGAGCGCGTCCCCGAGCGCGTCCCCGACTCCCCCGCCGAACAAGGACCTTGAGAAGGTCCGCGAGAAGCTCGACAAGCTCTACCACGACGCCGCCGTCGCCACCGACGCCTACAACGCGGCCGAGGAACGGACGAAGGAACAGTCCGCCCTCATCGTCGAGCTGGCGAAGAAGATCGTCGAGGGACAGCAGAAGCTGGAGCGGCTCAAGAACCAGGCCGGCGCGTCGGCCCGGGCCCAGTACCGCACCGGCGGACTGCCGCCCACCGCCCAGTTCCTGCTCAGCGACGACCCGCAGGAGTTCATCGACGGGGCCGGCACGGTGCTGAACGGCCAGCGGGCGACCAACAAACTGATCGCGGAAATCACCCGCACCCAGAAGGACTTGCAGGGCTACGCCGACGACGCCTCCGCCCAGTGGCAGAAGCTGGAGTCCAACCGCAAGGCCAAGGCGGCCGCCAAGAAGAAGATCAAGCAGCAGATCTCCGAGGCGGAGCAGCTCGAGTCCCGGCTGGAGAAGAAGGAGAAGGAACGACTCGCCGAGCTGGAGCAGCAGGCCGCCTCCCAGGCCCAGACCAAGTGGCTGGACACCGGCATCCTCGACGAGATCAACGGCAAGGCCTCGGCGCAGGGAAAGAAGGCCGTCGAGTTCGCCACCGCCCAGCTGGGCAAGCCGTACGTGTGGGGCGCCGAGGGCCCCAAGTCCTACGACTGCTCGGGCCTGACCTCCCAGGCCTGGCTGAACGCCGGCCATCCCATCCCGCGCACCTCGCAGGAGCAGTGGAAACAGCTCCAGCACGTGGACATCAAGGACATGCGCCCCGGCGACCTCATCATCTACTTCGACGACGCCAGCCACGTCGCGATGTACGTCGGCGACGGCGCGATCATCCACGCCCCGCGGCCGGGACGTACGGTGACGATCGCGGGCGCGGGTTCGATGCCGATCCTGGGAGTCGTACGACCGGACGCGTGAGTGCCGTTCGACCGGACGCGTGAGCCAGGTCATGTGACGGCTCCCACGCGGCCCGCGAGCCCTCCGCTGTGACCCACCGCACGCCCAACGGCCGCCCAAACCCGGGCGGTACGTGAGCTTCGTCATCCCAGCTCGGTGACCGTCCTGTCCAACTGCGATACGGATCGCGGCATATGACAGGGGACTGCACCCGAGCGACGCGGCTCACACCATTCCATCAGGGCGGGCGGTACCGCTATGGTCACCCGACGGTGGGTCGAGGTCCCTCGCCCCGCCTGCCCTCGGGGGGAGGGAAGGAACCAAGAAGATGCCCGTACCCGTACCGCGGCAGAGAGCGATCCCGGCCGTGGAGAGTGGTCAGGCGCAGACCGCCCCCCACGGCGGTCCCCTCAAGGAAGAGGCTCAGCGCAGCGCCACGGCCGGCGGCGCCACCGGCGCCCCTCTCACCCTGCTGCTGATCGAGGACGATCCGGCGGGTTCGCCGATCGTGCCCGAACTGCTGGACGCCTCCGGCAAGCCGATCCGCGTCCGCACCGCCCGCAACCTCACCGAGGCCGGGCGACTGCTCACCGACGACGTCCACTGCATCCTGCTGGACCTGGCGCTTGCGGCGCCCGGCCGGGCCGGCGACGAGGACGCCGACGAGCTGGCCGTGCTCAAGCACGTGCTGGAGCTGGCGCCCCGGCACGCCGTGCTCGCGCTGACCGCCTCCGGCGACGCCGAGCGCGCCGCCGAGGCCGTGCGCGTCGGCGCCCAGGACTACCTGTTCCGGGACGAACTGGACGGCCGCCTGCTCAGCCGCGCCATCCGTTACGCGGTGGAGCGGAAGCGTTCCGACACGGCCGAGCGGCGCCTGGCGGAGGGCCGGCTGCGCGCCCAGGAGAACCGTCGGCTGGAGCGCGGGCTGCTGCCCACGCCACTGCTGGACGGCTCCTCGCTGCGGTTCGCCGCCCGCTACCGCCCCGGCCGCTCCCGGGCCCTGCTCGGGGGGGACTTCTACGACGCCGTCCGTACCCCGGACGGCACCGTGCACGCCATGATCGGCGACGTCTGCGGCCACGGCCCGGACGAGGCCGCGCTCGGCGTGGAGCTGCGCATCGCCTGGCGGGCGCTGACGCTGGCCGGGCTGTCCGGCGACGATCTGCTGGGCACGCTCCAGCAGGTGCTGGAGCACGAGCGCTCGGACGAGGAGATCTTCGCGACGGTGTGCACGGTGGACATAGCGCCGGACGGACGCTCGGCGGGCCTGTGCCTGGCCGGACATCCGGCCCCGCTGCTCGCCCGCCCCGGCCGCACCGCGAAGCTGCTGCCGTACGACAAGAACGGCCCCGCCCTCGGTCTGCTGCCCGGCGCCCGCTGGCCGCGGATGCAGGTGGAGCTGGGTGCCGAGTGGAGCCTGATGCTCTACACCGACGGTCTGATCGAGGGCCGGGTGGGCAGCGGCGGAGAACGCCTGGGCCAGGACGGGATGGTGGAGATGATCCGCCGCCAGCTCTCCGAGGGGCTGCGGGGCGAGAGTCTGCTGCGGGCGGCGGTGAGTGAGGTCCGCGACCTCAACGGCGGGGAGCTGACGGACGACGTGGCAGTGGTCCTGCTGGACCGCACGCCGTAAGCCCCCCGCCGGGGGTCAACGGCCGCCGTTGTACGGGCCGTACGGGCCGTCGCTGCTGCTTCCGCCGCGGCGGCGGCCCCAGCCGCTGCCGCCGGAGACCTGCTTGAGCGCGGGGCGCACGTCGACGATGTAGACGATGCTGGCCACCAGGCCGGCGATCGGCAGAATGCCGAGAATCGAGAACAGATAGCTGACCACCAGCGCGATGCCGAGGATGATCAGCCAGAAGACCTTGTTCTGCTTGTCGGCCGCGCGGAAGGCGTCCTCGCGCCGGATCGCGGCGTCGACGAGCCCGAACGCGGCGAGGGCCATCAGGATGATCTTCAAGATCCCCATGAACCCCGCGAAGCCCAACATCAGCATGCCGTCCACCGCCCGCCGTCTCCCGATCCGTACCTCGCCACCGTACCCATAGAACGGGCCGGGCACCCCCATGGTGCCCGGCCCGTCCACGCCTCGTCGGTCATGCTCACTTCGCCGGCGGCGTCGTCTTCTTCGCGGTGGCGGCCTTGCGGGGGGCCGGGGCCTTCCGGGCCGCGGGCTTCTTCGCCGCGGCGGGCTCGGTCCTGGCCTCGGCCGGCTTCGGCTCCTCCTCGGCAGCGGCCGGCTCGGGCTTGCCCTCGACGACGATGGCCAGCTCCTCGATCTCGTCGGCGGCCTCGCCACGCCAGTTCTTCACGGCCTGCTCGCCGTGCTCGGCGACCCGCTCGTAGGTCTCGCGGGCCTTGACGGCGTACTCGGCGGCGACGCCGACACCGCGCAGGGCGAGGTCCTGGGCGCTCTCGCCGAACTTCTTGAGGTCGACGTCGAGGGTGCCGATGAACTCGTTGACCTTGGTCTGCAGGGTCGCCTGCGCCTCCTTGGCCCGGGCGGCGGCCTTCTCCTGCACGGCCTTCGGGTCCGTGTTGCGCACGGCGTCGATCCGGGTCGGGGCCTCGGCACGCAGCTGCTCGACCAGGCCGGGCACCTTCTTGGCCTGCTGGAGGGCGAGGTCGGCGGTGCCGGCGGCGAAGTAGAGCGGGGTCGGGTCGCTGAGGGTCTTGCGCAGGTCGTCGGTGATGGCCATGGTGATGGTCCTCCCGGATTCGCGTTCGGCTGAGGGTTGGTGTGGTCCGCGGTGTGGCGCCCGGAGGCTGGCTTGTCAGGGTCCCGCTATCCGGCCGTCCGCCGCGGACCGGCATCACTGCCGCCGGCCGTGCGGGTGCCGCGTACGCCGGTGTCGCTCGGGTCGTCGGTGCCGCCGGGCACTTCCTCCGCCGCCCCTTCGCCGAGGTCCTCCACCGTTTCGCCGACCCCGAATCCGTTCTCCTTGCGGAAGGACTCGTAGATCTGGAGCAGCACCTGCTTCTGCCGCTCGTTGAGCGAGGGATCGGCGAGGATGACGGCGCGGGTCTCCACGTCGTCCCGGTCCCGTTCGGCGTCGAGGATGCCGGCGCGGACGTACAGCGTCTCGGCGGAGATGCGCAGCGCCTTGGCGACCTGCTGGAGCACCTCCGCGCTGGGCTTGCGCAGCCCGCGCTCGATCTGGCTCAGGTACGGATTGGACACCCCGGCGGCGTCGGCGAGCTGCCGTAGCGAGAGCTGGGCGTTGCGCCGCTGCTCGCGCAGGTACTCACCGAGATTGCCGACGTTGAGCGATGCCATGCCCCCACCTTGCACCAGTCGCGCTAACTATTGCAAGCACCTGCTTGCAATAGTGCGCCACGCCACGCCCGGACTTCACCCGGTCGCCGCAAGGGCGCCCCCATCCCCTCCCGTGAAGTGACCTGAGTCACACCCTGTCACAGCGAGCCGACCCGCGGTGTCTTGAGGCCGAACTCCCGTACCGAAGTCCCGCACCGAACCTCCGAAGCGAACCTCCGAAACGAACCTCCGAAACGAAGGAAGAGACCATGCCCGAGAACACCGAAGTGGTCGTGATCGGCGGCGGTTACGCCGGAGTCCTGGCGGCCAACCGCCTGACGCAGCGCGCCGACGTGTCCGTGACCCTGGTCAACCCGCGCCCGTCCTTCGTCGAGCGGATCCGCCTGCACCAGCTGGCGGCCGGGACCCACACCGCGGTCGTCGACTACAGCCAGGTGCTGGCCGAGGGCGTCCGGCTGGTGGTCGACACCGTGACCCGGATCGACGCGGCCGGGCGGGAGGTGGCGCTGGCTGCCGGCGGCACGGTCGGCTACGACTACCTGATCTACGCCGTGGGCAGTGGCAGCGCCGACCCGCACGTGCCCGGAGCGGCCGAGTTCGCCTACCCGGTCACCAGCCTGGAGGAGGCGCAGCGGCTGCGGCCGGTTCTCGACTCCGCGTCCGCGAAGGCCGCCGTGACCGTGGTCGGAGCCGGTCCGAGCGGCATCGAGACCGCCGCCGAGCTGGCGGAGCGGGGCCACGGCGTGACCCTGGTCTGCGGCGGGGTGCTCGGCCCGTACCTGCACCCGCGGGGCCGGCGCTCGGTCGCCGGGCGGCTGGCCGGACTAGGTGTGACCGTGCTCGAAGGTCCCGACGCGAAGGTGACGGCCGTGACACGCGATGCCGTGCGGCTCGGTGACGGCCGTGAGCTGCCGAGCGAGGTGACCGTCTGGACCGCTGGGTTCGGCGTTCCGGACCTGGCCGCGCGCAGCGGCCTGAGCACCGACGCCCTGGGCCGCCTGCTCACCGACGAGACCCTGACGAGCGTGGACGATGGGCGGATCGTCGCGGCCGGGGATGCGGCGGCACCGTCGGACCTGCCGTTCCGGATGAGCTGTCAGGCCGCCACGAGGATCGGCGCACATGCCGCCGACACGGTGCTCAGCCGGATCGCGGGCGGCCAGCCCGTACCCATCAACCTGGGGTTCTTCGGTCAGTGCATCAGCCTGGGGCGTCGCGCCGGTATCTTCCAGTTCGCCTCCAAGGACGACACCGCCACAAGGCTCTACCTCGGTGGACGCCCCGGCTCGAAACTCAAGGAGTTCGTCTGCCGGGCCACCGTCAAACATCTGGCGGACGAGGCACGCAAGCCCGGCTCGCTCACCTGGGTCGGGGACGACAAGCGCGGGCAGCTGCTGCGGGCCGGGCGCGGCGAGGCGCCGGCCGCCTCCGGACAGGCCGCCTAGCCGGGCGAACGAGGGGGATCAAGACATGAGCGACCACGCCACGGACCCGGCGACCGAGGCTTTCGCCGCCCACCGCAACCTGCTCTTCACCGTCGCCTACGAGATGCTCGGATCGGCCGCCGACGCGGAGGACGTCCTCCAGGAGACCTGGCTGCGCTGGGTCGAGGTCGACCTGGAGCAGGTGCGCGACCAGCGCGCCTACCTGGTACGGATCACGACCCGGCAGTCGCTCAACCGGCTGCGCACCATGTCGCGCCGCAAGGAGGCGTATGTCGGCCCGTGGCTGCCGGAGCCGCTGCTCACCGCGCCGGACGTGGCCCAGGACGTCGAGCTGGCCGAGAGCGTGTCGATGGCGCTGATGCTCGTCCTGGAGACACTGTCGCCGACGGAACGCGCCGTGTTCGTGCTGCGCGAGGTCTTCGACGTCGGCTACGACGAGATCGCGGCCGCCGTCGACAAGACCCCTGCGGCCGTCCGCCAGATCGCGCACCGCGCCCGCCGGCACGTCGACGCCCGCCGCCCGCGCGAGGTGGTGTCCGCGAGCCGGGCCCGGGCGGCTCTGGAGTCGTTCCGGCACGCGCTCGACACCGGGGACCTGCAGGGCTTCCTCGACGTGCTCGCTCCCGAGGTCGTCCTGGTCAGCGACGGCGGCGGTATCAAGCAGGCCGCGGTGCGGCCGGTCGTCGGCGCGGACAAGGTGGCCCGCTTCATCGTCGGCGGCGCCGGCAGGCACACGGCCACGATCACCACCGAGCTCACGGTGGTCAACGGCAGCCCGGCACTCGTCCTCCGGCTCGACGGCGAGATCGACGGCGTCATGGCCGTCCGCATGGAGGACGCCCGCATCACCGGCCTCTACTACGTGCGCAATCCGGAGAAGCTGACCCGCGTCGAGTCCGAGACCTCGCTGACCCTGCGCTGACCGAGGCGCGGTCGCCGCGCGAGGGGACGGACTTGCGGACCACGAGGGCGGCGGTCAGGCACACGGCTCCGGCGACCGCCAGGCCGCAGGCGGGGCCGAGAGCCGCCATCACCCCGTTGGCAGCCGCCAGGGTGAGGGTCTCCAGGCTCATCCGCGTCGTGCTGAACAGTGCGGCACCGGCCCCTCCGCGCCGGGCGGGCACGTACCTGAGCGCCTGCCCGTCCGGGACCCCCTCGGTCAGCCCGAGGCACAGACCGACCACCGCGGCCGCGGCGAGAAGGGCCGCGGGACGATCGGTCGTCTGGAGGACGGCCGCGGTGACCGCGCAGGCGAACAGGGCGGTGGTCACCAGCGGCCGGGCCAGTCGGCGCGCGAGCCGCGCGGCGAGCAGCGGAAGGACCGTCGACGGCACGGTCAGCAGGCTGAGCATGACCGCTGCCTCGCCCCGGCCCATGTGCTGGGCGGAGCCGAGCCGAGGAAGCACGGTCAGTCCCACCACGAGCATCCCCATGAAGGCGCCCGTCGCCACGGCGTACGCGCGATAGGCGGGGATGCGCAGCAGGTCAACGGGTATCGCGGGGTCGGGAGCGCGCCGCTCCACGCGGACGAGTCCGGTGGCGCAGGCCGCCGCGACCAGGACGAGCACGGCCGGCCCCCACCACGGGACACCGGACCCGAAGCCCAGCCCGAGCGCGGTCACCGCGGCGGCGACGGTCACCCCGAACAGGACGGCGCCGGCCCGGTCGAAGCTCTCGGCCGGCTCGGGGTCGCGCAGGCCCGGCAGTCCGGGCGTGGCCAGGGCCGCGACGGCGGCGAGCGCGCCCGGCACGACGAAAACGAGCCGCCAGCCTCCGACAGCCATGAGCCCCTGGGCGACGACCGGCCCCAGCGCCAGGCTGCTGCCCAGCACGGCGCCTGCGTAGCCGTACACCCGGCGCCGTTCCTCGGGCGGGTACACGGCCAGGACCATCGACGATCCGCCGGCGGCACACATCGCCGCCCCGACACCGCCGACCGCGCGCAGTGCCACCAGGGACGGCAGGTCGGGAGCGAGGGCGGAGAGGACCCCGGTGGCCGCGACGACCAGGTTGCCGACGGCGAAGAAGCGGGTGCGGGCGCTGCGGTCGGCCGCCGCTCCCGCCAGCAACAGGGCCGCGGCGAAGAGCCCGTTGTAGGCGAGGACGAGCCACGGACCCAGGGCCGCCCCGCCCGGCAGCTGGGCCGTCGCATCGGGGACGGCGGCCGTCGCGCCGGTGATGGCGAGGGGGAACACGGCCGTGGAGACGAGGTCGGCCACAAGGACCCGACGACGCTGACGAACAGACAAGGGGAACATGGGTGCGCTCCGGAACAGGGAGATCCGAGCGCCACGAAGGCGCTCCTGGCCAAGGGGTCAGGAGCGACGGCGAGACCTGGGGTTGTGCGCCGTCGCTCTCAGCGACGGCGCACCCTGTCTGATTCCGGCACGGGCCCACGGTAACAGCGGAGTTGGAGACCTACAGGCTGCGGGCCGTGATGTCGCCGTGGGAGGTGGTGGCCCGGATGTCGAGTTCGGTGGTGCCGTCGTTCTTGAGGGAGTTGCTGATGCGGCCGTAGGCGGTGTCGGCGTCCAGGGCGGCCGAGACGCCGGCGGCGGCGCCGACCTCGATGTCACCGGACTGGGTGCGGAGCACGACCGTGCCGCGCACGGCCTCGGCGATCCGGATGTCGCCCCTTGGGGTGCTGATCTCCGCGGAGCCGCCCAGCCGGCCGATCTCGACATCGCCGTCGACCGCGGTGAGGCGGACGCTCGCGGCCTCGTCGATCTTGATCTGGCGGTATGCGCCTTCGAAGGCGACGTCGCCGAGGCGGCCGACGCCGCGGAGCTCGGCACTGGCGGCCTTGGCCTCGACACGGGAGCCGGCGGGCAGCTGGACCGTCACCTCGACGGATCCGGAGGGGCCGAAGAGCTGGTTCTTCGCCTCCCGGGCCGCGATCCGCAGGACGCCGTCGCTGTAGGTGACCTCGATCTGCTCCGCCGCCTTCACGTCGCGGCTCCTGGCGGCGTCGGCAGGCAGGACCTCGACCGTGGTGTCGGCCCGGTCGGCGCCGATGAACTGGATGCGTCCGGCGGGGATGTCGAGGACGGCGGTCACCGGGGTGGCGGTGTCGAACTTCTGCATCGTTCTCTCCTTCGACTCATTGTTTCCGATGACGGAAAAGCTACGTTGCGTTCGAGGATTCGGCAACATACCCGTTGCGCAAGATTGCCATCGTCGCAGGTGAAGTACATAAAATCGTTGCAACGACTTTGAATCTAACGCAACATGGCACCTTGATTCGTTGCAATGGATTGAGGGTGAACGCTATGCTGGAGACGCCGGGAACCAGGAGAGAGCGCAGAGGAGACCGCGATGCCGGGAGGCAGGCTCACCCAGCAGGAACGCCAGCAGATCGCGCTGGGACTGGCCGACGGCCTCGCCTACGCGGAGATCGCCAGAGGCCTCGACCGCCCGACCTCGACCGTCACGCGTGAAGTCATGCGCAACGGCGGCCCCACCGCCTACCGCGCCGACCTCGCCCACCGCGCCACCGAACACCGCGCCCACCGCCGCAGGCAGTCCACGCCCCGGAACTCGAAGACACCCCCGCAGGCCCACGGACGCGACGCCGAGGCCGTGCGCGAGTACGAGGAGGCGTTCACCACCCTCCTCATGCAACAGGGCCTGCCCAAGATGATGTCCCGGGTACTGACCTGCCTCTACACCACCGACGAGGGCAGCCTCACCGCGTCCGAGCTCGTGCAGCGCCTCCAGGTCAGCCCGGCGTCCGTCTCCAAGGCGGTCACGTTCCTCGCGGGCCAGGGCCTCATCCGCCGGGAACGCGACGAACGCCGCCGCGAGCGCTACGTCGTCGACACCGACGTCTTCTACCAGGGGATGATCGCCGCTGCCCGGTCCAACGCCCAGCTCGCCGAGACCGCACGGCAGGGCGTCGGCATCGTCGGCCGCGACACCCCGGCCGCCGTCCGCCTCGAGAACATCGCCCGCTTCGTCGACTTCGTCGCCGAGAGCATGATCCGCGCCGCGGAGCAGGCCCGCGACATCCTCTACGCGAAGCCCGAGCATCCGAAGCCCGAGGATCCGAAGCCCGAGCCCGCCGCGGGCGGCACTGCCGGGCAAGGCACCGATCACTGACGGACGGCCGCGGACACCTTCAGGTGTTGCCTAGCCACTCCCGTACCGCCTCGAAGTCGCCCTCCGTCAGGCCGTAGCGGTGGTCGACGCGGTGGAGGAGGGCCGGACCGGAGTGATGGACGGCGACCCAGGAGCGGTCGGCCCCGGTGAGTTCGTCGTCGATCCAGACGAAGGGCCGGCCGGCCGCCCAGGCGACCAGGGGGCGGGTCTTCCAGTGCAGCAGGGTCGGCGGCTCGTCCTCGTCGGGCCACTCCACGACCGGCAGCAGGGGCAGGCCCAGCCAGGGGGCCAGGCAGGTGTTGGCGTCGTCCATCCAGGTCGTGGCCCACACCAGCTCGCAGCCCAGCCCCGCGAGCCGGCCGCCGAGCGCGGGGTCGACGCGGTTCAGCAGCGGGTGCCCGGCGGCGTCCGGCGGCAGGCACCGGCCGCTGTCGTACACCGGGTAGGTGCGGTCGGCCGCCCCGAACGGGATGAGCGGACCGTCGACGTCGAGGAAGAGCAGCATCACCGACCAGGATCAGCCCTCGAAGCCCCGCTCGGCGAGGAGGGCGTCGATCCGGGCACGGTGCGCCTTCTCCCAGTCGTCCAGGCTCTCCGCCGCCTCCTCGGCCAGCTTCGCCCGCGCGGCCCGGAGGATCTCCGCCCGGCGGGCTGCCGGTACGGCGACCACGCCCTCCTCGTCGGCCACGACCACGTCCCCGGCCTCGATCCGTACGCCCCCGCAGCGCACGGGCTCGTTCAGCGGCCGTACGGCCTTCTTGGCTCCCGGGATCGGGATCACGCCCCGGGCGAAGACCGGGAAGCCCAGCTCGCGCACTTCGGCGAGGTCGCGGATCAGACCGTCGGCGACGAGGGCCGCGACCCCGCGCCGGCGGGCCACCGCGCAGACGTTTCCGCCGGCGAGCGCCCAGTCCAGGTCCCCGGACTCCACGACGATCACCGAGCCGGGCTCCGCGCGGTGGATCGCGGCGTGCAGCATCAGGTTGTCGCCGGGCGGGCAGCTCACGGTGAACGCCGGTCCGGCGATCCGCGGCACCGGCGCCCACAGCGACCGTATGCCGATGTCCATGACCTGGTCGTGGCCGAGCAGGTCGGCCAGGGTCGTGGTGGGGATGTCCTGGAACTCGGTGGCGTCCGTCATGAGAGGGACGGTAGCGTCCCTGCCATGACTGCCGGGTCGGCCTTGTGCCGTGAGCGAGTTGGGTGCCCGGCCTCTGAGTGAGGTCCGCGCGGGCCAGGAGCCCGCCGCTTTCTCTGCGCACCGAGACCAGTCGTCAGCCGCAGAGAAGGAAAAACCCGAGTGCCCAACCCTTTCAACCAGAACATCATCGATGAGTTCCGCGCCCATCACGGCCGCATGAGCGGCTACTTCGAAGGCGCCCGGCTCGTCCTGCTCACCACCACCGGTGCCCGCACCGGCACCCCGCACACCACCCCGGTCGGCTGTCTCGCCGACGGCGGCGAGCGGATTCTCGTCATCGCCTCGGCCGGGGGCTCGCCCCGCCACCCGGACTGGTACCGCAACCTGCTCGCCCGTCCCGAAGCGACCGTCGAGAGCGGGGTGTTCACCTACCGGGCCCGTGCCGAGGTGCTCACCGGCGAGGAGCGCGACCGGGCCTTCGCGCGGGCGGTGGAGGCCGACCCGGGCTGGCAGGCGTACCAGGAGAAGGCGGGCAGCCGGGTGATACCCGTCGTCGCGCTGCACCGGATCGCGCAGGGCGGTCCGCCGGACATCGCCGCGGACTCCCCCGGCGAGGCGATGCGGCTCGTCCACGACATGTTCCGGCGTGAACTCGCCCTGATCCGGAAGGAGATGGCGGCGGGCGACGGCGCCGTGCTCGGCGCCCAGCTCCGCGTCAACTGCCTCACCCTGTGCGCGGGGCTGCACAACCACCACACCGGCGAGGACACGGCCCTGTTCCCGTTCCTCGCCGGCCGTCATCCGCACCTCGCGCCCGTCCTGGAGCGGCTGGAGCGGGAGCACGGGCGTATCGCGGACCTCGTGGAGCAGTTGCGCCGGGCGGTCTCCGGCGAGCGTGCCGACCCGGCCGCGGCCCGTGCCGAGGTGGACCGGCTGACAGCCGCGCTGGAGGCGCATCTGGCCTACGAGGAAGAGCAGTTGATGCCCGCACTCGGCGGCTAGAACGGCAGCGGCCGCGCGTGTACGACGTCCAGCCGGGACACCGCCCGCGTGAGCACGACGTACAGCCGGTGCGCGCCGCGCTCCTCCGCCTCGGCGACGGCGGCCGGTGAGCGCTATGTCTGCCGCACGCACGACGTTCGGGGAACGGGAGTTCCTGCATCGAATGCGTGACCTTGACGGATAGCGTTCGTTGGGTGTGCTGACGGGTTCATTCGACATCGAGCACCAGGCAGTGGGGTGGGGAGATGAGCGGGCTGCGCGAACCTGCGACATCGTTCGTTGCTCTCGGCCCGTCCGGTGTCGCCGTCCGTACCCGGCTCAAGCGCCTGACGCCCGGGGACGAGGAGGTGCTCAGGCTGGTCGGCGATCATCTCGGTGCGCTGGCCGGGCGGGATCTGCGGGCGCGGTGTGCTGCCGGTCTGGATCACGACCCGGATGCGTGGGCCGTGCGCAAGCGTGCCCTGACCGGGGAGTCCTCCTCGCGCTGGGCCGGGTCGATCACGAAGGCCACGCACGATCAGTGGGCGCTGGCCCGGCGTGCCCAGTCGGCGCACATCCAGAGCCTTGAGGCCGCTGTCCGCACGATCGCGCACCGGCTGTCGCTGCCGGTGGGCGAGCCGGGGACCAAGCGGACCCCGGGCGGATACCGCACCCGCCAGGAGTGGCATGCGAAGTCCCGCCGACTGTGTGTGCTTGCCGAGCGGCTGGAGTGCGAGCGGGCCGACCGGGAGGCCGGTCGGGTGGGCGTGGTGCGGGGCGGGAAGCGGCTGCTGAACAGTCGGCCCACGGACACGATCCGTGCGCACCGGATACGGCGAGAAAGCGGGGGACCAGTGTGCCCAACACCGTTCGGGGCACACGGCTGAGCATGAGCCCTGGCACCAGGACTCACTCCCGCTCAGTCTCTAAGAACGGTCGGCTTGGAGATCCCGGCCGCGGCGGCCACCTCCGCGACCGACACGGCGTCGAAGCCACGCTCCAGGAACAGCGCCACGGCGGTGTCCGACACGTCCTGGTACATCCGCCGCTTCTTGCGCTCGCGCAGGCCCATCTCTTCCATGGGAGGAGCCTACGCAGCACCGTCCGGGCGGGTCGGCCAGGCCAGGGCACCGGTGAGATAAGGGCTGGTTCGGTGCCGGGACGACAGGCCCAGGGAGGCGGTGGCCGCCGCCAGGGTCATCGCGTACGACTCCACCGCGCGGCGGACGTTGGGGGCGTCCAGACTCGCGCCGGTGACCAGGCGGTCGAGGTCGACGTAGGCCGAGCGGACGATCTCGACCCACCGGTACACCCGCCAGTCCCGCCGCCACTCGTGGGTGTACCGCGCGGGCAGACGGGTCTCCCAGCGGCGGAACATACGGTCCCGGATCTCCGGCCGGGTGGGGGTGAGGTGCATGTGCCGGACCAGCTCGTACAGCGGGTCGCCGACCAGGGCCATCTCCCAGTCGATGACGGTCAGGGCCGGGCGGTCGTCACGGCGCACCAGGTTCCAGGGGTTGAGGTCGCCGTGCAGCAGGGCCGGGGCGCGGGGGGTGACCTGGTGCCGGGCGAGGATCTCGCGCAGCCTCGGCGCGTCGGGCAGGCCGAGGAAGCGGGCCAGCTGCTGGGACGCCTTGGGCAGACCCGCGACCAGTGCCACCAGCTGCTCGCTGAGCCAGCCGTAGAAGCCGCCCTGGCCCGCGACCGGGTCGATCTCGGTGTAGTCGACCCCGGTGAGCGCGGCCAGTTGGTCGACGAGATCGTCCGCCTCGTGCGGGAGCAGGCCGCCCACCGGGTGGACGGGCCCCCGGCCGGGGTCGCCCGGGCCCTCGTAGGTGTGCACGGCAAAGCGGTCCCCGGAGTACGTCCGGATGCCGGAGCGGTCCATCGAGTGGCTCTCGCCCAGCGCCAGCACCCGGGGCGCGGCCACCGCCGCCCCGGACCGCTCGATCGCCCTGAGCACGGCGTGCTCGCTGAGGAAACTGCGTTCGCGCCGGGTCACGTTCACGGCCTTGCGGCGGACCACGACGGGGAACGGGGTGCCGGGCACCCGGAGCACCGTGTTGAGGTGCGCGGTGCCCTTGAAGACCCGGTCGGCCGGGGCCGCGCCCTCCAGCAACAGGGCGTCGGCGACGGCCCGGTGGGGAAAGTCGGGGTGCTCGGGAACGCGCCGGTCCGGCGTCCAGTCGATCGCCCGGACCGCGGGCACGTGCGGCGCCCCGCCGCCGGTCGCCGTCCGCACGCCGGGCCGCACGGACGCCCGCCAGCGGAACAGGATCCGCTCGATCTCCCGCTCCCCGGGCACATGGGCGAGGCGCAGCGGCGCGGCCGCCGCCTCCAGGGCGCGCCGGACCCGGGCCGTCGCCCCGTCCAGGCCCTCCTGGTCGAAGGACTCGTCCAGGGACGTCGCGGCCCGCATCACGTCCGGGTACACCGACTGGGCCTGCTCGAACGCGACGTAGTGACGCAGGTCCCTGGTCACACCGTTGACGGCCGCGGGACGGACCTCGCGCATGGCGCACGCCCACGCCTCGACCACCTCGTCCCGCTGGTGGTCCGGGTAGCGCATCCGGACCAGGTGGGTGGCGAGGTCGTGCAGCGGGTCGCCGTAACTCGCCAGCTCCCAGTCGACGCGGACCAGGGGCGAGGTGCCGCCGCGGGGCATGATCACGTTGTCGCGGTGCAGGTCGGCGTGGAGCAGGCTGTAGGGCCGGCGGGTCATGACCGGGACCCGCTCGGCCAGCCGGACCAGGGCGTCCTCGGGGATGCCCAGGGCGGCGAACAGGCCGCCGAAGCAGGCCCGGTTGGGCTGCCGGATCTGCAGGTCGGCCATGCCGGCCAGGGCCCGCAGAAAGCCCTGGCCGTCGCTGAAGTTCCGGGGCCACAGCGCGGGCAGGGGCGGCAGCGCGGCGCTGCTGCGCACCTGGGCCGTCTCGGCTAGCAGGCCCGCCAGGGCCCTGACCAGCAGGCCGTCGACGGGCTTTCCGTCGCCGCAGACACTGGAGAGCGGCACGCCGTCCACATGGCTGTGGACGGCGAAGCCGTCTCCCTCGGCCAGGCACTCGGGCACGCCGGGCAGGACACCCCGGACGGCGCGCAGGACCGCCGCCTCGTTCTGCCAGGTCCGGATCACCACGGGCAGGGCGCCCGCGCGCCGCACCCGCACGGTCACGGTGGTCCCCGGCTGACGTCCGATCAGCCGGGCCATCGGCCCGTCCAGCGACAGCACGTAGTTCTGGTGGTGGAAACCTCCGCTCGCCCGCCCGGTCGCGACGGCCCGCGCCAGGAATTCCTGGCACACGGAGCGGGGCAGAACCCGGCCGGCGCGCCTCCCGGTCATGTCGCGGGGGACGGGTGGTGCGCCCACGGGCCGCTCCGGGGTTCGATCGCGCTGCGCTGGAGGGGGACGAACGGGTCGGGGAAACGCTAACTCCCCACAGATGGTTCGGCATGCTAGCGCACGGACCGCACCCTCCGGAGCAACAGCAGCAAGGGCTCCAGCGACCGCACGACACGCTCGGCCCCCGCCGCCCTCAGGAGTTTCTCCTTCCCCTCATGACGCGCGTAGCCCAGGAACGGAACGCCCGCCTCACGGGCCGCCAGCAGGTCGGAGGGGGTGTCGCCGATCATCAGGGCCTTGGCGGGCGGGGCGCCCGTCCCGCTCAGGGCGCGGTTGAGGCAGTGCGGGTCCGGCTTGAGGAGGTGCAGGTCCTGGGTGCGGCCGTAGACGTGCGGGGCGAAGCAGCCGTCGAGACCGCGTTTCTCGAGGTAGGCCCGGACCACCCGGGGCGAGTTGTTGGTGGTGATGGCCAGGCGGGATCCGACGGCCGTCCAGGTGCGGATCAGCGGGTCGGCGTAGGCGGTCGGCAGGGCGGAGGCGGCGGCCCGCAGCTCCTCCTGGGTGAGCCGTTCCTCCACTTCGGCGACGAGGTCGCTGCCCGGGTGCCTGCGGTCCACGGCGCGCAGCACTACCTGCGGGTCCAGCGTGTCCCGCTCGGTGTCGGTGAGCAGCCCGCGCAGGCCCTGCAGCTCGAGCCACTCCACCAGCTCGGCAGCCACGCGCGCCGCCTTGTGCCTGGCGAACAGGCGGCAGATCGGCCCGTCGAAGTCCCACAGGACGACCCGCGCAGCTGTGATCAGTTCTCGTAGCTTCTCGATCTCGTTCGCATCAGGAGTCGCATCAGAAGTCACTAGGAGAGTGTCAGGTCCGTCGTGATGGTTTCCCAGAGGGCGTCGAACCACTTCTGGGATTGCGCGACGAACGCCGCGTCCCGCTGACCGGCCCGCTTCTCGAAGGAGAAGAGCAGGGACTCGGAGCCGACGGTGTCGTACATCTCCAGCATTCCCCTCTCCGTCGGCTCCTCCCGGCGCGTGATCATGTAGTACGCGTACAGCGCCTCGGACCCGTTGAGCAGGTACAGCTTGGCCGGCGGGGTGAACGGCAGGGCCCGGAAGGTGACGTGCACGTCGATGTCGTGGGTGGAGCGCAGGGCCTGGAGGTTGTACTGCAGGACCTGGCCCTGGGCATTGCGCATCGCCAGCCAGCGCTGGTGCACGGTGTCGTCGTCGGGGCGGGCGTCGACGGAGACCGGGAAGGCGAGGTTGATGTCACGGGACGGCAGCAGGATGCGGACGTCGATCCGGTCGGGGCGCAGGCGGCCCTCGTGGATCAGGCGCAGGGGCTCGCCCAGGGCGGGGATCAGGGACTGCGCGGTCAGGCAGGCCGCGTCGATACGCACGTGCGGCGCGGAGAATGCCTCGGTCAGCCGGGGGGCGAGGCCCACCATCGTCGGCTGGGGCTCGTCGTGGGCGGGGGCCGGCTCGGCGATGCGCGGGGGGCTGCCCTTGCTGACGTTGCTGAGCAGACCGTCCTCCGCCAGTGCCCGGATGGCCTGGCGTACGGCACCGCGCTCCACCCCGAACTCCTCGGCCAGCTCGGCCTGGGTGGGCAGGCGCTCGCCCGTCTTCAGGTCGCCGGTGCGGATGCGTTCCCGCAGGATGTCGGCGATCTCGCGGGGCGTGAGCCTTCTGCTGCCGTTCACTGCCACGTTCTCCTGGGTCACAACCAAACGCTACAACCCTGATCCATCTAAGGGGAGTTGTTCCGAAGTTGTTTGCGAGTAGCGACCAAGTGGGGACAACATAATTAAAGTTGGTTGCCAACTTTGTCGAGTTGGCAGGCCGAAAGGGGGAACCACCATGCCCGTCCTCGCACTCCTCTGCGCCGCCTTCGTCGTCGGCTTCGAACAGCTCGTCCAGTGGAAGTACGGCGCCGCCGGCATCGTCGGCCTGCTCCTGCTCTCCGTCGGCATCAAGGCCAAGAGCCCCGCGGTCAGCTCCGCCGGAGCCGTGCTGCTCGCGGTGCTCCTCGCTGGTCCCGCCCTCTGATCGCGGGCCTTCGCTACCTCAGCACAAGCTCCGAACTGATCGTCTCCCACAGCGCGTTGAACCACAGGTGGGACTGCTCCACGAACGTGGTGTCGCGCGGGTCGCCGCCCTGTTCGAAGGCGAACAGCAGCGACCGCGTGCCCTCCGCGTCGTAGAGCTGCAGCTGCTCGTGGTCGATCTCCCGTTCGCGGCGGCTGAGCGTGTAGTACGCGAACAGCGCCGCGGACCCGTTGAGCAGATACAGCTTGACCGGCGGCGTGAACGGCAGCGCGCGGAAGGAGACACGCACGTCGATGCGGTGCGTGGTGCGCAATGCCTCCAGGTTGTGGCGCAGCACCTGGCCCTGGGCGTTGCGCTGGGACAGCCAGCGCCGGTGCAGCAGGGCGCCGTCGGCGGCGTCCACCGGCGCCGGGAAGGCGAGGTCGATGTCCCGGCTGGGCAGCAGCACCCGGACATCGATCTTGGCCGGTTTCAGCTTCCCGGCATGGATCTGGCGCAGCGCGACGCCCAGGGCCAGCGTGAGCGAGACCGAGGTCAGGCAGAGGGCGTCTATCTCGACGTGCGGGGCGGCGAAGGCGGCCGCGATGCGCGGGGCGAGGCCCGCCATGGTGGGCTGCGGCACCGCCGGGACGGTCACGGGACGGACGTGCCCCTCGGGCGCGGCCACGGTGGCGGGGCTGCCCTTGGACACATTGGTGAGCAGGCGCTCCGAGTGCAGGATGCGCAGGGCCTCCCGTACGGCACCGCGCTCCACGCCGAACTCGTCCGCCAGCTTGGCCTGGGTGGGCATGCGCTGGCCCGGGCGCAGCACACCGGAACGGATCCGGGCGCGCAGTTCGTCGGCCACCTCGCGATGTGACGTGCGTGACCGTTGTGGCCTCTTCCGTTCACTGGCGGAGGCGTGTTCCGGGTCCACGAACAAACACTACAACTTCCCGCCATCTTGCGGCAGTTCACAGAAAGGTGGTTATGAGCCGCATCCAAGCGGAGATAAGTACAGTGAAGTTGGTAGCCAACTTGAACAACATGGTCGAGCTTCCCCAGTGGTTGGCCGACCGGGCTCCCTTCCGGAGGGGAGCCGGGAGCCCGGGCAGGGGGCGGCCACCGGAGCGCACAGTCACAACTGAACAGCCGGCACAGCCACAACTGAACAAGGTCATGGCACAGCCACAACTGAACAGCCAGCTACGGATGCACAGTCAGCGTCGGCCGGACGAGGGGAGCCTCAGAAGATGTCCGGGCACCACGGTCGCCCGGACGTGCGAAACAGGGCGTCGGCCTTCCGGGCGGCGCCCTCTCGTTCTTCCCTGACCCGGCCGAGCGCCGCGAGCCGCAGCAGGGACTCGTCCCCGAGCCAGACCGTGGCCAACTCGGCCACCGGCAGCGTGAGATCGACGGCGGCGCCGCCCGCCGGAGTGCAGGACGCACCCTCCGGAGAGGCCTCCAGCCGGAACCGGCCCCCGGCCGGTCCTCCCGGGTCCACGACCTCCAGCACCAGCGAGCCGGTCCCTTCGTACGTCCGCGCCTCCAGGGCCCGTACGACGTCCAGGATCCGCACCCACAGCCAGTCCGAGTGATCGGTGATCCTGGCGGCGCGCGGGTCGGGCAGGAAGAACGGCAGCAGGTCGTCCGGACCACGCCAGCCGCTCTTGACCTTGGTGATCCAGTCGATCGAGCACAGGTACCGCCACAGGGCGCGCTCGGCCGCGGGGGTCGTGGCGAGCAGCCAGCTGACGTCGGCGGTGTTGTGCGGCTGCTTGTCGTGCCAGTTGTCGTCCGACCGGTACGACACCAGGCCCTCGACCTCGCCGGAGGCGGAGCGGTACGCGGCGAAGAACGGCTCGGTCCAGTCCTTGACGAAGAGCACGGTGCCGGTGATCTTCTGCCACCACAGCTCGTCCCGGCTGACCGCACCGGGCTGGGCACGGCGGACCCGCTCGTGCAGCTCCGGGCCGAGCTTACGGAGGTCCTCGCCGTCCACCAGGTCGATCCGGCCGCCGTCCTCGGGGCCGGACCAGCGCGGGTCGAGACCCGTCCGGGGCACCTCGACGGTCCACTGGGTCGTCCAGGTCGCCGGACCGAAACCGTAGCGGCCGTAGATCGGGTACTCCGCCGCGATCAGGGTGGCGACGACGTCTCCACGCTCCTTCGCCGCCGCGAGGTCCCGGCTCATCATGCGGGTCAGCAGGCCTCGGCGGCGGTGGGTCGGGGTGACCGTGACGTTGGAGATGGCGTTCGCGGGGACGAACGCGCCACCCACCGCGGTGACTTCCTGGGCGAAGGAGCGGAAGGTCGCCACGCAGCGGTCGCCGTCGAAGGCACCGAGCACGCGGGAGGACACGCACTGCCGCCGGTGGGCCTCGATCTGGTCCGCGTTCGGCCCCGGTTCTCGCAGGAACCCGGTGTTCAGGGCGCGCAGCCAGCCCTCGAAGTCGGCCTCGGAGACGGTGCGTACGTCGGTCATGGAGCCACCGTAGGCATCCTCCGGACGGCGTGTCGCCCCAATTTCAGCCCGCCACCACTCACATCAGCAGGTCGTCCACCTGCGCCTCGCCCTCCCGGTACCGACGGGCGATCTCCCCGCTGCAGTCGTCGGTGACGCGCTGCAGGCGCTGGCGGCGCCGGGAGACCTCCTGCTCGTAGCGGACCAGGCGGCCCATGGCGGTGGTCAGTTCCAGGTCGGTGCGGGCCTCGAGGTCCGACAGCTCGACCTCGCCGAGCATCTCCGCGGCCAGCAGCCGGTACTCCTCGTTGTGCGGGGTGCCGAGCGTGACATGACGGGCCGAGGAGCGCTGCCTGGCCGGGGCGTCGGTGAGGATCTCCGGGAGCCGCTCCACCACGGAGGCGTCCGCGGGCGCCGGCACGGACGCCCGGCCGCGCCGGGCCAGTTCCGCGCGCAGGATGTCGATCCGGCCCTGCAGCAGCCGCCGCACATAGCTGAGGTCCGCCTCGTCGCGCTGCGCGTCACGGCGCAGGACGCGCAGTTCGGGCAGGCTCAGCCGGGCCAGGTCGTGCTCGGGCGGCTCCGCCGGCAGCGACGGGCCGGACGGGCCGTCGCCGCGCTGCGCGGGCGGCCGGTGCGTCTCCAGCCGCCCGGTAATCGGTGTGCTCATGTGCGTGTGACCGTCCCCTCGACCGGCGTGTGGAAGCATCGTGCCACCCCAAGTGGCCACTATGTGACCGAGTGCCCCCGAACGGCCCCAGATGGGGGCTTAAGGAGCAATAATGGACCGCCTGTGACCGTGTCCCGGGCACCCGGCATGATGGTGCGCATGCGTGCGGTGGTGCAGAGAGTGGACGGCGCGAGTGTCGTCGTGGACGGCGAGACGGTGGGCGCGATCGAGGGCGAGGGCCTGTGTGTCCTGGTGGGGGTGACCCACGAGGACACCAAGGAGAAGGCGGCCCAACTGGCCCGCAAGCTCTGGTCGATCCGCATGCTGCACGACGAGAAGTCCTGCTCGGACATCGACGCCCCGCTGCTCGTCATCAGCCAGTTCACCCTCTACGGCGACGCCCGCAAGGGCCGCCGCCCCACCTGGAACGCGGCGGCCCCCGGCGACGTCGCCGAGCCCCTGGTCGACGAGGTCGTCGCCCGGCTGCGCGCCCTGGGCGCGACGGTGGCGACGGGCCGCTTCGGGGCCCGGATGCGGGTGTCGTTGACAAATGACGGCCCGTTCACGGTGCTGCTGGAGATCTAGCGCCGCGAAAACCGGCGGCGCTGCACCTCCACAGGGGGGGTGAGCTACGGCTCGACCACGACCTCCTGCGCGGCGGCCGTGTCTCCGGCCAGGAGCCTCGCGTCGGTCGGGACGTTGCGCTTCACCAGGGCCAGGGCGATCGGGCCCAGTTCGTGGTGGCGTACCGACGTCGTCACGAAGCCGATCCTGCGGCCGTCGGGGCCCTCGTCCGCGAGGTGGATCTCGGTGCCGTGGACCGGCAGGTGGACCTCGCTGCCGTCCAGGTGCAGGAAGACCAGACGGCGCGGCGGCTTGCCCAGGTTCTGCACGCGGGCCACCGTCTCCTGGCCGCGGTAACAGCCCTTCTGGAGGTGGACCGCGGTGCCGATCCAGCCCAGCTCGTGCGGGATCGTGCGGTGGTCGGTCTCGAAGCCGACGCGGGGCCGGTGGTGCTCGACGCGCAGCGCCTCGTGGGCCAGCAGACCGGCGGCGGGGCCGGCAGCGGCGGCGAAGGACTCCAGGTCGGCACGGGGCAGGAAGAGGTCACGGCCGTACGCCGTCTCGCGTACGACGACACCGTCCGGCACCTCGGCGATCGAGCCGGCCGGCAGGCCGACGACCGCGAAGTCGTCGGTGCGGTCGGCGACGTCGACCCGGTAGAAGAACTTCATCGACTCCAGGTACGCGAGCAGCGCCTCCTGGGTGCCGGGCTCCACATGGGCCCAGACCGTCGTCCCGTCGTCCACCAGATACAGCGCGTGCTCGATGTGGCCGTGCGCGGAGAGGATCAGTGCCTCGGTGGCCTCGCCCGCGGGCAGATCGCTGACGTGCTGGGTGAGCAGGAGATGCAGCCAGCTGAGGCGGTCCTCACCGGTCACGGTGACCACCCCGCGGTGGGAGAGGTCGACGAATCCGGTGCCGTCGGCGAGGGCACGCTGCTCGCGGAACAGGTCGCCGTAGTGGGCGGCGACGCCTTCGTCCACACCCTCGGCGGGGACGGCGCCGGGCAGGGACAGCAGAGGGCTCTTCATACGGGTAAGCCTACGACTTGGTACTTGAACCCTTGAGCGAACAGTCCTGGCAGCGGCCGAAGATCGCGAAGTGCTTCATGTCGGTGTCGAAGCCGAACTGCCCCCGCAGCTTGGCCGTGAACTCCGCGGCCACGTCCACGTCCGCCTCGATGACGTTCTCGCAGTCGCGGCACACCAGGTGCAGATGGTGGTGGCGGTCGGCGAGGTGGTACGTGGGCGCACCGTGGCCGAGGTGGGCGTGGCTGACCAGGCCCAGCTCCTCCAGCAGCTCCAGCGTGCGGTACACGGTGGAAATGTTGACCCCCGACGCGGTCTTCCTCACTTCACCGAGGATGTCGTCGGGGGTCGCGTGCTCAAGGGTGTCCACGGCTTCGAGCACGAGTTGCCGCTGCGGCGTCAGCCGGTAGCCGCGCTGCCTGAGGTCGCTCTTCCAGTCGGTGCTCACCACACTGGAAAGTCTAGAGCCACCCGGTGCAAGGCCTACTTGAAGAACGCGATGCCGTCGTCGGGCAGGTCGTCCGGGAGGGCCTTGGCCCAGCGCTCGACCTCCTCCGGGGTGACGACCTTCTTCAGGTGCGCCGACATGTAGGGGCGCAGCTCGACCTCGGGGGTCTGCTTCTCGCCGACCCACATGAGGTCGCTCTTGACGTAGCCGTACAGGCGCTTGCCGCCGGTGTAGGGCTGCGAGGCGGCCGTACGCGCCACGGCGTCCGTGACCAGGTCGATCTGGGGCTTCTTGTCGGCCAGCTCGCCGTACCAGATCTCGATGACACCGTCGTCGCGGGTCATCGTGACCTCGACCTTGCGGCCCGCGTCGATCCGCCAGAAGCCGGACTCCGACTCCAGCGGACGGACCTTGTTCCCGTCGTTGTCCAGCACCCAGGTGTGGGAGCGGTACTCCAGGAAGTCCCGGCCGTCGTGGGTGAAGGTGACCTCCTGGCCGAAGTTGCACTTCTCCGAGCCGGGGAAGTCGTGGACGCCAGCACCGGCCCAGTTCCCGAGCAGGAAGGCGAGGGGAACCAGGTCCTTGTGGAGGTCGGACGGGATCTCGATCATGAGCGGCAGTTCCTAGGTGGGGGTCAGCGCTGGCCCTGGTACAGCTTCTTCACGGTCAGCCCGGCGAAGGCGAGGACGCCGACGCAGACCAGGACCAGCAGGGTTTCGAAGAACATCTCCACGGGTGCTCCTTGAGCGAGGGTGGGCGTACGACAGAGCCGGGCCCCAGCTTACGCGTCCGGGGCCCGGAGCTCCCGGTCAGGTACGCCCTCCGGCGTCCCTTCGGGATCAGCCGAGCAGCTGGCTCTGCAGGACGACCGTCTGCTGGAACGGAACGGCGGGTGCGGTCCCCTTCCGGGACTGCAGGATCACCGCGAAGACGTCCCCGGCGGCGACGTAGGCCTGCCGGACCTGCTCGGCGCCGTACGGCTTCGACTCGACGTAGGTGGTGCGCTCGACCCCGGAGACGGCGGCCCGCTCGGGGAAGCCCTCGTCGAAGACGGCCGCGCCGGAGCCGCGCACCTGGTAGGCCGGGGTGCCGTAGGCGACGTTGTCGCTCGCGAACTGGTTGTCCACGACGTTCGCCGTGCCGAACTGCAGCAGGTAGACACGGGTCCGGGTGCCGTCCGGGGTGGTCCAGCCGCGGGCCGCGATGTGCCGCAGGCCGTTGTCGACCAGCTTCTGCCGCAGCTCGTCCCGCTCCTCCTTGACGGCGTACTCCGCCAGGTAGTCCTTCGTCGCCAGCCAGCCGTCCGAGCCGCGCAGCGCCCTGTCCTCCTTCGCGCCCTCGGGCGCGGGCAGGAGCAGGGCGCGCAGGTCGGCGTAGTGGGCGCCGGCCGGGTTCGCGTCGGCGAACGGCCCGGGGCTGCCGGAGGGCAGCGGCGGCCTGGTCAGCTCCGGGTAGTCCCAGCGGCCGTCCGAGGCGGTGGCCAGTCCGGGGACGTCCGTCCGGTCCATCCGGGTGATCCCGTACGCCGTTCCCGCCCCGGCCACCGCGAAGACCGCGACGGCCGCGGTCCAGCGCAGCACGGCCCGCAGGGCGCGGCGGTCCTTGCCGCCGACCGGAGCCAGGAGCCCGGCCCCGGCCTCGGCGGCGGCCGCGGGGAGGACCGGTGCCACGGGCTGCTCCGGGGGGACGGTTGTCTCCTGCTCGCTCATACGGCCTTCCCCGGTTCGGCGATGCGGTCGAGTTGGGTGGTCATGAGCTTCGCGACTCCGTCGGCGTCGAGCGACTTCGGGCCGTACGCGGTGGCGTTGACCAGGATGTCGCCGACATAGCCGGAGCACAGCATCATGCCGAGGTCGTCGTCGGAGGCCTTGGGCGAGCGGAAGCACTTGGCGTTCTCGTGGCCCTTGATCTCCGGGCCCGCGCGCAGGACGCCCAGGGTGTCGAGGAACGTGTTCTGGAGCCTGGAGGCGGAGCGCACCGCGGCCGTGTCCTCCATCTCGGCAAGCACGATGTTCACCGAGTAGATCTGCTCGTTCCACAGGTAGGCCTTGGACTGGTCGCTGTAGTAGCTGCGCATCGCCATGCCCTTGAGGTGCTGCCGGTCGATCTGCTGCTCCATCCGCTTGCGCAGGGACCGCGGCAGGCTGCTCACCGACTCCTTGCGCAGGGCGGTGGCCTGCGCGCCGCTCAGCTGCGCGTCGGCACCGAACTGTCCGATGTCGGGGCCGCGGGTCCAGTTGTCGGTCCCGTACGGCACGAGCATGCCGGCGAGCCCCTTGCGCGACTCCGCCCGGTCCCGGTCGGCCTTGGCCCTGGGGAACTTCCACGCGGGAGCACCCGCGTCGCGGTCGGCGCCCTGCACGGTCACGACGGTGCAGCCGACCCCGGCGACGACGGCCCCGGCCAGCAGCACGGAACCGACGACGGCGGCGACCCGGCCCCGGCGGCGGGGCTCGTTCTGGTTCTCGGTCACAGCCGCTCCATCTGCCGCTCGGCCAGGTCCGTGATCGTCTTCTTGGTGATCGGCTCGGAGCTGTAGGCCCAGATCTCCATCGCTATGTCCCCGCGCCAGGCATGTGCCTCGGCGCTGTAGAGCGGCGCGTGGTTGTGCACGTACGCCCTGCCGTCCCCGGTGCCGGGGATGCTCCAGCTGTCGGTCGGCGACACGGACTCCGCGTCGTCCTGGAGGTTGTGGCTGGAGTCGGCAGCCGCCATGGAGTCCTCCTGGCGGTACTGGACCAGCCGGATCTCCACGCTGTACGCGTGGCCGACCCGCCAGCCGGTGACGGCCGCCCGGCGGAACTGGTCCGTGACGAGCGAGCTGAACTTCGCGCCCGCGTCGGTGTAGTCGCCGGCGTACGCGGCCAGGTCCATCCAGCCGTCCCGGGGCAGCCAGTCCGCCGCCCGCGTGCCGCGCGGCTTCGCCAGCAGCAGCTTGCGCAGGTCTTGGTCGGTCCTGACCTTGCGGTCCTGCGCGGCCGAGAGCGGTTCGACCTCGCCCTTGGCCTGCTCGATCACCGGCTGGGAGAGCGACGGCAGCTTCGAGGGCTCGCGGTCGGCCTGCACGAGATACCCCGCGCAGGTGCCGGCGACCACACCGAGCAGGGCGGCCGCACCGACCAGCCGGGGCGTACGGCCGCGCCGGCGGGGCCGGGACGGGTCGGACGCATCCGGCACGACCGGCGCGTCCGGCGCGCCGGATCTCTCTTCTGTTGCTTCCAAGACGTCTCCCTGATCACGGGAAGCGTGGATTCCGTCATCCGCGCGCACAGGAGACTCATGGCATGCGCATGTAGTTGCAGGGGAAGGGATTACGATTCGGCCATGGCGAAGAAGCTCGTGATCAAGGTGACCGCCGGGGCCGACGCACCCGAGCGCTGCTCACAGGCGTTCACGGTGGCGGCGGTGGCCGTGGCCAGCGGGGTCGAGGTCTCGTTGTGGCTGACCGGGGAGTCGTCCTGGTTCGCGCTGCCGGGGCGGGCCGCCGAGTTCGAGCTGCCGCACGCGGCGCCGCTGCCGGACCTGATCGACTCGATCCTCGCGGCCGGCCGCGTCACGCTGTGCACGCAGTGCGCCGCCCGGCGCGAGATCACCGAGAAGGACGTCCTGGAGGGCGTACAGATCGCGGGCGCGCAGGTCTTCGTGCAGGAGGCGCTGGGGGACGGAACACAGGCGCTCGTCTACTGAGCAGCCCGTCTCACGACCTGGGCCGCTTCTTCCCGTCCAGCTCGTCCCACCACTCGTCGGACTGCGGGTCCCCCGAGGGGTCGTCCCACCAGCGGTCCTCGGGGCCGCGCCGGTTGGCCACCATCGCGGCCACGGGCGGGATGACCATGGCGACCACGCACATGCCGACCGCCGCGGGGATCGACCAGAGGCGCACGACCGCCCACGCCAGGACGAAGAGACCGATGCAGGTCCCCATCATGGCGAAGTACAGATGACGTCGCCTCGAGAGCACGGTTCCAGGGTAGGTCCGGACAGGCCGAAGGGCCGCACCCCAGGCGTCCAACCCGGGGGGTGCGGCCCTTCGGCCGGTTCTGAGGTTGCTCAGACCGCGATCGCGACCTCCGCGAGGCCGCCCTTCTGGGCCACGACCGTGCGGTCGGCGGTGGCGCCGGGGACGAGGGCACGCAGGGTCCAGGTGCCCTCGGCCGCGTAGAAGCGGAACTGTCCCGTGGCGGAGGTGGGGACCTCCGCGGTGAACTCGCCGGTCGAGTCCAGCAGACGGACGTAGCCGGTCACCGGCTCGCCGTCGCGGGTCACCTGACCCTGGATCGTGGTCTCACCGGGCTTGATCGTCGAGGCGTCGGGGCCGCCGGCCTTCGCTCCACACATGTCTTTCTCCTGAGGGGTCTGACCAGAAGGTCGGTCGGTGGGTTACTTGTTGGCGCCGAGCTCGATCGGCACGCCGACGAGGGAGCCGTACTCGGTCCAGGAGCCGTCGTAGTTCTTGACGTTCTGGACGCCGAGCAGCTCGTGCAGCACGAACCAGGTCAGGGCCGAGCGCTCACCGATGCGGCAGTAGGCGATCGTGTCCTTGGCGAGGTCCACCTGCTCGTCGGCGTAGAGCTCCTTGAGCGCGTCGTCCGACTTGAAGGTGCCGTCGTCGTTGGCGTTCTTCGACCACGGGATGTTGCGGGCGGTCGGGACGTGGCCCGGACGCTGCGACTGCTCCTGCGGGAGGTGGGCCGGGGCGAGCAGCTTGCCGGAGAACTCGTCGGGCGAGCGGACGTCGACGAGGTTCTGCGAGCCGATGGCCGCCACGACGTCGTCGCGGAAGGCGCGGATCGAGGTGTCCTGGGCCTTGGCCCGGTAGTCGGTCGCGGCGCGCTCGGGCACGTCGGCGCCGTCGACCAGCTCGCGGGCGTCCAGCTCCCACTTCTTGCGGCCGCCGTCGAGGAGCTTGACGTTCTCGTGGCCGTAGAGCTTGAAGTACCAGTAGGCGTACGACGCGAACCAGTTGTTGTTGCCGCCGTAGAGGATCACCAGCGTGTCGTTGGCGATGCCCTTCTTCGACAGGAGCTTCTCGAAGCCCTCCTGGTCGATGAAGTCGCGGCGGACCGGGTCCTGCAGGTCCTTGGTCCAGTCGATGCGGATCGCGTTCTTGATGTGGTTCTTCTCGTAGGCGGACGTGTCCTCGTCCACCTCCACGATCGCGATGCCAGGGTTGTCCAGGTTGTCCTGGACCCAGTCGGCGTCGACGAGGACGTCGCTGCGGCTCATGCTCTTCTCTCCTCCGGGGCAGTTACGGCGAGGCGTGCGAAATGCGTACGGGTACGGCTCCGGTTCGTCCGGAGGCGCACGGGTGCCCTTCCAGCAGGGCAGGGGTGAGATGCGGAAGTCGGGGACTTTCGCTCAGAAGGGGCGACAGAGCATGGCGGCAACGCGGCACAGGTCGACTGCCCGCCGCTTCGTGAGATCCGCCTGTCGCTTCATGGCCCCGATCGTAGGGACGTACGGGCGGGCGTGTCACCGGCGTGTCGGACTGTGAGACGAGATCGTCCGAATATTGGGATACAGAAAGCGCCCGGGGCGTCGTGGGACGGCCTCCGGGCGCTTGTGCCGGTCAGTGCATCTACGGTGCGGACGGGGGCGTCTCGCCTGTCGGACACCCGCCGTTCGGTCGGCTGTCGTACTACCCAGCCAGCCGGACGTTCGAACCCTTCACGCTGATCTCCACGCCGTTCTGGGCGGCCTGCACCTTGTCCAGCTTGATGCCGCCGGGCAGCTGGTCGACGGCCTGCTGGAAGTCGGTGATCTGGCGGATGCGGTTCTCGGCGATCGCGGCGGCGCCCAGCTTGGGCAGGCTGTCCGCGTGCACCCGGACCTTGTCGTTCTCGACGGTCACCGAGCTGAGGACGGGCACCGTCTGCTTGAGCCCGACCGACGCGACGGTCCCCTCCACCATGACCTTGATCTTGCCGTTGCCGCCGTCGGAGAGACCCACGACCCGGGCGGTGATCCCCGGGGCGACCTCGGTGGGCTCGGACTTGGCGGTCTTCAGCAGCTCGTCGTACGAGATCGTCGCGGTACCGCTGGCGGTCGCCGCGGTGGCGGAGCTGTAGTCGCCGGAGAAGTCCACGCCCTTCATGTCGGCCTTGAGGCCGTCGATGCGGATGGTCTTGCCGTCGGTGCCGGTGGCCGCCTCGTAGTCCTTGATGCCGACCTCGACGTCGTCCAGGGAGCCGCCCGCGACCTGGGTGAGGAAGGGGAAGCCCTTGATGTCCACGTCCGGGGTCGACGCCAGGTTCTCGGTCGCCCTCAGCTTGTCCGCGGCCTCCCCCTCGGCGAAGTGCACGGCGACGCGGTCGACGATCACAAAGAGCCCGCCCAGGATCACGACGAGGATCAGGATTATTCGCAGGGCGCGCATGTGGAGGTTCCCCCGGGTCGGCGACGGTGTCCAGCTACGCCACGGTAACCCTGCGGGGCTCGGCCGGGTTCTGTTTGTCGATCACTTGTGACAGGGCGCCGTGGGGTGAGGGCGGGGTTTCGCCGTTAGGAGTGCGGGTGCGTCGCCGGGTACGGGTGCGTGGGGGTTGTTCGCGCAGTTCCCCGCGCCCCTTGAGGTCGGTCAGCGCAACCTTCCCAAGGGGCGCGGGGAACTGCGCGACCAGCCACAACGCACCTGCAGCCGGGGACGCTCCCAGCCCGGCGGCGCCTAGCCCAGGGCTCGGCCCAGTACCCAGACAACAGGCGCCGCCGCCGACAGCGGAAGCGCCACGCCCGCCGTGAAGTGGACGAAGCGGGACGGGTAGTCGTAGCTGGCGACCCTGTGGCCGATCAGGGCGCAGACCGCGGCCGCCGCTCCCAGGGCGGAGCCCTTCGCGCCGAGGCCCGTCATGCCGCCCACCGCGATGCCCGCGCCCGCTGCGGCCAGCACCGAGACCACGACGGACGCCGGGGTCGGCAGCGGCAGCGCGCGGGCCAGGATGGCCACGGCCACCGACGCCGCGCCCACCGAGACCGCGTGCGGGTCGGCAGCCAGGTACCCCGTCGCCAGGACCGCGAGGGACGAGGAGGCGACGGTCGCCATCAGGCCGTACATCCGCTCGTCCGGCGAGGCGTGCGAGCGCAGCTGGAGGACCAGGGACAGCAGTACCCAGAGGCCGAGGGGGCCGAGGATCGCGGCCGGCGCGTTCTCGCGGCCCGCGGCCAGCACCGCCACGTCCGCGGTGAGCGCGCCCAGGAAGGCCAGCGCGATGCCCTGGCGGGCGGGCCACATGCCGTTCAGCCGGAACCAGCCCGCCGCCGTCACGGCCTGGAGCAGCACCAGCGGTACGACGAGGGCGTACGAGGCGACGGGGGCCGTCGCGGCCAGGAGCAGGCCGAGCCCGGCGGTGAGCAGCGCCGGCTGCATACCGGGCTCGATGACCGGCGAGCGGCCCTCCAGACGGGCCCGCTGCGCGTCGGTGATGCGGGAGTTGCCGGCGAGGGTGGAGGGGCCGTAGGCGGTATCCGCCTCGGCCTCGGGCCCGGGCGTGGGCTGCGGCTGCGGCTGCGGCTGCGGCTGCTGGTACTGCTGCTGCGCGGGCTGCTGCTGGTACTGCCGGGGCTCGGCGGCCGGTGCCTGCGGGGTGAACGGCTCCTGCGCCGGCAGGTACGCCGGCTCCGCCGCGTGCACGTGCCCGTGCGTCTGCGTCTCCCAGGTCTGGCCCTGCCACTGCTGGGTGTCCTGCGGGTCGTACCCCGTGTGCGGGTACGCGTCGGCGTACTGGCCCTGCCCGTCGCCGTACTGGTCGTACCCGGCCTGGGGCTGCTGCCCGGGCCAGGCCTGCCCAGCCGCCTGGTGCTGCTGGTGTTGCCGGTTCTGGTTCTGGTGCTGTCCGTACGGGTCGTAACCCTCGTACCCCTCGTACGGCCCGCCCTGATACGGCTGGTCGCTCAACGCCTCATCCTCCTGCGAACGGCGGGAGCACCTCGACCGTGCCGCCCTCGGCCAGCCGTACCGTCTCATGCGCGCGGGTTCCCACGGGGTGACCGTCGACGATGAAGGAGCATCGCTGCAGGACGCGCGTGAGTTCACCGGGGTGTTGCTCACGCACCGCGGCGAGCGCGTCGGCGAGGGTGGCCGCGTCGTACGGCTCCTCGGCGACCTGGGCCGCGGCCTTGGCAGCGGCCCAGTAGCGGACCGTGACCTTGGGCATCTGGTTCCTCAATCGACGGCAGGAGAACTGACAAGAGACTAGGGACGGACGGTGTCAGGCTAAGGCACCCCGGCGGCGCCGGAACGCGCGTGCCCGACGGCCCAGTCGCCGATCCGGGCCAGCAGGGCCTCGCCCGCCGCGTGCTCGGCGTGGCCCATGCCGGGCTCCAGCCAGAGTTCTGCGTGGTCCCCGGCGGCCTCGGCGAGCATCCGGGGGTGATCGAGCGGGAAGTAGCCGTCGCGGTCGCCGTGCACGATGAGCAGCGGGGTGGGCGCGATCCTCGGGACCGCCTGCACCGGGGAGAGCGGGATCGGGTTCCACTCGCGGTGGTGGATGCGGGTGCGCAGGCCGTAGCGGCCGACCAGGCGGCCCTCGGGGCGGGTGACCAGCCAGTGCAGCCGGCGCATGGGGGCGGTGCCCCGGTAGTACCAGCGCGCGGGGGCACTGACCGAGACCACCGCGTCGACCGTGCCCGGGTACAGGGCCGCGTACCGCAGCACCACCGAGCCGCCCATGGAGAAGCCGACGGTCACCACGCGCGCGTGCCCGTGGCCGCGCGCCCACTCCACCGCGGCGGCCAGGTCCAGCACCTCCTTGTCGCCGACCGTGGACCGGCCGCCCGAGGCACCGTGGCCCCGGAAGGAGAAGGTGACGACGGCGCCGTAACGGGCGAGCACGCCCGCCACCCTTCGTACATGCGGCCGGTCCACGTCCCCGGTGAAGCCGTGGGCGATCACGAACACCAGGTCGCGGGAGGGTGGACATGAGGTGTCCGGCGCCGCTTCGTATACGACCGCGGCCGGGTTGTATACGGAATCGACCGGAACTCCGTCGGCCGTGCACAGAAACGTCCTGTTAGAGCCCCGTGTGCCTGTCTCGGGATTCGGACGATCGGTGGAACGTGCCGTATGACCTGCCGGACGGTTGCTCATGTGGGCTATTCTGCTGGGCAGAGGACTCGGGCAGCGTAGCCCCCGGGTCCTTTTGTGCTTTCGGAAGCGTTGTATACGAAGCGGGAAACCTCAGGTGACCGTGGGTGTACGGGGCCTTCGGGATCGCAGAGCAGTGCCGTACCGCACACGTCCTCGCAGGGACCGAGGAGGAACCAGACGTATGAGTTCTCTGCTGCTCCTGACCAACGCCCTCCAGCCGTCGACGGAGGTGCTGCCCGCGCTCGGTCTGCTCCTGCACAACGTGCGGGTCGCCCCGGCCGAGGGCCCCGCCCTGGTCGACACCCCGGGCGCCGACGTCATCCTCATCGACGGCCGCCGCGACCTGCCGCAGGTGCGCAGCCTCTGTCAGCTGCTGCGCTCGACCGGCCCAGGCTGCCCCCTTCTCCTGGTCGTCACCGAGGGCGGCCTGGCCGCCGTCACCGCCGACTGGGGCATCGACGACGTGCTGCTCGACACCGCGGGCCCGGCCGAGGTCGAGGCCCGGCTCCGGCTCGCGATGGGCCGGCAGCAGATCGTCAACGACGACTCCCCGATGGAGATCCGCAACGGCGACCTGTCCGTGGACGAGGCGACCTACTCGGCCAAGCTCAAGGGCCGGGTCCTGGACCTCACCTTCAAGGAGTTCGAACTCCTCAAGTACCTCGCCCAGCACCCGGGCCGGGTCTTCACCCGCGCCCAGCTGCTGCAGGAGGTGTGGGGCTACGACTACTTCGGTGGCACCCGGACCGTCGACGTGCACGTACGGCGGCTGCGCGCCAAGCTCGGCCCCGAGCACGAGTCGCTGATCGGGACCGTCCGGAACGTCGGTTATCGATTCGTTACGCCTGAAAAAGGCGACCGGTCCGGTGACGACTCCAAGGCCAAGGCGGACCGGGCAAAGGCGGAAGATGCGGACACATCCGCTGTCCTGGACGGGTCCGAGGTCCACGCGGACGCATAGCGGAGGCACGGGAACCGCTTGTGCAGGGCATTGCTACCGCACAGTCGGCATGCGATACGCCCTGCCCAGAGCGGGTCCATCCGCGTAGACTCCGCGCGTGGCCAAGGTGACTCGGGATGATGTGGCACGGCTGGCTGGGACCTCCACCGCCGTCGTCAGTTATGTCATCAACAACGGACCCCGGCCGGTCGCCCCGGCCACGCGCGAGCGTGTCCTCGCCGCGATCAAGGAGCTGGGGTACCGGCCCGACCGGGTCGCCCAGGCGATGGCGTCGCGGCGCACCGACCTCATAGGCCTGATCATCCCGGACGCCCGCCAGCCCTTCTTCGGCGAGATGGCCCACGCGGTCGAGCAGGCCGCGTCCGAGCGCGGAAAGATGGTGCTCGTCGGCAACACCGATTACATCGGCGAACGCGAGGTGCACTATCTGCGCGCGTTCCTCGGTATGCGGGTGTCGGGCCTGATCCTGGTCAGCCACGCGCTGAACGACCTCGCGGCCGCCGAGATCGAGGCCTGGGACGCCCGGGTGGTGCTGCTGCACGAGCGCCCGGAGGCCATCGACGACGTCGCCGTCGTCACCGACGACCTAGGCGGCGCCCAGCACGCCGTACGGCACCTGCTGGAGCACGGCTACGAGTACGTCGCCTGTATGGGCGGCATGGCCGAGACGCCGGCCGTGGGCGACCCGGTCTCCGACCACGTCGAGGGCTGGAAGCGGGCCATGGCCGAGGCGGGCATCTCCACCGAGGGCCGGCTGTTCGAGGCGCCGTACAACCGCTACGACGCCTACCGCGTGGCCCTGGAGGTCCTGTCCGGTCCGAACCGGCCGCCCGCGGTCTTCTGCTCCACCGACGACCAGGCGATCGGCCTGCTGCGGGCCGCGCGCGAGCTGCGCATCGACGTGCCCGGCGAGCTGGCGGTGGCCGGGTTCGACGACATCAAGGAGGCGGCACTCGCCGACCCGCCGCTGACGACGATCGCCTCGGACCGCTCGGCGATGGCCCGGGCCGCGGTGGACCTGGTCCTGGACGACGGGCTCAGGGTGGCGGGCTCGCGGCGCGAGCGGCTGAAGACCTTCCCGTCCCGGCTCGTGGTCCGCACGAGCTGCGGCTGCGTCTGAGCCCTTCATGAAGGGCTCGTGAGAGCCCGGCCCCAGGCGCGGGAGGTCTCTTTATATCGGGCGAACGAGGTTCTGCCGGGCTTCTCAGGGAGCACTCAGGAAGCTCTCATGGTTGCGGGACATCCTCTTGTCATGACCGAGAGCCAGGGCGCATACAGCCCGCAGCAGCACAGCTACTCCGCTCCCGTGAACCCCGAATGGCCGCCCCCGCCGCCGTACGAGCCCCCGACGGCCACGATGCCGGCTCCCGAGCCCGGCGCCGTACCGAGGCGCAAGCGCACCCGAGGCCCGATGGGGCTGCTCGCGGCGGTGGCCATCGTCGCCGCCGCGGTCGGCGGCGGCACGGCCTACGCCTTCCAGGAGCTGACCGGCAAGGACACGGTCGCCTCCACCGGTACGACCACCACGGTGGTCCCCTCCAGCAAGAAGGGCGACGTCGCCGCGATCGCCGCAGCGGTCAGCCCGAGCGTGGTCGAGATCCGGGCGACGCTCGGCAGCGGCTCGTCCACCGGCTCCGGCGTGGTCATCACCGGTGACGGCGAGATCGTCACCAACAACCACGTCGTCTCCGGCGCCACCTCCGTCAAGGTGCGCACCAGCGACGGCAAGAGCTACACCGCCGAGATCGTCGGCACCGACAGCTCCAAGGACCTCGCGCTGATCAAGCTGAAGGGCGCCTCCGGTCTGAAGGCCGCCTCGCTCGGCGACTCCTCCGGCGTCCAGGTCGGCGACTCGGTCGTGGCGATCGGCTCCCCCGAGGGCCTGACCGGCACCGTCACCAGCGGCATCGTCTCCGCGCTCGCCCGTGACGTGACCGTCTCCACGGACGAGAACCAGGGCCAGAACCAGGGCGGCGACGGACAGTGGCCGTTCCAGTTCGGCGGCCGCCAGTTCAACGGCGACACCGGCTCGTCCACGACCACCTACAAGGCGATCCAGACGGACGCCTCGCTGAACCCCGGCAACTCCGGTGGCGCGCTGATCGACGCGAGCGGCCACATCATCGGCATCAACTCCGCGATGTACTCGTCGAGTTCGCAGTCCTCGTCGTCCTCCGACGCGGGCAGCATCGGCCTGGGCTTCGCGATCCCCGTCAACACCGTCAAGTCCGACCTGGCCAAGCTGCGGGCGGGCTCCACCAGCTGAGCCCCCGCGGGGCACGAGGGAGTACGTCATGATCAAGCAGGTTTCCCACCAGGCCGCCGGCACCGGTCCGGCCGACCTCGTCCTGGCCCTCTCGGTCGCGCACGCACTGCACACGCCGGCCCCGCGGGCCCCAGAGGTGCCGCCCGTCCCCCAGCTGATGGGCCTGCGCACCTCCGCCGACCGCCCGCACCGCCACAAGGTGCCGCTGCGCCGCCTCTCCGCGATCAGCGAGCTGAGCACACTGGGCGTCTGAGCCCGGCGCACCTGCCCGGCGGCCCCGACTCGTGCGAGGCTGAGAGACACCCGTCCACGACCCACCGCACCCCGAGGAACGCGAGCGATGAGCCCCGCCGAAGGCGACCGTGACCCCCAGCGCATCCTGATCGTCGACGACGAGCCCGCCGTCCGCGAGGCACTCCAGCGCAGCCTCGCGTTCGAGGGGTACGACACGCAGGTCGCCGTCGACGGCGCGGACGCGCTGGACAAGGCCCAGGCCTACCGGCCCGACCTGGTCGTCCTGGACATCCAGATGCCCCGCATGGACGGCCTGACCGCCGCCCGCCGCATCCGGGGCGCCGGCGACACGACCCCGATCCTCATGCTCACGGCCCGCGACACGGTCGGCGACCGGGTGACGGGCCTGGACGCCGGGGCCGACGACTACCTGGTCAAGCCCTTCGAGCTGGACGAACTCTTCGCCCGCATCCGCGCCCTGCTGCGCCGCAGCACCTACGCGTCGGCCGTGTCCGCCGAGGCCCAAGAGGACGAGGCGCTGACCTTCGCCGACCTACGCATGGACCTCGCGACGCGCGAGGTCACCCGGGGTGGCCGCCAGGTCGAACTGACCCGCACGGAGTTCACCCTGCTGGAGATGTTCATGGCCCACCCGCGCCAGGTCCTCACCCGCGAGCAGATCCTCAAGGCGGTGTGGGGCTTCGACTTCGAGCCGTCGTCCAACTCCCTGGACGTCTATGTCATGTACCTGCGCCGCAAGACGGAGGCCGGCGGCGAGCTGCGGCTCGTGCACACGGTCCGGGGCGTGGGGTACGTCCTTCGTCAGGGCGGCGCGGAGTGAACAAGCTCGTCCGCAGGTACCGGGCCCTGCCGATCCGGGCGCGACTGGCGATGCTGGTGGCGTCGGCGGTGGCGTTCGCGGTGGCCGCGGTCTCGGTCACGTGCTGGTTCATCGTGGAGCGCAAGCTCTACGACCAGGTCGACAACGACCTGCAGAAGGCCTCCTCGCCGCAGCGGTGGGGGGACGCGATGTCCACTCTGGAGTCGTGCCCGCAGAAGCCGAGCGGGTCCGACCTCGGCGGCTTCCACATCCACAGCAGCTACTACCAGCTCATGAAGCGGGACGGCACCGCCTGTGTGTTCGCGAACTCCGCGGGCCGGGTGCGGACCACCGCCTCCGACATCGCCGTCATCGCCGACGCGGCCGCCCGCGACGGCGTACTGCACATGAAGTTCCTCACGCGCAACGGCACCGACTCCGAGGGCAACGCCGTACGCGTGCTGACCCAGCCCCTGACCGTCACCGACGGTCTGGGCACTCCGCCCAAGCCGTACCCGGACACGGCTCTCCAGGTCGCGATACCGCTGAAGAACACCCAGAACACGCTCAACGACCTCGCGCTGATCCTCCTCGTCGTCTCCGGTATCGGAGTGGTCGGGGCCGGTGCGGCGGGCCTCGCGGTGGCCCGTGCGGGACTGCGGCCGGTCGACAAGCTCACGGAGGCCGTCGAACACGTCGCACGGACCGAGGACCTGAGTGTCCGCATCCCCGTGGAGGACGACAGCGAGGACGAGGTCGCCCGGCTCTCCCGCTCCTTCAACTCGATGACCACCGCCCTGGCCGGCTCACGCGACCTGCAGCAGCAGCTCATCGCGGACGCCGGCCATGAACTGCGCACCCCCCTCACCTCCCTGCGCACCAACATCGAACTGCTCACCCGCAGCGAGGAGACGGGCCGCCCGATCCCCCCGGAGGACCGCAAGGCGCTCCTCGCCTCGGTGAAGGCGCAGATGACGGAGCTGGCCGCCCTGATCGGCGACCTGCAGGAGCTGTCCCGCTCGGAGGGCCAGCGCGGCGAACGCGTCCAGGTCATCGCCTTCCAGGACACCGTCGAGGCCGCCCTGCACCGGGCCCGGCTGCGCGGACCGGAGCTGACGATCACGGCGGACCTGAAGCCCTGGTTCGTACGCGCGGAGCCCTCCGCCCTGGAGCGGGCGATCGTCAACGTCCTCGACAACGCGGTGAAGTTCAGCCCCGACGGCGGCGCGATCGACGTCCAGCTGACCGACGGCGTCCTGACCGTACGCGACCACGGCCCCGGCATCCCCGCCGACGAACTGCCGCACGTCTTCGACCGCTTCTGGCGCTCCCCCAGCGCGCGGGCCCTGCCGGGCTCGGGCCTCGGCCTGTCCATCGTGGCCCGCACGGTCCAGCAGGCAGGCGGCGAGGTCACCCTCGCCCGGGCGGACGGCGGCGGCACGGTGGCGACGGTACGGCTGCCGGGCGCGCCCACGGCTCCGCCGGAATCCGCCGACCGGTAGGACCTACGACCTCTTCGGTGCCGGCACCCGGCCGAAGGCCGCCGCCACCGCCCTGCCCGCCTGCCGCCTCCTGGCCGAAGGCGGGGCCGCAAGGGTCCGTAGGGTATGGCCCATGCCGGAAGACTCCCCACTGATTCGCAGCCTGCGTACGGCAGTTGCCGCCACACCCGCCGACGTACCCCTGCGGCTGCACCTCGCCGAGCTGCTGCTGAACGACGGCCGGCCGGACGCCGCCGTCGCCGAGGTGGCGTTCGCGTTGCAGCACGCGCCGGGGGACGAGCAGGCGCGGCAGCTCATGGCCCGCGCCATGGGTGTACCGCAGCAGCAGGCCCCGCCCGCCGCACCTGCCTCGGCCGACCGGGCCGCAGCTGCCCCCGGGGCCCGGAACGGGTTCGACTGGCAGGCCGCCGAGCAGCAGGTCGGGGATGCCGTACCGCCCCGCTTCACCGAGGCACCGGCCCGGGCCGACGGCGACGACGACCCCGGGGAGGCCGAGGCGTGGGACGTCGAGCGGCCCGGCGGGGTGCGGCTCGCCGACGTCGGCGGGATGCAGGAGGTCAAGGACCGCCTGGAGGCCGCCTTCCTCGCACCGCTGCGCAACCCCGAGCTGCGCAGGCTGTACGGCAAGAGCCTGCGCGGCGGACTGCTGCTGTACGGTCCGCCCGGCTGTGGGAAGACGTTCATCGCGCGGGCGGTCGCCGGTGAACTCGGCGCCGGTTTCCTGTCCGTGTCGGTCAACGACGTGCTCGACATGTGGATGGGCAACTCCGAGCGCAACATGCACGAGATCTTCCAGACCGCCCGCCGGCAGGCCCCCTGCGTGGTCTTCCTGGACGAGCTGGACGCGCTCGGCGCCAAGCGCAGCCGTACCGCGCACAGCGGCATGCGCAACACCGTCAACCAGCTGCTCACCGAGCTGGACGGCATCGACTCCGCCGCCAACGAGGGCGTGTTCGTACTCGCGGCCACCAACGTCCCCTGGGACGTGGACAACGCGCTGCGCCGCCCCGGCCGGCTCGACCGCACCCTGCTCGTGCTGCCGCCGGACGCCCCGGCCCGCGAGGCGATCCTCCGCTACCACCTGCGCGAACGCCCCATCGAGAACATCGACCTGGCCAAGCTGGCCAAGGTCACCGACGGCCTGTCCGGCGCCGACCTCGCTCATCTCTGCGAGGCGGCCGCCGAGCGTGCGCTGCTCGACTCGGCCCGCACCGGCACCGTCCGCCTGATCGGCATGAAGGATCTGCTCGGTGCGGCCAAGGAGATCAGCCCGTCGGCCGAGCCGTGGTTCACCTCCGCCCGGAACGTGGCCATGTTCGCCAACGAGGGCGGCATGTATGACGACCTGATCGCCTATCTGAAGAAGAGGCGCAAGCTGTGACCGCCGTGCACCCCGCCCTGGAGCGGGCCGACATGCTCTTCGAACTGGAGCGGTACGACGAGGCCAAGGAGCTGCTCGGACAGCGGCTCGCCGAGGACCCGGAGGACGTCCGGGCCTGGGTGAGGCTCGCACGGTGCCATCTCGCCCTGGAGAACGAGGCCGGCCAGGCGCTGGAGGCGACCGAACGCGCGCTCGCGCTCGACCCCGAGGACATCGCGGCGCTCATCCAGCACGCCCGCGTCCTGCAGGCGGTGGGCGGCCGCTTCCCGGAGACCGAGGGCGTTCTGCGCGAGGTCATCCGGCTCGCGCCCGAGTACTGGTACGGGTACGCGATGCTCGCCAACTGGCTGTTCCGCATCAGGATCATCCAGTTCGGGCAGGCCAACGGCGGGGAGGTCACCCGCGAGGCCATGGACCGCTTCCTCCAGGAGTCGGCCGAACTGGCCCGGCAGGCCATCCGCCTGGGGCCCGAGGAGGTGTTTCCCTACGAGGTGGCGTGGCTGATCGCCGACATGGGCGGCGACCGGACCGTCGCCGACGAGATGGACCGGGCCATCCTCCGGCTCGACCCGAACCACCGGCAGGCGCTGGCCCGGCAGACCAGGAAGGCCGCCGCCGCACCCGGCGTCAAGGCCGCCGAGGCCGCCACGCTCTACGCCGACGCCCTCGCCGCCGCCCCGGACTCGGCGCCCATGCAACAGGGCCTGGACGACGCCTCGTACCGGCTGCTGCGCGGAGTGCGCTGGCTCGCCGTGCTGTGCGTCGGCCTCGCCGCCGCCGGACTCGACCTCTTCGCCACCGACGGCCACACACAGCGCGCCCTGCCGCTCCCCCCGGGCCAGCGCATGTGGGACCTCGTCCCCATGGCCGCCGTCTGGGCCGTGGGTGCCCTGCTGCGCTACCGCCGGCTGCGCATGGGAGTCCGCTACAACCTCCGCTCCCTGATCAACCGCCGCCGCTGGCCCCGCATCGTCCTGGGCCAGGCCGCCTGGGCGATGTTCTGTGCCCTGCTTCTCACGCAGATCCCATGGACGGACCGGGCCGTGCCGCAGATCATCTTCTGGGCGGGGCTGGTGCCGACGGCGGCCACGATCTGGTTCGACCGGCGGAAGCGGACCTGAGGCGGCACACGGAGGCGGGCAGGGCGTGGACACGTACGGCGGCGGGATCGAACGCGAGTACCGCAAGCGCAGGAAGACACCGCGCTCCTTCGTCCTCGGCATGGGGCTGCTCGGCCTGAACGGCGTCATCCAGCTGTGGCGGCAGCACAGCACGCCCTCATGGGTTCCGGTGTCACTCGCCGCGTTGTACGTCGTGCTGTTCGTCAAGATGGGGCTGTACTTGCTGCGCGGCCGCACCCTCGTCGGGGCCCGGGGGATCACCGCACGACGGGCGGTGACCGAACGCGGCCGGGCCTGGCACGAGATCTACGACATCCGGGCCGAGCCGGTTCCGAAGGCCCCCGCGTCCGCCCGCAAGTGGCTCACGTACCTGTACGACACCGAAGGCCGCCGGTTCGTGCTGCCGCATCTGGACGACTGGCAACTGGACGACGTGCCCGCCGAGGTCGCCGCGCTGCGCGAGGCCGCCGCCCTGCACCGCGGCGCCGGCTGGGAGCGGCGGCCGCAGGTGGAGGCGCTGATCCGACGGCGGACCGGGCACCGCAAGGCGTGGGAGCGGGCGTCCGTCGGCGGGGTCGTCGCCGTGGGCTGCGGCTTCCTGCTGTGGGTGGCGTTCCTGTTCACCACGGACCACCCGCCCACGCTCCTGCTGTTCCTGTGGCTTCCGCTGGGCACGTTCGCGGTGCTCGCCGCACTGCTGAACTGGCGCTGGGAGTCCCAGGTCCCCAAGACGCTGCAACATCCCTGAGCGGTGGCCGCCTACCGGCGTAGGACCATCGTCCGCTCCGGTGCCGGTGTCGCGGCCGCCTCCGGCAGCGGTGACGCCAGGCGCGCGTAGGCGCCGCCCCGGGCGAGCAGTTCCCCGTGTGTACCCGCCTCCACCAGGCGGCCGTGGTCGACGACCAGGATGCGGTCGGCGTCCGGGGCGAGGCTCAGGTCGTGCGTGATCATGATGGTCGTGCGGCCGGCCATCAGGCGGCGCAGGGGCTGTACGACCTGACGGGCGGCCACCGCGTCCAGTCCCGCCGTGGGCTCGTCCAGGACCAGGACCGGGGCGGCGCGCAGCATCGCGCGGGCGATGGCGATGCGCTGGAGCTGACCGCCGGAGAGGGCTGCCGTGCCCGGGGCGATGTGTGTGTCGTAGCCCTCGGGCAGGGCGGCGACGAAGTCGTGGGCCGCCGCGTCCCGGGCCGCCTGCTCGATCTCGGTGCCGGTGGCGCCGGGGCGGCCGCAGCCGATGTTCTCGCGGATGGTGCCGTTGAGGATCAGCGTCTGCTGCGGCAGCAGGGCGACCTGCTCGCGCAGGAAGTGCAGCGGTACGTCGGTGAGGGGGACGCCGTCCAGAGTGATCACGCCGGCCGAGGGGTCGTAGAAGCGGGTGAGGAGCTTGGCGAGGGTGGACTTTCCGGCGCCGCTCGCGCCGGTGACCAGGACCAGCTCGCCCGGACCGGCGGTGAGGCTCACGTCCCGCAGACAGGCGCGGCGGGACTCCGGGTAGCGGAAGGACACCCCGTGGAAGCCGACCCACCCGCGCACCGGCCACGCGGCCACGGGTTCGGCGGGGTCGGTGACGGCGGGCTCGGCCTCCAGGATCTCCCCGATGCGCTGCGCGCCGGCGGTGGCCGCGGTGACGGTGAGCCCGAGCTGTCCGAGGCTGCGGACCGGCGGGTACAGGTAGCCGAGAAAGGCGGCGAAGGCGAGCAGTTGACCGAGGCTCATCCGCCCGGCGGAGATCTCCCACACCCCGAGCCCGATCACGGCGAGCACGCACACCGTCTCGACGACCTCGACGAACTGCTCGTACATCTCGCTCAGCCGCGCCCCGCGCACACTGGCCCGCATCCAGGAGCGGGCCTCGCGGTCGAGCCGCCGCTCCTCGTCCCGCTGCCGGTTGTAGGCCTGGGTGAGCACGATGTTGCCCAGTGACTCCTCCACCACCGAGGTGATCGCGCCGTCCGCGGCCCGCCCGTCCCTGGACGCCTGCTGGATACGGCCGGAGAAGCGGCGGGCGGCGAGCAGGAACAGGGGCGCGAGGACGAAGGCGGCGAGCGCCAGGTCCCAGCGCAGCCAGAAGGCGGCGCACGCGTAGAAAACGGCGGAGAAGGCGGCGGAGACGGCCCCCACGACACCCGACACCACCAACTGCTCGATGGATTCGACGTCCCCGGTGAGCCGTTCGACCAGATCCCCCTGCCGGTGCTTCTGGAAGAAATGCGGGGGCAGGTCCTGTACATGCCGGAAGACGGCCGCCCGCAGCCGGAGTACGAATCTCTCGGCGGTCCAGGTGGCGAGGGAGTTGCCGAGGTAGCCCACCAGCGCGGCGAGTGCGGCCACCCCGAGCCAGGCACCGGCCGGCCCCCAGAAGGCGGCCACTGAACCGGACTTCAGGGCGTGGTCGGTCAACTCGGCGAACAGCAGGACCGCCGAGGTCTCCGCGACCGCGGCGACCACCACGCACGCCACGATCGCCACCAGCCACCTGCGGTCCCCGCGGGTCAGCGGCCAGAACCGGCGGAAGGCCTCGCGGGCTTCCCTCACCATCGACAACTCCTCCTCCACAGCTGTGGACATGGCCGAGGCGGGGGCACCGGTGCGTCCACGCGCCACCGGGCGGCCCCGCCTCGCGGCGTGCTGTCTCAGCCCTTGCCACCGACCGGCCGGCGCTTCGGCGCGGGCTCCGGCTTCTTCGGGGCCGGCTTCTTCGGGGCGGGGGCGGGCTTGTGGTGCTTCTTCACGGGAGCGATCCTGTGGAAAGACATTGGCTTTTCCTTTCGGTGCCGTTCGGTTTCGACACGGAAAACATTACGGGTCCCGAAAGCAGGAAAATGCCAATTCCGATGAGACCTCAATGAAATAGCCCTGAGAGAAATTCTCAGGGCTATTTCGGAACCGCGGTGCCATTCACACAGATTTTACTGCACGACGGTGATCCGGTCCGCGGCCGGAGGCGCGAGGGGCGAGCCGGCCGACGAGTGCGCCGTCAGGTACTTCTCCAGCGCGGCCAGGTCGTCCCCGCCCACCAGGTCACCGGTGCCCTGACCGAGGGTCGGGAAGCCGTCGCCGCCGCCCGCCAGGAAGCTGTTGGTGGCGACGCGGTAGGTGGCCGCCGGGTCGACCGGCGCGCCGTTCAGCCGGATGGAGCCGGTGACCACGCGGTCGGCGCCGGTCTTCGTCATGTCCAGCGTGTACGTCAGACCCGCCGAAGGCTGCAGGATCTTCGGGGCCGCCGCGTTCGCCCCGCTCACCTGCTCCTTGAGCACCTGGATCAGCTGGGCGCCGGTGAAGTCCTGGAGGTTCACGGTGTTGGCGAAGGGCTGGACGGTGAAGCCCTCGGCGTAGGTGACGACCCCGTCGCCCTCGGCGCCCTTGGCCTGGTAGGTCAGACCCGCCCGCACGCCGCCCGGGTTCATCAGGGCGAGGCTGGTCCTCGGGTCCAGCTCCCGGCCGTGGGCGAGCTGCGCGTCGGCGATCAGGTCGCCCATCGGGGACTCGGTGCCGGTGTTGTTGACGTCGGCCGAGATGTAGCCGATGGCGCGGTTGCCGATGGGTGCCGCCAGGGTGTTCCAGCGGGAGATCAGGTCCGTCATGTCCGGGGCCTTCGGGACGTCCCGGGTGACCACGTGGTTCGCGGACTTCACGGCGGTACGCGCGATGTCGCCGGTGAAGCGGTCGTACGTCAGCGTGGTGTCGGTGTACAGGCGGCCGAAGGAGGCCGCCGAGGTGACCATGCGGGGCTTGCCCGACGGGTCGGGGACCGTGCAGACGTAGGCCTGGTGGGTGTGGCCGGTGACCAGGGCGTCGACCGCCGGGGTCACGTTCTTCGCGATGTCGACGATCGGGCCCGAGATGCCGGAACCCGCACCCGCGGAGTCACAGTTGTAGTTGTACGCGCCCGAGGCCGGGAAGCCGCCCTCGTGGATCAGGGCCACGATCGACTGGACGCCCTGGCGCTGCAGCACCTTGGCGTACTTGTTGATCGTCTCGACCTCGTCCTTGAAGGCGAGCCCCTTGACGCCGTCGGCGGAGACGATGCCCGGGGTGCCCTCGAGCGTGACGCCGATGAAGCCGATCCGTACGTCCTTCTTCTTCCAGACCCAGTACGGCTTCAGGATCGGCTTGCCGGTCTTCTCGTCCTGGACGTTCGCGGCCAGGTACGGGAAGTCCGCGCCCTCGAACTCCTCGTCGTTGTAGCAGCCGTCCGTGGGGTGGCAGCCGCCGTTCTGCAGGCGGGCCAGTTCCCGTGCGCCCTCGTCGAACTCGTGGTTGCCGACCGAGGTGACGTCCAGGTCCAGCTTGTTGAGCGCCTCGACGGTGGGCTCGTCGTGGAAGAGACCGGACAGCAGCGGGGAGGCACCGACCATGTCGCCGCCGGCCGCGGTGATGGAGTACGGGTGCCCCTGGCGGGCCTTGCGCAGGTGCGTGGCGAGGTACTCGACGCCCCCCGCGTCGACCGTCTTCGTCGTACCGTCCGGCTGGAGTTCGGTGACCCGGCCGGAGGAGCCCGACGGGGGTTCGAGGTTGCCGTGCAGGTCGTTGAAGGACAGGAGCTGAACGTCCTGGTAGCGGCTCGGCAGCGGGTGATGTCCCCTGCCCCCGTGGGCCTGCGCGGGAAGCGCGGCGGCCAGGGCGGCGGCCGTGGCGAGAGCCGCGGTCGCGCCGAGGAAGGCGTAGGTACGACGTCCGGTGCGCCGGGGCGCGGCTGGCATGGGACCCCCCTGTGGGTCGGCTGTGGCGAGTGGCCGTTCCGGCGCAGCCTAGGGTCAACGCGCGTAGCGCGACAGGGGGTTCGTGGTTACGTCCTGGTTTCCCTTTGGTGATTCCTTTACGTGCTTCGCTGTCGGCACTTCGGCCCGCCCGCCCCGTACCCTCGTACGCATGAGCAGCGACGACGCCGTACGGCCCTCCCCCTCCCGCTCCATCGAGACCTTCTCCGCACTCGACCCGGACCGGGCCGAGGCCGTGCTCGGGCTGCTCTCCGAGGCCGCCCGTGTCGACGGGCAGCAGCCCGTGTCCGAGCAGGGGCGGTTGCAGCTGCGCGGGGGCGCCCGCCCCGGAGTGTCGCATCTGCTGCTGACCGTCGGGGACGAACTCGTCGGCTACGCCCAGCTGGAGGACACCGACCCGGTCGAGGCGCCGGCCGCCGAACTGGTCGTCCACCCCGCGCATCGCGGGCACGGGCACGGGCGGGCGCTGGGCTCGGCCCTGCTCGCCGCCTCGGGCAAGCGGCTGCGGGTATGGGCGCACGGCGGGCACTCCGCCGCCCGGCACCTCGCCCAGGTGCTCGGACTGACCCTCTTCCGTGAACTGCGGCAGATGCGGCGGTCGTTGACCGATCTGGAACTGCCCGATCCGGTGCTGCCGCCGGGCGTGAGCGTGCGCGCCTTCGAGTCCGGCAAGGACGACGCGGCCTGGCTCGCCGTCAACGCGGCCGCCTTCGCGCACCACCCGGAGCAGGGCTCGCTGACCCAGCGCGACCTGAACGACCGCAAGGCCGAACCGTGGTTCGACCCGGCCGGGTTCTTCCTCGCCGAGCGGGCCGGGGAGCTGGTCGGCTTCCACTGGACCAAGGTGCACGCCGAGGAGGGGCTCGGCGAGGTGTACGTGCTCGGGGTTCGCCCGGGCGAGCAGGGCGGCGGCCTCGGCAAGGCCCTGACCACGATCGGCCTGCGCCATCTGGCCGCCCAGGGACTGCCGACGGCGATGCTGTACGTCGACGCGGACAACAAGGCCGCGGTGTCGGTGTACGAGCGGCTGGGGTTCGGCACGCACGAGACCGACCTGATGTACCGCGCAGAAACGTGACATAACCCCGCACTAGGGGCGGCCGTCTTGACGGCCGCCCCTCTCTTGCACCACCCTTTCACTACTCAATTAGTGAAAGGGTGGTTCAGCGCGTGGTCGAATTCCGCATCGACCGGCACAGCGGTGTCGCCACCTACGTCCAGATCGTCCAGCAGACCAAACAGGCCCTCCGCCTGGGCCTGCTGCAGCCCGGCGACCGGCTGCCGACGGCCCGCGAGGTCGTCGAGGCCACCGCCATCAACCCCAACACCGTCCTCAAGGCCTACCGCGAGCTGGAGCGGGAGGGTCTGGTCGAGGCTCGGCGCGGGCTCGGCACCTTCGTCCGACGGTCCCTGGGCGCCGCCCCCGCCGACTCCCCCCTGCGGGCGGAGCTGGAGGGGTGGGCGGCGCGGGCCGTCGAGGCGGGGCTGGACCGGGACGACGTGGCGGCCCTCTTCACCGCCGTACTCGACACGCACTTCCAGGGAGAACGTTCATGAGCGACACGGCTCTCGAGGCCACCGGCCTCGGCAAGCGCTTCGGGCGCAGGGGAGGCTGGGCGCTGCGCGAGTTCGCGTTCCGGCTGCCCGCCGGGCGGGTGTGTGCCCTCGTCGGACCCAACGGCGCCGGCAAGTCGACCCTGCTCGCCCTCGCCGCCGGACTGCTCCCGCCCACCGAGGGCCGGCTCACGGTACTGGGCAGCACGCCCGCCGGGGCCCGCGCCCGGGTCGGCTTCGTCGCCCAGGACAAGCCGCTGTACCCGCAGCTCACCGTCGCCGAGACGCTGCGAATGGGCGCCGATCTCAACCCCGAGCGCTGGGACGCGGCCACCGCCGAGCAGATCGTGGCCGGCGGCGACCTGAACCCGAGGTCCCGCATACGGTCCCTGTCCGGCGGACAGCGCACCCGCGTCGCCCTCGCCCTCGCGCTCGGCAAGCGGCCCGAACTGCTGCTGCTGGACGAGCCGATGGCCGATCTCGACCCGCTGGCCCGGCACGAGCTGATGGGCACCCTGATGGCCGAGGCCGCGCAGTACGGCACCACCATTGTCATGTCCTCGCACGTGGTGGCCGAGCTGGAGGACTCCTGCGACCACCTGCTGCTGGTCGGCGGCGGCCGCATCCGCCTCGCCGGCGAGATCGACGACCTGCTCGCCACCCACCTGAGGGTCAGCGGGGCCGCCGAGTCCACCGATCTGAGCAGGCACACCGTGGTCGAGTCCCGGGTCACCGGCCGCCAGCTGACCGCGCTGGTCCGCCCGGCCGGACCGCTCCCCGGCGACCTGCGCACCTCGACGCCCTCACTGGAGGAACTGGTCCTCGCCCACCTGCGCAACCCCGAGGCGCCCGCGCTCGGTGCCGCACCGGCCGTCACCCGGGAGAGTGCCGCGTGACCGCCGCGACGACACCGGCGGCCGTCCGGCGCCCGCACCTCGCCCGCTGGGTCCTGCGCCTGCACCGGCCGGAGCTGCTCGTCTGGGCAGGCCTGGCCGTCCTCGGCGCCGCCCTGCTGCTGTGGCTCGGGGGACCGCTCACCGACGCGGCGGCGGACGGCTGGCGGCAGTACAAGGCCTGCCACTGGTCCGAGAAGTGCGCCTACGACCAGGACGCGATCCTGCGCTACAAGGACACCTACAACTACCTCACGTTCTCCCTCGCCGCGCTGCCGCTCCTGGTCGCGGCCTGGGCGGGCGCCGCCCTCACCGGCCGCGAGCTGGAGTCCGGCACCGCACGGCTGGCCTGGGCCCAGGGCGTCACCCCGGCCCGCTGGCTGGCGACCAGGCTGGCGCTGCCGGCCGCCGCGGTCACCGCGGGGACGGGCCTGCTGGCGTTCCTGCACGACCGGGCGTGGGTGGCCGCTCGCGGCCGCGTCGACACGGTCAAGAGCCAGTGGGACGTGTGGACCTTCCAGACCAACGGCCCCACCATCGTCGTCCTGGCGCTGGCCGCCCTGGCCGTGGGCGCCCTGGCGGGCCTTGCCCTGCGCCGCGCCCTGCCCGCGCTGGCCACCTCCGTCGTCGCCGTCGCGGGCCTGTGGGGGCTCGCCCAGTGGGTCATGCCGCACCTGTGGCCGACCGTCACCCGCGTGACGGGCTTCGGGCACGGCTTCGGCGACTCCTCCGCCGGCCTGGGCGTCGACCAGGGCCTGGTCACGCGCACCGGCGGCCACATCCCCGAGCCCCGCTGCTACACGGGCACGTGGGAGGGCTGCCGGAGGCTCTTCGAGAAGCGGGGTGGCGTCGGCTTCTACTACACCTACCACCCCGACACGCACTACTGGCCGCTCCAGCTGACCACCAGCGCCCTGGTCCTGGCCCTTGCCGGAGTGTTCACGGTGGCCGCGTTCCTCGTGCTCCGCCGCCTCACCGGCGCACTCCGGCTCGCCACGGAGGCCGCCGCATGAGCGCCGCCGTCCAGGGCCTGCCCCGCACCGTGCTGCGGCTGCACCGCACCGCCCTGCTGGCCTGGGCCGCCGTCGTCGCCGGCCTGATCGGCTGGCTGGTGTACCTCGACGAGGTCACCGCGCCCGCCACCCGCAGGGCCGAGCGGGCCTGCGCCCACGCGGACGTGTGCATCGACGCCTTCGACAGCTTCGACTACGGCAACACGCTCGGCTGGATCGGCACCCTCATCTGCTACACCTTCCTCGCCGTCGCCGCCTTCGCGGGCGGCGCGCTCGTCGGCCGCGAACTGGAGTCCGGTACGGCACGGCTGGCCTGGACGCAGGGCGTCACCCCGGTGCGCTGGCTGACCGCCAAGCTGGCCCTGTCGGCCGCGGCCGTCGCCGCCGGAGGACTCGCCCTGGTCCTCGTCTTCCGCTGGGGCTGGTCGGCCAACGAGGACCTGATCCCCCTCACCCAGTGGTACCAGAGCGACATCATCGTGGCCCGCGGCCCGCTCACGGTGGCGTACGGCCTGTGCGCCCTCGCCGTCGGCGCGCTCGCCGCGCTGCTGCTGCGCCGCACCCTGGCCTCGCTCGGCGGCGCGTTCGCCGCGATGTGGCTGCTCAACTTCCTGCTCACCCGCTACCGCGCCGACCTGTGGCCCGCTGTCACCCTCACCTCACGCGGCGAGCCGGACCTGGCCGACAACGTCTGGCGCGTGCACTGGGGACGGAACGCCGACGGCTATTTCGCCGTCTACCACCCCGCGTCCCACTTCTGGGCGATCCAGTGGGTGGAGACCGGCATCGTCCTGACCGCGGCGGCACTGACCACCGCCGCCGCGTACGCGGTGCTGCGCCGCCGGGCGGCCTGACACCGGGGCGAACCGGGGCTCCGTACGCCCCTTCGGTCCCGTACGTCCCTTCCACGGGGGGAGTGACGTACGGGACCGTCGTTCTCGCCGGCACGGGAACGCCGATTTCATGCCCACCGGATCATCACGTGCCCACCGCGGACCCCTTCGGGCCGCCCCCCGATATCCCGCACGTCATGTCTCCGTAACCATCGATTCAGACGGTCTTGCGACGCTCAGCCAATGAACCCCGCCGTGCCAGAGCCTTCGCCGCCCCCCGAGGGGCTCGCGGGAAACGGGACCGTGAAGCTCCCTCCCGCACGTTCCGACGCGCCTGTCTCGCCCTTGGCGCGGAAGAATGGGTTCATGAGTCAGCAAGACACCCAGGCAGAGGTCCAGCACGTCCAGCCCTCCGTGGGCTCCATCGCCGCGCACCGGCCACACACCGTGGCGGCGAACGTATCCGACCTCGAGCCCGACATCGATGCGGACCTCGACGCGTACGAGGAGGCACCGGGTGAGGGGGCACCGCTGCCGCAGGGGCGTTTCCTCGACCGGGAGCGCAGCTGGCTCGCGTTCAACGAGCGCGTCCTGGAGCTGGCCGAGGACCCGAACACCCCCCTGCTGGAGCGCGCCAACTTCCTCGCGATCTTCGCCAGCAACCTGGACGAGTTCTTCATGGTCCGGGTGGCCGGTCTGAAGCGCCGGATCGCGACGGGCGTCGCCACCCGTTCCGCCTCCGGACTGCAGCCGCGCGAGGTCCTGGAGATGATCTGGGCCCGCTCCCGCGAGCTGATGGCCCGGCACGCCGCCTGTTACCACGAGGACGTCGCCCCCGCGCTCGCGGAGGAGGGCATCCACCTGGTCCGCTGGAACGAGCTGACCGAGAAGGAGCAGGCGCGCCTCTTCACGCTCTTCCGGCACCAGATCTTCCCGGTCCTCACCCCGCTGGCCGTGGACCCCGCGCACCCGTTCCCGTACATCTCCGGCCTCTCCCTGAACCTGGCCGTCGTCGTACGCAACCCGGTCAGCGGCCACAAGCACTTCGCCCGGGTGAAGGTGCCGCCGCTGCTGTCCCGCTTCCTGGAGGCCGCGCCCGGCCGGTACGTCCCGCTGGAGGACGTCATCGCCGCGCACCTGGAGGAGCTGTTCCCGGGCATGGAGGTCGTGGAGCACCACGCCTTCCGGCTGACCAGGAACGAGGACCTGGAGGTCGAGGAGGACGACGCCGAGAACCTGCTCCAGGCCCTGGAGAAGGAGCTCATGCGGCGCCGCTTCGGGCCGCCGGTGCGCCTGGAGGTCGAGGAGTCCATCGACCGCGAGGTGCTGGACCTGCTGGTGCGCGAGCTGAAGATCAGCGAGGCCGAGGTGTACCCGCTGCCGGGTCCCCTGGACCTCACCGGTCTCTTCCGCATCGCCGGCATCGACCGTCCCGAGCTGAAGTACCCGAAGTTCATCGCGGGCACCCACCGTGACCTCGCCGAGGTCGAGTCGGCGTCCGCGCCCGACATCTTCGCGGCCCTGCGCAGCCGGGACGTCCTGCTGCACCACCCGTACGACTCCTTCTCGACGTCCGTGCAGGCCTTCGTCGAGCAGGCGGCCGAGGACCCGGACGTCCTCGCGATCAAGCAGACCCTGTACCGGACCTCCGGCGACTCCCCGATAGTCAACGCGCTCATCGACGCCGCCGAGGCCGGCAAGCAGGTCCTGGTCCTGGTCGAGATCAAGGCCCGCTTCGACGAGCACGCCAACATCAAGTGGGCGAAGCGGCTGGAGGAGGCCGGCTGCCACGTCGTGTACGGCCTGGTCGGCCTGAAGACCCACTGCAAGCTGTCCCTGGTGGTCCGCCAGGAGGGCGAGACACTGCGGCGCTACAGCCATGTCGGCACGGGCAACTACCACCCGAAGACGGCACGCCTGTACGAGGACCTCGGCCTGCTCACCGCCGACCCGCAGGTCGGCGCGGACCTCTCCGACCTCTTCAACCGTCTCTCCGGCTACTCCCGCCGCGAGACGTACCGCCGGCTGCTGGTCGCCCCCAAGTCCCTGCGGGACGGCTTGATCGCGCGGATCGACAAGGAGGTCCAGCACCACCGGGCGGGCCGTCCGGCCTTCGTCCGTATAAAGGTCAACTCGATAGTCGACGAGGCGCTCATCGACGCCTGCTACCGGGCGTCCCAGGCGGGCGTGCCGGTCGACATCTGGGTGCGCGGCATCTGTGCCGTCCGCCCCGGCGTCGCGGGTCTGTCGGAGAACGTCCGGGTCCGCTCGATCCTCGGCCGGTTCCTCGAACACTCCCGGGTGTTCGCCTTCGGCAACGGCGGCGAGCCCGAGGTGTGGATCGGCAGCGCCGACATGATGCACCGCAACCTCGACCGCCGGATAGAGGCCCTGGTCCGGGTCACCGACCCCGGCCACCGGGCAGCCCTCAACCGGCTGCTCGACACCGGCATGTCCGACACCACCGCCTCCTGGCACCTCGGCCCCGACGGCGAGTGGACCCGGCACGCGACCGACGCGGACGGACAGCCCCTGCGCAACGTCCAGGAGATGCTCATAGACGCCCGGAGGCGCCGGCGTGGCACAGCAACACCTTGACCCGACGGACCCCACAGCCACGGAGGTGACGGGGGACGCCCTGGCGGGCTATCTGCGCGCCCAGGCAACGGAGTTCCTCCGCGCGCTGCGCCTGCAGCGGGAGAACGGGGGCGCGGCGGGCGGCGCGGAGGAGTCCGTCGACGCGGCCCGGGCGCTGCGCCGCTCGGCCCGCCGCATCAGCGGCAGCCTGCACACGTTCCGCCCTCTCCTCGACGCCGACTGGTCGGAGGAGATGCGGCCCGAACTGGCCTGGCTGTCCGGCACGTTGGGCCTTGAACACGCCTACGAGTCCCGGCTGGAACGGCTGTTGCAGGCGCTGCATCGGTTGTCGGGCTCCACGACGCTGCCCGCACAGGTGACGACGCTGGGCGCCGTCGACGTGGCCGCGGGCGGTCGCGCCGGTGGTCCGGCCCGCCCGGCGCCCACCGTGGAACGCGGCAACCTGACGGTCGGCGCGGCAAAGGCAGGCGCCCTGCTGGAACGCCAGCTGACCCTGGCCCGCACCCGCGCCCACTCCACGGCCCTCCAGGCCCTGGGATCGAGCCGCTTCCACGCTGTCGCCGACAAGGTCGCCGTACTCGCCAGCGAGGTCCCCCTCACCCCGGCCGCCCCCAGCACCGGGCTGCGCCCCCTCGCGGCCGCCGCCGAGGAACGCCTCACGGACGCCGTCGCCGCCCTCCCCCTGCTCACCGCGGGCCACCCCTACAACGCGGAGGCCCTGGTACACGGCCTGTCCCCGGACCCGTCCCCGCACCCCCAGGACGGCCCCTGGCACCAGGTCCGCCTGCTGCTGCGCCTGCACCGCTACGCCATCGAGGTGCTGTGCGGAGGCAGCATCCCCGTGGACGTACGTCTGCTGGCGGCGGGCCGGGCCCTGAACCGGCACCGGGACGCCTCGGAGGCGGCGGCCGCGGCCGCGCAGGCCGCCCGTACGCCCCGCATCGCACCGGCGACGGCGTACGCGCTCGGCGTGCTCCACGCCGACCAGCGGCACGAGGTCGAGGCGGCCCGGTTCGCCTTCCAGCAGGCGTGGCAGAAGCAGACGGTCAACGCACCCTGAACCCTCCCGAGGAGACGGTGTGAACGACACCTTGGTCCTGGCCGCGGGCTGCGTGCTGTGGCGCCGCTCACCGGTGGACGACGTGCTGGAGGTCTGTCTCGTCCACCGGCCGAAGTACGACGACTGGTCCCACCCGAAGGGCAAGCTCAAGCGGGGTGAGGACGCGCTCGCGGGTGCCCTGCGCGAGGTCGCCGAGGAGACGGGTTACAGCGCCGAGCCCGGCAACGAACTGCCGACCCTGCACTACCTGGCCAACGGCCGCCCCAAGCAGGTGCGTTACTGGGCGGCCGAGGCGGTCACCGGGCGGTTCACCCCGAACAACGAGGTGGACCGCATCCTGTGGCTCTCCCCCACCGCGGCCCGGGGCCGGCTGACCCAGCCCCGCGACCGCGACCTCGTGGACACCCTCGTGCGGGAGTTCGAGCACAGATAGCGGCCGGGGCCCTCACACGCCCGACGAGTGGCCGTCCGCGTCCGTTCTGGCCTGGCTGCGCGCCCGGCGGGCCGGGCCGCGCCAGCCGCAGGTGCAGCGGGCCACACAGAAGCGTCCCTGCTCGGTCGTCGTCGTGAGGTGCTCCTGCCCCTGCCGGAATCGCTCCGGCCCCTCCTGCTGCGCCACGCCGACAACGTTACCGACATCCCGGTTAAAGCGTTTGTATGCCCTTTCCCAGCCTTCCGCAGCGCGTGACGGCACTCCCTACTCGTCGTTAACCGGAACGACAGGGGGCCCGTGACGGACGTACCGGCTGGGGGTAGGCAGGCGATGGATCGGCGGCAGCAGAGGCGCGCGGGCAGGACGGTCGTCGCGGTGGGGATCATGATCGGGCTCGGCGCGGGTGCCACGGGGTGCTCCAGCAGCGGGGCCGCGGCCGAGGGCGTGAACGGCGCGGGCGGCGACCCCGTGGCCACCCTGCAGCGGGCCGCCGACACCCTGCGCGGCGCGGGCAGCTCCAAGGCCACCACATCCATGGAGATGGCGACCGGCGGCACCCGGGTCACCATCCGCGGCAGGGGTGTCTACGACTACCGGCACCGGCTCGGACAGCTGACCGTGATCCTGCCGGAGGACCCCGCGGGCACCTCCGAGCACCGTCCCATCACCGAGCTTCTCGCCCCCGGCGCCCTGTTCATGAAGAACCGGGGCGCGGGGGTGCCCACCGACAAGTGGGTGCGGGTGGACACCGCGAGCCTGTCCGACGGCAACCTCGTCACGGGCGGCGCGACGGACCCGTACGCCGCCGCGGAGGTGCTGCGCGGGACGCGTACGGCGACGTACATGGGGCGGACCGAGGTCGGCGGCACACAGGTGCGGCACTACCGCGGGACGGCCGATCTGTCCCACGCGTCGAGGAATGCCTCGGCCGACGACCGGGCGTCCCTGGCAGCGGCAGCGAAAGGGTTCGCCACGGCCGAGGTTCCGTTCGACGCCTATCTGGACGACGCGGGCCGCATCCGCAAGCTGCGCCAGCACTTCAGCTTCGTCAACGGCCGCGAGAAGACCGCCGTGGCGGTCGCCTCGACGACCCTGCTGTACGACTTCGGCACCCCCGTGGACGTGCGTCTGCCGAGCCCGAAGGACATCTACGCGGGCCGTATCGCCGACAGCGCGGCCGAAAACCGGTCGGCGCACTAGTCCGGGTCGCCACCCACGAACTAGCCCGTCCGTGCCATGCGCGGTGTGTAGACCGCTCCCTACTCTAGGAAGTCGGTGACGGTTGAGAAGAGGTGATGCACGTGGCTCCGGTCGGCGGTACGGCAGTTCAGGACCACGTGGCCCTCGCCGAGATCGAGCTGTGCGGAGAGCTGATCATCGCCGCCTCGGCCGCCGAGGACCGGCTGAGCCTGGCGAGCATCGACGAGGTGCTGCGGGTGGCCGAGGAACGGGAGTCCGCCGAGGTCTGATCGGGCCCTGCCGGACCTGATCACGCCCCGCCGGCTCCGGTCAGGTGCGCAGGAGCCGGCCGATCGCCTTCGTGGCCTCGTCCACCTTCGCGTCGATCTCGTCCCCGCCCTTGAGGGCCGCGTCCGCGACACAGTGCCGCAGGTGCTCCTCCAGCAGCTGCAGGGCGAAGGACTGCAGGGCCTTGGTGGAGGCGGACACCTGGGTGAGTATGTCGATGCAGTAGGTGTCCTCGTCGACCATGCGCTGCAGACCGCGGATCTGCCCCTCGATCCGGCGCAGCCGCTTGAGGTGCTCGTCCTTCTGCTTGTGGTAACCGTGCGTGGCGCCGGCCTCGGTCGTCGTCATCGCGGGCCTCCATCTCGGGACGAACTGAGGAAATATACCCCTGGTGGGTATATGGTAACGAATTTTGCTGGGTAGAGGGCCCTTGGTACGCCCCGGTGCTGATCACCATGCCCGATGGGTGACACTGGGGGACGACCCGATAGCCGTGGCCGGATGTTGCGCCTAGCATCAGCCTGACCGAAACCGAAGCACCCCGAGGACCACACGTGCGCTTTCGTCTGACCCCCAGGGAGACGAGCTTCTACGACATGTTCGCCGCATCCGCGGACAACATCGTCACCGGCTCGAAACTCCTGATGGAACTGCTCGGGGCGGACGCGTCTGCCCGGGCCGAGATCGCAGAGCGTATGCGGGCCGCGGAACACGCAGGTGACGACGCCACGCACGCGATCTTCCACCAGCTGAACTCCTCGTTCATCACGCCGTTCGACCGCGAGGACATCTACTCCCTCGCCGGTTCCCTGGACGACATCATGGACTTCATGGAGGAGGCCGTCGACCTCGTCGTCCTCTACAACGTCGAAGAGCTGCCGAAGGGTGTCGAGCAGCAGATCGAGGTGCTGGCGCGCGCTGCAGAACTGACGGCCGAAGCGATGCCCAACCTGCGCACGATGGACAACCTCACCGAGTACTGGATCGAGGTGAACCGTCTGGAGAACCAGGCGGACCAGATCCACCGCAAGCTGCTGGCCCACCTCTTCAACGGCAAGTACGACGCGATCGAGGTGCTCAAGCTCAAGCAGATCGTGGACGTCCTGGAAGAGGCCGCGGACGCGTTCGAGCACGTGGCGAACACGGTGGAGACCATCGCCGTCAAGGAGTCCTGAGGCGTCGATGGACACCCTCGCTCTCATCGTGACCATCGCGGTCGCGCTCTTCTTCACGTACACGAACGGTTTCCACGACTCCGCGAACGCGATCGCGACGTCGGTGTCGACGCGGGCGCTGACCCCGCGGGCGGCGCTCGCCATGGCCGCGGTGATGAACCTCGCGGGTGCCTTCCTGGGTTCCGGGGTCGCCAAGACGGTCAGCGAGGGTCTGATCGAGACGCCCCAGGGCTCGCGCGGGATGGGAATCCTCTTCGCGGCCCTGCTCGGCGCGATCGTCTGGAACCTCGTCACCTGGTACTTCGGCCTGCCCTCCTCCTCCTCCCACGCCCTCTTCGGCGGTCTGGTGGGGGCGGCGCTGGCGGGCGGCACCGAGGTGCTCTGGAACGGCGTCCTGGACAAGGTCGTCATCCCGATGTTCCTGTCGCCGGTCGTCGGCCTGCTCGTCGGCTACCTGGTCATGACGGCGATCCTGTGGCTGTTCCGCAGGTCCAACCCGCACAAGGCCAAGCGGGGCTTCCGCATAGCCCAGACCGTCTCGGCGGCCGGCATGGCCCTCGGTCACGGCCTCCAGGACGCCCAGAAGACCATGGGTGTCGTGGTGATGGCACTGGTGATTTCCGGCCACGAGACGTACGGCGACCCGATCCCGGTCTGGGTGAAGATCGTCTGTGCCGTCATGCTGTCCCTCGGTACGTACGCCGGCGGCTGGCGGATCATGCGCACACTGGGCCGCAAGATCATCGAGCTCGACCCGCCGCAGGGCTTCGCGGCGGAGACCACCGGTGCGTCGATCATGTTCACCACCGCGTTCCTCTTCAAGGCGCCGATCTCGACCACCCACGTGATCACGTCCGCGATCATGGGCGTCGGCGCGACGAAGCGAGTGAACGCCGTCCGCTGGGGCGTGGCCAAGAACATCGTCATGGGCTGGTTCATCACGATGCCGGCGGCGGCCCTGGTGGCAGCCGCGTGCTTCGGCCTCCTGAACCTGACGATCCTGTAATCCACGGACTCGCCCCACCACACCCACCCACCTCGGTCCGCTGAAAGCCGGCCGAAGGGGGTGGGTGTTCGCTTTCCCAGCCACCCGAAACACCCATCCCCCTCACCCGGCACGCTGACCGACCGAGACACCCGCCCCCTCACTCGACCTCCCAGCCGCCCGAGACACCCACCCCAGCCCCTCGTCCGACCTCTCCGCCACCCGAAGCCCCCCCCGCCCGGCCTCCCAGCCAACCGAAACACCCACCCCCTCGCCCGGCCTGTCAGCCGACCGAGACGGGTGGGTGGGTGGGAAAGACGGGGACCAGGGGCGAAGCCCCGGCGGGGTCGGGGGCGGAGCCCCCGGACCATCACCGAGGCCGAAAGCAGTGGGCCCGCCCCCGGGAGCCAGGGGCGGGCCCTCTTGCATCCTCGCGGTGGCACCGCCATGCAGCACCGCGAGGGGATCGGGGAGGCTCAGCCGAAGCGGCCCGAGATGTAGTCCTCCGTAGCCTGGACCGAGGGGTTCGAGAAGATCCGCTCGGTGTCGTCGATCTCGATCAGCCGGCCCGGCTGACCGACCGCGGCGAGGTTGAAGAACGCCGTACGGTCGGACACACGCGCGGCCTGCTGCATGTTGTGCGTCACGATGACGATCGTGAACCGTTCCTTCAGCTCACCGATCAGGTCCTCGATCGCGAGCGTCGAGATCGGGTCCAGGGCCGAGCACGGCTCGTCCATGAGCAGCACCTTCGGCTCGACCGCGATCGCACGGGCGATGCAGAGCCGCTGCTGCTGACCACCGGACAGACCGGAGCCCGGCTTGTTCAGGCGGTCCTTCACCTCGTTCCAGAGGTTCGCGCCCTTGAGGGACTTCTCGACGATCTCGTTCAGCTGGGACTTCTTGTAGCTGCCGTTCAGCCGCAGCCCCGCCGCCACGTTCTCGAAGATCGACATCGTCGGGAACGGGTTCGGGCGCTGGAAGACCATGCCGACCTCGCGGCGCACCGACACCGGGTCGACGCCGGCGCCGTACAGGTCCTCGTCGTCGAGCAGCACCTTGCCCTCGACGCGGCCACCGGGCGTGACCTCGTGCATACGGTTCAGCGTGCGCAGGAACGTCGACTTGCCACAGCCGGAGGGGCCGATGAACGCCGTCACCGAGCGGGGCTCGACGGTCATCGAGATGTCTTCGATCGCCTTGTGGGAGCCGTAGTAGGCGGTGAGTCCGCTTACGTCGATTCGCTTGGCCATGTCTACTTCACTTCCAGAAATTCAAGCTCGGTCGCTGTATGGCCGCAGTCAGCGACCGGTCTTCGGGGCCTTCCAGCGGGCGATCGCCCGGGCCACCAGGTTGAGGATCATCACGAAGGCGATCAGCGTGAGCGATGCCGCCCAAGCCCTGTCGTACGCCGCTCCGGAACCCGCGCTGTTCGCGAACTGCTGGTAGATGTACAGCGGCAGCGACGCCTGCGCACCCTCGAAGGGGTTGTTGTTGATGAACGGGTTGCCGAACACCAGCAGCAGCACCGGCGCGGTCTCACCGGCGATGCGGGCCACCGCCAGCATGACACCGGTGGTGATGCCGCCGATGGAGGTCGGCAGGACCACCTTCAGGATGGTGCGCCACTTCGGCACGCCGAGCGCCAGGGACGCCTCGCGCAGCTCGTTCGGAACGAGCTTGAGCATCTCCTCGGTGGACCGGACGACGACCGGCATCATCAGGATGGCCAGGGCCAGCGAACCGGCGAAGCCGAACGGCTGCATCTTGAAGATGAGCATCAGGCTGAGGATGAACAGACCCGCGACGATCGACGGGATGCCCGTCATGACGTCGACGAAGAAGGTGACCGACTTGGCGAGCCTGCCCCGCCCGTACTCCACGAGGTAGATCGCGGTCATCACGCCGATCGGGGCGCCGATCAGGGTGGCGAGGCCGACCTGCTCCAGGCTGCCGATGATGGCGTGGTAGATGCCGCCGCCGGGCTCGGTGTCGGCGACGACGCCCATCGAGTGGGTCAGGAAGTAGACGTTCAGGACCTTCGCACCGCGCGCGACGGTCACCCAGATCAGGGAGACCAGCGGCACCACGGCGATCACGAAGGCGACCCAGACCAGGCTGGTCGCGATGCGGTCCTTGGCCTGCCGGCGGCCCTCGACGCTCGCGGCGATCACATACGTGCCGAGGACGAACAGGACCGCGGCGATCAGACCCCACTGGATCTTGCTGTCGAGACCGGCGGCCAGCGAGATGCCGATACCCAGGGCGATGGAGCCCGCGGCGATCGCCCACGGGGACCACTTGGGCAGGTTGGCGGCGCGCAGCGTGCTGGGGCGCTTGTCGGTGACGGCTGCGGTGCTCATGCGTTGGCCCCCGAGTACTCCGCGCGACGGGCGATGATCAGCCGGGCCGCGCCGTTGACCAGCAGTGTGATGACGAACAGGACGAGACCGGACGCGATGAGCGCGTCCCGGCCGAACTCGTTCGCCTCGCTGAACTTGCTGGCGATGTTCTGGGCGAAGGTGCCGCCGCCCGGGTTGAGCAGGCTGGCCTGGATGTCGAAGGACGGGGAGAGCACGGTGGCCACGGCCATCGTCTCGCCGAGCGCGCGGCCGAGGCCGAGCATCGACGCGGAGATCACGCCGGAGCGGCCGAAGGGCAGCACGGCCATGCGTACGACCTCCCAGCGCGTGGCGCCGAGGGCCAGGGCCGCCTCCTCGTGCATCCGCGGGACCTGGCGGAAGACCTCACGGCTCACGTTGGTGATGATCGGCAGGATCATGATCGCGAGCAGGATGCCGACCGTGAGCATCGAGCGCGGGGCGCCCTGGTCCCAGGAGAAGAGGCCGGTCCAGCCGAAGAAGTCGTTGAGCCAGCCGTAGAGGCCGTTCATGTGCGGCACGAGGATCAGCGCGCCCCACAGGCCGTACACGATGGAGGGCACGGCGGCGAGCAGGTCGATCACGTACGCGACGGGGCCGGCCATCCGGCGCGGTGCGTAGTGCGTGATGAACAGCGCGATGGAGACCGCGACCGGGACCGCGAGGGCCATGGCGATGATCGAGGAGACGATCGTGCCGAAGGCCAGCACCGCGATGCCGAAAGTCGGCGGGAGGATGTTGGTGTTCCACTCGAAGGTGGTCAGGAAGTTGCCGTGGTCCTTGCTGATCGCGAGCGAGGCGCGATAGGCGAGGAAGATCGCGATCGCGGCCATGACCGCGAGCAGCAGGATGCCCGAGCCGCGCGACAGACCGAGGAAGATGCGGTCACCGGCGCGGCTCGCGGAGCGGGACCCGCTCTTGTGCTGGGCCGCTTTCGGCTGGGGGGTGGGAGGAGATGCGTCTGTTGTCTGCGTCGATATGTCCATCGGGTTCTCCGGTCTGCGGAGCCGCGCGATGGGCGGCTCCATGGAGACGCTCCCCAACGGTGCGGGGGTGCGACTCCGGGCGGCGGTGCACCGGACGGTGCGGCCCGGATCGGTGAGAACCGGGCCGCACTCCTCGGATCAGGTCAGCTCAGGCCCTCGATGGTGGTGCGGACCTTGGCGATGATCTCGTCGGGGACGGGGGCGTAGTCGATCGTGGAGAGGATCTTCTGGCCGTCCTCGCTGGCGATGTAGCGCAGGAACGCCTTGGTGGCGGGCAGGGTGTCCGCCTTGTTGCCCTTGTCGCAGGCGATCTCGTAGGTGACCAGGGTGATCGGGTAGGCGCCGTCGGCCTTGGTCTTGTAGTCCAGCTGGAGCGTGAGGTCCTTGCCGGTGCCGACGACCTTCGCGGCGGCGATGTCGGCGGTGGCGCTCTCGGTGCTGGGGGCGACCGGCTTGCTGGCACCCGTGTTGATGGAGACGGCCTTGATGCCGTCCTTGACGTAGGACAGCTCGAAGTAGCCGATGGCGCCGGAGGTCTGCTTGACCTGCTGGGCCACACCCGCGGACTGCGGAGCGGACTGGCCGCCCTTCGCCTGCCAGGCCTTGCCGCCGGAGTACTTCCAGTTGCCCGGGGTGGTGGCGATCAGGTACTTGGTGAAGTTGTCCGTGGTGCCGGACTCGTCCGAGCGGTGGAACGCCTGGATCTTCAGGTTGGGCAGCTTGACGCCCGGGTTGAGCTTGGCGATCGCCTTGTCGTTCCAGTTGGTGATCTTGCTGTCGAAGATCTTGGCGAGCGTCGGGGCGTCCAGGACCAGGTTGTCGACACCCGGGACGTTGTAGCCGAGCGCGATCGGGCCGCCGACCATCGGGAGGTCGATGCCCTGGCCGCCGTTGCAGATCTTCTTGGAGGCCGCAACCTCTTCGGGCTTCAGCGCCGAGTCGGAACCGGCGAAGGCCACCTGGCCCTGGGTGAACGCGGTGACACCGGCACCGGAGCCGCCACCCTTGTAGTTGATCTGCACGCCACAGGCCTGCGAGAAGTTCTTGACCCAGGCGTCGATCGCGTTCTTCTGCGCGGAGGAGCCGTCGGCGAGCAGCTGGCCCTTGGCGTTGTCGCACTTGATGGCGCCCGCGCTGGCCGAGGAGGCCGGCTTGCCGGAGCCCGTGTTGTTGCCGTTGTCGTCGGAGCCGCACGCCGTGAGGGCCAGGGCGCCGGAGACGGCGAGAGCACCGAGAGACAGGGCGCGCAGCCGGTTCTTGCGCTGAAGCATCACTTTCGGAAGTTCCTTCCAGGAGCCGCCGCAGGCAGTCGGCGGCGTGCGAAGCACTTTGTGCGTGAGCGCATTCCTGAACCGCCCCCGCACCGGGTAAGGCCGAAATTAGGCAGATCAGATGAAGCGGCCGATGGCCAGAAGTGAACGGCGGGTGAACCCCTGCCGTCGGTGCGGTGAGGTCACGGAATGCTTACGGGGAGGGCACGCGTAGGTTCCGACAACCAGGTCAACCGGACGGATATTCGAGACTCGTTCCTCTGTCGACTGGAACCCCTGTGCGCATGGCGTCGTCTCGTTCCAGGAGAGCCGAGGAAAGGCGACGAACACATGGAACGGCGTACGTTCATCTCGGGCGGCGCGGCCGCTGTGGCGGCGACCGCGCTGGCCGGGTGCAGCACCGGCTCGGGCACCTCCGCCAGGTCCTCGGCCCACACCCTGACATCCTCCGGTACGGCACTGAAGACCACCAGCCAGGCGGCCGCCGCGAACTGGGCGGCCCTCGCCCGCGACCTCGACGGACCCCTGGTGCGCCCCGGGGACGCGACCTGGAAGACGGCCCACCAGCTGTACAACACCCGCTTCGACGGCCTGAAGCCGGCCGCGGTCGCCTATGTCGCCCACGCCGACGACATCCGCACGACCCTGTCCTACGCCCAGTCCCACGGGATACGCGTGTCGATACGCAACGGCGGCCACTCCTACGCCGGCTACTCCTCGGGCGACAACCGGCTGATCCTCGACGTGTCCAAGCTGAACCGCGTCCGCGTGAGCGGCGGGACGGCGGTGGTCGGCGCCGGCTCCAAGCTGATCGACGTCTACCGGGCGCTGGGCGCGAAGGGCGTGACCATACCCGCGGGCTCCTGCCCCACGGTCGGCGTCTCCGGCCTGGTCCTCGGCGGCGGCCACGGGGTCGCCTCCCGCGCCTACGGCCTGACCTGCGACAGCCTCACCCAGGCGACGGTGATCACGGCGGACGGCACCCAGGTCACCGCGAACGCCACCTCCCACTCCGACCTCTTCTGGGCACTGCGCGGCGCGGGCAACGGCAACTTCGGTGTCGTCACCGAGCTGCAGTTCAAGACCCACGCGGCGCCGCAGGCGGTGACCGCGTACATGACGTGGTCCTGGTCCAAGGCGGCCGCGGTGATCAAGGCCTGGCAGGAGTGGGGGCCGAGCCAGCCGGACGAGATCTGGTCCTCCCTCCACCTGTCGAACACCCCGGGCGGCACGCCGACGATCTCCGTGGCCTGCTTCTCCCTCGGCACCTACGGCGAACTCCAGAACGCGGTGGACCGCCTCGCGCACCAGGCCGGGGCGAACGCCCGGAGCGTCTCCCTGCGCCGCCGCGGCTACGAGGAGGCGATGGAGATCTATGCCGGCTGCTCCTCCTTCTCCACGGACGCCCAGTGCCACCTCCCGGGCTCCACCCCCGGCCGCTCGCCCCAGGGCCGGCTGGGCCGGGAGACCTACGCGGCCCGGTCCGACTTCTTCGACCGCTCCCTGTCCGCGGCGGGCATCCAGACCCTGCTGAAGCAGATCGGTTCCGTCCGGGGCGGCGGGGGCAGCATCGCCTTCACCGCCCTCGGCGGCGCGGTCAACCGGGTCAGCCCCACGGCGACGGCCTTCGTCCACCGCCGCTCCCGCATGCTGGCCCAGTACATAGCCTCCTGGGGCGCGGGTGCCTCCGGCAGCACGGCCCAGTCGTGGCTCACGTCCGCCCACGACGCGATGAAGCCGTACGCCTCCGGCGCCGCCTACCAGAACTACACCGACCCGACGCTGACGAACTGGCGCAAGGCGTACTACGGCGACGCGGCGACCCGCCTCGGCAAGGTGAAGAAGCAGTACGACCCGGAGAGGTTCTTCTCCTACGCGCAGGGGCTGTAACAGGGGCGGTGAGGGATCGCGGGGACCTGCGACCGGTGAGTGCCGGTCGCGCCCACGCGGCGGAGCCGCATGTCGATACGGCCCCGCGCCCGCCCGGCAGCCGTACCGGCTACGCGGCCAGGTCCTTCTCCTCGGACTCCACCGGTCGACGCGCACCGGGCACCAGCGCATCGTCCTGAGCCCCGCTCGCCGGCCGGCGGCGGACGATCCACCCCGCCCGCGGCGACCGCTCGACCGCCTTCATCAGCGGGGTCAGCAGGGCCGAGGCCAGCGGGGACAGCAGCAGTACGACCGCCGTGCCCAGGGCGAAGCCGCCGACCACGTCGGTCGGGTAGTGGACGCCCATGTACACCCGGCAGAAACCCTCCAGCAGGGCCAGACCGATGCCCGCGAGGCCGAAGCGGCGGTTGGCGACGAAGAGGCCGACGCCGAGGGCCATGGTGATCGTCGCGTGGTCGCTGACGAAGGAGAAGTCGGTCTTGCCGGCGACCAGGACGTCCAGGCCCCGGTGGTCGACGAAGGGGCGGGGGCGTTCGACGAAGCCGCGGATCGGTACGTTCACCAGCACCGCGACACCGGCCGCGAGCGGCGCCCACACCAGCGCGGCGACGGAGGACGCGGCGTCCTCCTCGGACCGGCGGCGCACCGACCACCAGCACCACAGCACGAGCAGCACCATGGCCAGAAGCAGTCCGTACTCACCGACGAACTCCATGACCCGGTCGAACCAGTGCGGCGCGTCCTTGGCCAGGCCATTGATGTCGTAGAGCAGGTCGACGTCGGGGTTCGATCCGGATTCGGCGAGTACAGCCATCGTGCTGCGGCCCCTTCGTCGTTTTCCCGGACGCACCTCGTGTGCGTCGCTCCAGCCCCCCGTGGTTCGTAGATCCGCTTCCGCTGCACTGCCGCTGACGTCCGCTCGGCTACGTCAACAGGAACGCACAGCCCCCATTGATACGTTCCACTCTCCACCGAATGATCACTCAGACGTTATCGAAGAGAGACTCATCACCGCAGCTCAGGGGGTTGGTTCACGCTCGGTTCACACCGCGGTCGGGAGCGCTTTCGCGCCATCTTCGGTGACCCGAGTGGCACCGAAGTAGTCGGGGGTGTCGACCGGGTCGAACCGGATCACGGCGCCCGACCGCGGCGCGTCGATCATGTACCCGCCGCCCACATAGATTCCCACGTGCCGGATGGCCCGTGAGTCGGTGAGGTTGTCGGAGAAGAAGACGAGGTCACCGGGGAGCAGTTGGTCGCGCGAGGGGTGCGGGCCCGCGTTGTACTGGTCGTTGGCGACCCGGGGCAGGGTGATGCCGACCTTCTCGTACGCGGCCTTGGTCAGACCCGAGCAGTCGAAGCGTCCCCCCTGGTCGGCGGTGCCGTCGCCGCCCCACAGGTAGGGCGTGCCGAGCTTGCTCTGGGCGAAGGCGATGGCGCCCGCGGCCTGCCGGGTGGGGTCGATCCGCCGGACCGGCGCGGCAAAGCTCTTCTCCAGGCTGCGGATCCGCTGGACGTAGTTCTGCGTCTCGCTGATGCCCGGGACGCCGCCCGCCTTGATGACCCGGTAGGCACCCGCGTTGTAGGCGGCGAGCATGTTGTCGGAGACGTTGCCGGGAACGTCCTTGACGTACTTGGCGAGTTCGCAGTCGTACGACGCGGCCGACGGGATCGCGTCACTCGGGTTCCAGATGTCGCGCTTGCCGTCGCCGTTGCCGTCGATGCCGTGCGTCGCCCAGGTGCTCGGGATGAACTGGGCGATGCCGCGCGCGTCGGCGGGGCTGACGATCGTCGGGTTCCAGCCGCTCTCCTGGTACAGCTGGGCGGCGAGCAGCGCCGGGCTGAGCGCGGGGCAGAGGTTCCCCCACTGCTGCACGAGCTGCTTGTAGGCGGCCGGCACGGCTCCCTTGGCGAGCCCGCGGCTGCCCGTGGTCACGCTGTTGACGAGGTTTCCGGCGACGATGTACACGCCGACGACCAGCAGCATCACGAACGCGAGCCCGGCACCGAGACCGGCCCCGGCCGCGATCCATGCCTTACGCACCGTCAACCGCCCCTCGCCGACCGGGAGTACGCCGGGGGTCAGTCTACGGCCGGGAGTCCCCGAGGCGGCCGCAACCGGCCCTGGTCAAGACCCTGTCCAGTCGGGATCCCGCCCAATCGCGCGGCACCTCCGGCACGACCGTGTGCAACTCGGCGTACCGCTCGGCGAGATCGGAGCACCGGCCGAGCACGTCCGAGACGTGCTGCCGCCTCCGCGGGGCTCACGGACCGGCAATGGCGTCCTTGTACAACTCCGCCGCCTCCGCGCCCAGCACCACGCTGTAGGAGATGTCGGCGGTGGCACCGCCGTGCTCATGCCCGCCCAGCACCCCGACGATCTGCTTGGCCCCGTTCACCCAGGGACTGCCACTGGTCCCTCCGGTGAACTCGGGACAGTTGATCCGCTGCTGGGTACGGCTGTGCAGGGCCGGCTTGTTGGTGCAGGTGACCGGCACCTCGCGCTCGTCCGGATACCCGGTGACGGTCACGGCGGTGGCCCCGGTGGCGGTCCCGGTGACGAACCGGTTCCCGCCCACCACGTCCTCGACCCGCCTGCCGCCCAGCTCGTCGACGTAGGCGAAGGCGATGTCGCTGTCCTCGTTCTGCCCCTTGGCCCACCCGTCGGGCAGGAACCGCTTCCCCACCTTCCACACCCCGTACGGCGCGTGCCCGTCCCGGTACCCCGGCGCGAACACCAGGTCCCCGGAATCACCGTCCACGCAATGCGCCGCCGTGACGATGAGATACCGCTGCCGGCTGTGCACGACCGAGGCGGTGCAGAAGTGCCCGCCGGCCAGCTTGCCGACCCGGTCCGCGCCGAACAGCGCGCCGACCCGCGCGCTCTGCCGCGACGCACCCGTGGCGGCGGTGACCCCGAAGGGCCCCGGCCCGTCGGACGCGGAGGCCACGGACGCCGACGTCAGGCCGAGCGTCACCACGCCGCACAGCAAGGCGGGACGCGAAGTGAGCCAGATGCGTGAGATGCGCTTCATCAGGCGTCACTCTCTCCCATGAAGGTGAGAAACCCGTCCCGACTTCACTGAGATTTTCCTGTGAACCGTCCCTATGGCCGCTGGGCCTGCCCATGGACCAGGACGTCACGGTGATCCCGATGGTCTCGGTGGCAGCCCGACATCCCACTCGGCGCCGAACCCACCGTACTGGCCAACACCCTCCGCCGCCTCTCCGTCACGCTCCGCACACGCCAGAGAGGCCTCAAGTCGGGCCGACGATCCGTACCGGCGGAGAGGGCAGGATTCGAACCTGCGTGGGCCCTTGCGGGGCCCGACCTCGAGGCGTGCTCGCTGGTCCCCGATCAACCACTCCGGGCACCTCTCCCCGTGACCGGCTTCCGGTTTCCCGTGCCGTTCACAAGTACAAGAGTGCCCGGAGGCGCTGACAGCCCGCTGACGGAGCGCTGACCGTCAACGGGCGTCAGGAGAGGGCTTCTAGTCGACGTCCACCGGACCGTCGTCCGACTTCTTCTCGCTCCGCGCGGGCAGCTGGATCAGGCCCTCGAGCTTGTTCTCCGCGGGGCGGCGGCCCTGGCCCTCGGAGTCCCCGCCGTTCAGGTTCTGCCGGACCGAGTCGAGGATGGTCAGGCCCTGGGACACCAGGCCCGCGGCGATCTCGCCGAGTCCGTCCGCGCCGTTGAGGACGTTGACGTTGGCGCCGGCGAGGCCACCGGCGGCCTCCTTGACGATCTGCGGGAGCTGGTCGATCAGCATCCGGTCGAGTGCGACCCGGTCGTACGAGGCCGCCGCCTCCGCCTGGACCTTCATCCGCTGCGCCTCGGCGGCCGCGAGGATCCTCACCCGCTCCGCCTCGGCCTCGGCGGGCTTCACGACCTCGGCCACCAGCTGCTGCTGGCGCAGCTTGGCCTGGCGCTGGGCCAGCTCCGTCTGGGCGGCGAGCACCTCCTGCTGGGCGTGCGCCTGCGCCAGCGGTCCGGCCTGCGAGGAATGCGCCTGCGCCCGGTCCACCTCGGCCGAGTACTCCGCCTTGACGATGGCGGTCTGCCGGGCGTACTCGGCCTGCTTGCGGGCCGCCGCCTGCTCCGCCTCGACCGCGGCCTGGGTGGCCTGCGCCTGGGCGATCTGCGCCTGCCGCTGGATCGCCGCCTTGTGCGGCGCGGACATCGCGTCGATGTAGCCGGTGTCGCCGTCGTCGATCGACTGGATCTGCAGCGAGTCCACGATCAGGCCGATCTTCGCCATCTCCGTCTTCGAGGTGTCCAGTACCTCCGCGGCGAGCTTCTGCCGCTCGGTGACGATCTCCTCGACCGTCATCGAGCCGATGATGGCCCGCAGGTGGCCGGCGAAGATCCGGCCGGTCAGCACCGACATCTGCTCCTGGTCGGAGAGGAACCGCTGGCCCGCGTTGATGATGCTCTCGTGGTCGTTGCCGACCTTGAAGGCGATGACCGCGCGGACGTGCAGCGAGATGCCCTGCCTGGTCACACAGGTCTCGGTGACCTCGGACTCGCACATCGACAGGGTGAGGAAGCGGACCTTGCGGAAGACCGGCAGCACGAACTTGCCGTGCCCCGTCACCACTCGGAACGGCGCGCCCCCCAGTCCCCGCCGGCCGCCCGAGATCAACATCGCCTCGTCGGGCGCGGGAACGCGGTATCCGAACATCCTGTACTCCTCAGCCGGCGTCGGCGGTGTCGCCGCCGAGCGCATCCAACGGATCCACCCACTCGATGACACCGACCTCGCGGCATCCACGGGATTCGATCACGAGTACCGTCGCGCCCGTCGGGAGGGGTTGCTCCGACCACGCGAGGAAGGTTTCCGAGCCTCCTCTGACCCGCACCAGGACCTCACCGGGGCCCGCGGATCCACGCGTTCCGATGAGTACTTTCCCCGTGCAGCCGATCACGGCCTCGTCCTGCGGCATCACCGGCCGTCCTCCTCGTCCTGACCCCAGGATTCCGACGATAGACCCAGTCGGGTCGGGGGCCCAACGGGCCGTAGGACTCGGTTCCGCAGGACTTCGTGGGACCCGGTTCCGCCGCCCGCACGGACCGGCCCCGACGTGCTCTCTCAGCCCTGGCGCAACCCCTTCGCCCCGGACGGCCCCGCCACCGCGGCGAGCCCCCACTCGACCCCGGTCATCTCCTCCGACAGCGTCCACAGCCTCCGCGCCGCCCCGGGATCGCTCGCCGCCGCGCTGCGGCCCACCAGCGTCGGCGCGCCCCGCATCTCGCCCAGCCCGTCCGGGCCGACGTACGCCGCCCCCGGCAGATCCTGGCCGGCCGCGTAGAGCGTCGGCAGGGCGCCGGACTTGTCGTCCTGGGCCAGGACCTTGTTGCCGACGGCCATGAACACCCGCATGAGGGGGTTCGCCGTGTGGCTCTGCAGGTTGGTCGCCGCGTAACCGGGGTGGGCCGCCAGGGCACGTACGGCGGAGCCCGCCTCGGTCAGCCGGCGCTGGAGTTCCAGGGTGAACAGGAGGTTGGCCAGCTTGGACTGGGCGTAGGCGCGGGTCGGGGAGTAGCGCCCCCGCAGGTTCACGTCCTCGAAGTGGATCACTCCGTCGCCGCCGCGGTGGAGGCCCGAGGACACCGTCACCACCCGGTCCGTGACGTACGGCAGCAGCAGGTTGGTGAGCGCGAAGTGCCCGAGGTGGTTCGTGCCGAACTGCATCTCGAAGCCGTCCTTGGTGCGCTGCTCCGGCAGCATCATCACGCCGGCGTTGTTGATCAGCAGGTCGATCGGCCCCTGCCATCCGGCGGCGAACTCCCGCACCGAGGCCAGGTCCGCCAGGTCCAGGCGGCGTACCTCGACGCTGCCGCTCACGTTCGCCGCCGCGGCGCCGCCGCGCGCGGGGTCCCGTACGGCGAACACCACATGCGCCCCGGCCCGGGCCAGCGCCTCGGCGGTCGCGAGGCCGAGGCCGCTGTTGGCGCCGGTGATCACGGCCGTACGGCCGGAGAGGTCGGGCAGGTGGGTCGCGTTCCACTTGTGCGCGGGGCGCGTGGTCTTGCTCGTATCAGCCATAGCCTCAATGTAGGCATCGACAACAATGCTGTCAATGACAACAATGATGGCGATGCCAACTAAATTGACGCCGTCTACATCGGGATACGATGGCACCCATGTCGCGCATGTCCCCGTCACCCTCGAGCCGCCCCTACCACCACGGAGATCTGCGCGCCGCCCTGCTCAGGAGCGCCGAGCGCACCCTGCGGGAGAAGGGGGTCGGCACGCTGTCGCTGCGCGAGCTGGCCCGCGACATCGGCGTGAGCCACGCCGCCCCGGGCCGGCACTTCAAGGACAAGCAGGCCCTGCTCGACGCCCTCGCGCTGGACGGGTACGAGCGCCTCAACCAGGCCCTGGGCGCCGCCGCCGAGCAGCCCGGCCTCACCTTCGAGCAGCGGATGACGGCGCTCGCCCGCGCCTACCTCGGCTTCGCCGTCGAGAACCCGGAACTCCTGGAGCTGATGTTCGCGCGCAAGCACGACCCCGACAGCTCCGCACAGCTCGCGGCGGCCGTCGACGAGTCCCTCGGCTCCTTCGCCCGGATGATGGCGGACGCCCAGGAGCAGGGCGAGATCATCCAGGGCGACCCCGAGCGCCTCACGATGGTCGCCGCCGCGAGCCTGCACGGACTCGCCGCCCTGATCGCCAGCTGCGCCCTGGAGGCGGAGGAGGCCCTGGCCGGCCTGGACGAACACGTCCATCTGCTGCTGCACGGCCTCAGGCCCAGGTGAGCAACTGACCATCTGTGCGCTCTCTGTGCACCTGGTCAAGCACAGGCCGGCACAGAGCCAGCACAGAGCCATTGATCGGTAAGCCCCCAACCCCCTTCGGTATGGCGGAAGTCAGGATTCCGAGACCCGCCTTGTACGTTGCGTACGCCCACCCCCACCCCCCGCATACGCGGCAGATGGCGCCATGTCGGCTCCGCCGCCGCGGCCACCACGGCGCTGCTCCTCGCCGGACTCGGCACCGCCGTCCACGCGGACGCGGCCACCCCCACGGCCACGAAGTCCGTCAGCGCCAAGGCCGTCGCCGCCCAGGTCGCCAAGGCCCATGTGCACTACACCAACGCGTGTGACGCGACCCCGAAGAAGGGCTACGCGTCCTGCCACGCGCTGCGCGTCACCAGCGGCACCACCGCCTTCCAGGAGGAACAGGCCGCCAGGAAGGGCGTCGCGCCCGGGACCGTCTCGCCGAAGGCCGCGTCCGACTCCCCGACGGGGTACGGCCCGAGCGACCTCCAGGACGCCTACGGCCTGACGTCCGCCGCCGCCTCCAACGGCTCCGGCGAGACGATCGCGATCGTCGACGCGTACGACGACCCGAACGCCGAGGCGGACCTGGCCACCTACCGCTCGTACTACGGCCTGTCGGACTGCACCACCGACAACGGCTGCTTCAAGAAGGTCGGCCAGACCGGTTCGACGACCTCGCTGCCCAGCGCCGACAGCGGCTGGGCCGGTGAGATCTCGCTCGACCTCGACATGGCCTCCGCCGTCTGCCCGAACTGCAACATCCTGCTCGTCGAGACCAAGTCGTCGAGCATGGCCAACCTGGGCACGGCCGTGAACGAGGCCGTCAAGCTGGGCGCCAGGTTCGTCTCCAACAGCTACGGCGGCTCCGAGTCGTCCAGCGACACCTCGTACGACTCCTCGTACTTCAACCACCCGGGCGTCGTCATCACCGTCAGCGCGGGCGACGAGGCCTACGGCGCCGAGTACCCGGCCGGCTCGAAGTACGTCACCGCCGTCGGCGGCACCGCTCTGAAGTCCTCCTCCAACAGCCGCGGCTGGACCGAGAGCGTCTGGAAGACCTCCAGCACCGAGGGCACCGGCTCCGGCTGCTCCGCGTACGACGCCAAGCCCACCTGGCAGACCGACACCGGCTGCACCAAGCGCATGATCGCCGACGTCTCGGCCGTCGCCGACCCGGCCACCGGTGTCTCCGTCTACGACACCTACGGCTCCGACGGCACCGGCTGGAACACCTACGGCGGCACCAGCGCCTCGGCCCCGATCATCGCCGGCGTCTACGCCCTGGCCGGCACCCCGGGCTCCAGCGACCACCCCGCCTCCTACCCGTACGCCGCGGCCGGCACGTCCGCCCTCAACGACGTCACCAGCGGCAACAACGGCACCTGCTCCACCAGCTACTTCTGCACCGCGAAAGCGGGCTACGACGGCCCGACCGGCTGGGGCACCCCGCAGGGCACGGACGCCTTCACCGGCTGACACACACATGAACCACCCCGTCGGGTCACGGGGAGCCGCCATCCGAGGGGGACGTGGGGTCCCTTCGGCGGCAAGGAAGAGGAAGACGGGCCACGGCATCCGGCCGCGGCCCGTTTTCCCGTTCCCGTTGCCGGCTCGACCGGTGCGGCCCCCGCCTTCCGGGCGTGACGGTGCACAGGGCACCATCGAAGAACGCCGCCTCACTCACGATGCCCCGGGGGAAGACCACATGAAGCGCACTCTGGCAGTCCTGGCCACCGTCGCCGTACTCACCGCTCCGCTGGCCGGTTGCAGCAGCAAGCCGAAGACCGTCACCGGCACCGTCGTCGGCAAGGACACGGACCACGAGTGCTCGACGAAGAAGAAGGGCAGGAAGAAGACCCGCAGCTGCCACACCGAGTACGAGTTGACGGTCCGTACGAAGAGCGGCGACGAGGAAGAGGTCGACGTCAGCAGCGGCGCCTACGGCAACTGCGCCGAGGGTTCGCGCTACCCCAAGTGCACCACGCGCTAGCGGTTCTGCGTCAGGCCCGCCTCGGTCCCGTGTGTGCCGAGGCGGTGCAGATCTCCGGAGCCTGCCGGCCGGGCTCGGCCCGACACCTATGCTGCACTGAACATCTCAAGATCATCTGCAAAAACACACGGGGACATGAACAAGTACACAGTGACGGCCGTCGGCCTCGTCCTTACGCTCGGGCTGGTCGCAGGCTGCGGTTCCTCCGACGGCGACGACTCCGCCTCCGGGCCGAAGGGCGGCAGCTCGGCCCGCCCGGACGGCGCGAGGCCCACAGGACCCGCGTACAGCGGACCCGGGATACCCGGCCTTGCCGCCCGGCCCGCATGGAGCCTGCCGCCCGCCCACGCCATCGACCTCGGTGACACCCTCCTGTTCGCCAAGGACGCCCAGGGCAAGTACGCCATCGGTCACGGATACGCGTGGGAGCCGGCCGACGGCTCGGTCGGCACCCTCCACTTCACCGACGACCCCGAACCGGCCACCTTGGAGTTCCGGGATGTGAAGACCGGCCGGGTGCGCAAGACCCTCAAGGTGAAGACCGATCGCGTGGCCGCCACGACCTGGCACAACGGCGTCCGGGCGGTCGCGGTGTTCGCCGCTGCCACGACGGAGTCGGACGGTCTGAGCGAGGAGAAGACCACCACCAAGGTCACCGTCTACGGCAGCGACGGCGCCGAACTGGGCAAGGCCACCGCCGAGGGCGACAAGTTCGACGTCCACGAGGGGTACATCATCGAGCAGGACGGTGACGAGAGCCTGAAGCTCACGCCCATTGACGGCGGCGCCGCCCGCAAGGTCACCTGCACCGGACAGCTGGCGCGGTGCTCCTTCGACCCGCGCAACAACGAGATCGACGGCGGGCAGGCCCACGCGCCCCTGGTCACCGGCAAGTACGCCTTCCACGTGGAGAACGCGTCCACCTACGAGAACGATCCCGAACAGCTCGTCATGACGGACCTCACCACCGGCAAGAAGGCCTGGAGCACCGCGGACGTCACCCCGCCGGCGGGCGTGGAGCTGGACGAGGACGGGAAGCGCACCAGCGGCGCCCTCCGGGTCCTCGACGTGCGCGACGGCCGTGTCCTCACCGCCTGGGGTGCGGGCGCCTTCTCTCCCGACACCTGGGTGACGGCGACGTACGACATCGCGAGCGGCAAACAGGTCGGCGGCTCCTCGAAGTACTCGTACGAGGACAGCCCTGCCGACACCCTCAACACCGAGGGCTCCTCCGTCTTCACGCCCGACCACACCCTGGCCGCCGCGCACACGGAGCAGGGCACCGCCGTGTGGCAGCCCGCCGACGGCAAGGAGGTCTGGGCACAGAAGGAGGGCGAGAAGGCGATGCAGCCGCTGCGCTTCTCGCCGAACGGCACCCTCTACGGCACCACGAAGGACGACTTCAGCCCGAGCGTGTTCCTCGCGGTCGACGGCCGTACCAAGAAGGTGCTCGCCAAGAGCCTGCCCGAGGAGAACATCCCGCTCTTCTCGCAACCGTCGGGGTACGGCTACATCAGCACACAGAAGGGCTTCTTCGTCTTCCCGGCCCAGGGCTGAAGCGTGTTGTGCGGGTGGAGACGCTCACCGGGCCGGGGGGCCGCGCGGCCGGACGCCGCGAGCGGTACCTTCGTAGCGCTTGCCACAAACGCGGCCAGGTCCCATTCACCCGTCCGAGGGGGATGACGGCCGACCGCGACCAGCCGCTGCCTGCCCGACCGGCCGTCAGAAACCCTGCCGGGCCGTAAGGGGGTCAACGACGGAACCACACGACAGGTTCCGCTCAGGCCTCGTTGCCCGGCGTGACCTGCCGTGATACACAGAGTGACCGTACGAGGTATTCGTACGAAACCCGCCAGTCAATGACGTCAAGTCGACATACGACGGCGACGTTGTCAGCGAGAATGATGCCTGACCTTTGCACACCGCGAGGTCCAGCGGAACTACCCACCAGGGGCGGTGACTTACATGCTCTTTGCGGCCGACAAGGGAGACATCAACACCATCATCGGCGGGATCGCTCCGGACTGGGGCCCCTTCGGCAGCCTGGGCAACGAGGCCAAGGTCATGATCGAGGTGGTGATGGCCGTGGCCATCCTGCTCTGCCTCGGCATCGCGGTCTGGGGTGCGGCCAAACAGCGGATCGGCGCGACGGCACTGCGCGACACCTTCAGCGCGGAGCAGGGCAAGGGCCTGATCATCGCCGGCCTCACCGGGGTCTTCATCATCGGCTCCCTCGGCACACTGTTCACGATCGTGTACGGCATGGCGGTCTGACGCCCCTTCTGCTCCCGGGCGCGCCCGGTCGTCCCCTCCACCCCACCCACCCGTCGTGCCCACCGGCAGAGGTTGCGTTTCCCTGATGTCGAGTCACCACACCGCGCCCGCGCGGGAACCAGCACGGCTACCGTCGTATGTCTACAAGGTGGAGGGGGCGTACGCGGCATGAGTCCCACAGACGAGCAGGATTACCCCGAAGCGGGCCAGACCCGAACCCGCCTGCCCGGCGGCGACCCGTACGGCGGCGCACCCCGCAGAACCGGCCGCTCCTCCTCGCGGAGCCTGGTCACGGTGGTCGGCGTGGTCGTCCTCCTCATCGCGGCGATCGCCTTCGCGAACCGCGGTGACGGTTCGTCCACCGACGACACGTCCGACAAGAGCGACCGGCCCCGAACGTCCGCCACCGCAGCAAGCGGCACGAAGCCGGTGGATACGAAGAACGCCGGCATTCCCTCCGGGTTCGCGCACAGCGGGCAGGGGGCGGAGAGTGCGGCGGCCAATTATGCGGTGGTGCTGGTTTCGGCCGACATCCTCAAGCCTTCGCAGCGGAGCGAGATCGTCAAGCAGGTGTTCGCCACCTATCAGCAGGCTCCCCTGACCGAAAAGTTCAACAAGGCGTACAGCAAGCAGTTCCTGAGCAGCATCGGCCTGGACGCGAACGGCAACGCACCCGCCGGACGCACCTATGTCTCACGCACGGCGCCCCTCGGCACCAAGCTCACGAACTACTCGGACTCCACCGCCACGATCGAAGTCTGGTGCACCGGTGTGTTCGGCACCGCCGGTGACGACTCGACCAATCCAGTCACCAGCGACTGGTTCACCATGACCCTCCAGCTGCGCTGGGAGAACGGTGACTGGAAGGTCGACAACTTCTCCCAGAAGGACGGTCCCGCTCCCGTCCCCGGTGACAGCAAGGCATCCAGCGCCGACCAGATGGCCAAGGCCGTAGAGGAGTACGGAGGCTTCACTTATGCCCGGTAGTCCGCGCCGAGTACTCAAGATCGCCGCCGCCGTCTCCGCCCTGCAGGGCGCTCTCCTCCTGCTGGCCACTCGAGCCGTCGCCGCCCCCACACCGTCACCGTCGTCCAATAACTGCGACCTCATCGTCGGCCCTGCAAAGCAGTTCTGTGAGAAGGACAGCGGCTCGAAGGGAGGCTCCTCCGGCCTCACCTCCGACAGCCCCCTAGGCTCCACCCTCGACCCCCTCGCCTCCCTGGCCAAAGGCTGTGCGGATGCCGCCTCCTGGACCATCGGGAAGCTCAGTGGTGCCGTGAAGGAGACGGCGAACGTCGACTTCACGAACACGAAGTTCCTGCAGCAGTACGCGGTGGTGTTCGCGGCGTCCACCGTCCTCACCCTGCTGCTGTGGCTGCTGGCCGTGGCCAAGAGGGCCGTGCGAGGGGTGCCCCTGACCACCGCGATCGGCGAAGCCGTCGGCTTCCTGTGGCTCACGGTGCTCGCCTCCGCCTTCACCCCGCTGATCCTCTACACGGTCGTATCGGCGACGGACGGCGTGACGGACGTACTCGCGAAGGCCACCGGCGACCAGACGGACACCTTCTTCGGCACCTTCTCCGGCGCCCTCAACAAGGGAAACAACATCGGCGGCGGCCCGATCATGCTGATCGTCGTCTCCCTGGTCAGCATCCTCGCCGCCGGCGTCCTCTGGCTGGAGTTGGTCATCCGCGCCGCCCTGCTCTACGTCGGCGCCCTCCTCGGCACCGTCGTCTACGCGGGCCTGGTCGACAAGAACCTGTGGGGACACGTCAGGCGCTGGGCCGGGATCATGATCGCCGTCATCCTGGTCAAACCGGTGATCGTCATCGTGCTCGGCCTCGCCGGCGCCCTCTCCGGCGACAGCGGCCCCGACGCCTTCTCCGCCGTCGTCTCCGGCCTCGCCATCATCCTGCTCGCCATCTTCGCCAGCGCGATGATCTACCGTTTCGTCCCCGGCTTCGGCGACGAGATCGCGAACGGCCGCAACAACCGCATCATGCAGGGCGCCGAGGGCAAGGCAGCGGCCGTCATCAGCTCGCCCGCCACCCTGGTCGCCCAGGGCATCAAGACCCACAGCACCCGCGCCGACAACAACGGAGGAGGCGGAGGCGGCTCCAGCAGCGCCCGCCCCGCCAACCCCGCCTCCGGCGGTGTCGCCGCCCACAGCAGCCGTACCCCCCAGGGCGGCGGCGGAGCAGTCCCCTCCGCCGCACCCGCGCCGCGCGCACCCAGCCCGGCCAACACCCCGCACGCCAGCAACACCCGCAACAGCAACCGCTCGGGAGGTGAAGGGCGTTGACGACCGAGTCCCACCTGTCCCATCCGGTCACGCCCCGCCGTACGTATCTCATCGGCCGCGCCCGGCCGAACGCGATCGTCGGCCGGAACCGTGAGTCCGGCGAGATCGCGCTGATCATCGCCGGCGCGTTCCTCGGCATGATGTGCGGCCTCCTCGTCCCGGTCCTGTCCCTGCGGATCGTGTTCCTGACGGGCTTCCCGCTGCTCGCGCTCGCCGCGGTCTACGTGCCGTACAAGCGCCGCACGTTCTACAAGTGGTTCGAGATCAACCGCTCGTACAAGCGGACCGTCAAGCGCGGCGCCGCGTACCGCTCCGGTGCCGTCGAGGCCGGAACCCGGCTCGACGGGCGCGAGGTCGAGATCGGGCCGCCGCCGGGCATCGGCCGGATCAGCTGGCTCGCCGCGCCCTTCGGCCCCGACGAGATCGCCGTACTCCTGCACGCCGACCGCAGGACGGTCACGGCCGCCATCGAGATCGAGGGCCCCGGCGTCGGCCTGCGCGACTCCGAGGACCAGGAAGCCCTCGTCGACCGCTTCGGCACGCTCCTCAAGCACGTGGCCAACGGCGACGGCTTCGTCACCCGCCTGCAGATGCTCGCCCGCACGCTCCCCGCCGACCCCGACGCCCACGCCAAGGACGTCACGCTGCGCGGTGACGACAAGGCACCCGACTGGCTGTCACGGTCCTACGACCAGCTCCAGTCCATGGTGTCCACCAGCAGCGAGCAGCACCGCGCCTACCTCGTCGCCTGCATGCACTACACCCGCGAACTGGCCTCCGAGGCCCAGGCCATGGCACGGGCCGCACGGCCCCAGGCCGGCCGCAAGCTGGACCGGGACGCGGGCCTGGCCGTCGTCATGGCCCGTGAGCTGACCGACATCTGCTCACGCCTCCAGGAGGCCGACATCCGCGTCCGCCAGCCCCTCGGGCAGGGCAGGCTCGCCTCCCTCATCCACTCCATGTACGACCCGGACCACCCCATCGACCACATCCAGGCGATGACCCGGCGCAACGCCTGGCCGGCCGAGCTGGACGCCATGGAGCCCACCTACCTCCAGGCCAAGACCCGCGAGTCCGCCACCCGCGCCCCCTGGTGCCACGCCACCGCCTGGGTGAAGGAGTGGCCGATGACCCCGGTCGGCGTCAACTTCCTGGCACCCCTGCTCGTCCACACCCCGGACGTCATCCGCACGGTCGCCGTGACGATGGATCTCGAACCCACCGAGGTGGCCATCGAACGCATGCTGACCGAGAAGACCAACGACGAGGCCGAGGCCTCCCGCGCCGCCAAGATGAACCGCACCGTCGACCCGCGCGACATCGCCGCCCACAACCGCCTCGACCAGCGCGGCGAGGACCTGGCGAGCGGCGCGGCGGGCGTGAACCTCGTCGGCTACATCACCGTGTCGTCACGCTCCCCGGAGGCCCTCAACCGCGACAAGCGGACCATAAGGGCCTCCGCCGGAAAGTCGTACCTGAAACTGGAGTGGTGCGACCGTGAGCACCACCGGGCCTTCGTGAACACACTTCCCTTCGCCACCGGCATTCGAAGGTAGGGGCTGATGCGCTGATGCGGGACCCGCTGTCCGTCCTCACCGACGCCTTCACGTCCTTCCTCTTCGGCAAGGTCGAGACGACCCGTCTGCCGGTCCGCACCTCCACGGGCCAGGCCCAGGCGGTCTACCTGCCGACCGCCGCGCCCGGCCTCGGCGACTCCGGCGTCATCATCGGCCGCGAGGTGTACTCCGGGAAGGGCTACATCTACGACCCCTTCCAGCTGTACGGCCAGCAGCTGCCGGCGCCGCACTGGCTGGTCCTCGGCGAGTCCGGCAACGGCAAGTCGGCCCTGGAGAAGACATACGTCCTACGGCAGCTGCGCTTCCGCGACCGCCAGGTCGTCGTCCTCGACGCCCAGGGCGAGGACGGGGTCGGCGAATGGAACCTCATCGCCGAGGAGCTGGGGATAACTCCCATCCGCCTGGACCCGACGGCGGCCCTGGACCACGGCATCCGTCTGAACCCCCTGGACCCCGCCATCACGACGACGGGCCAGCTCGCGCTGCTGCGCACCATCATCGAGGTCGCCATGGGCCACGGCCTGGACGAACGCTCCGGCTTCGCCCTCAAGGTCGCCCACTCCTACGTCAACGAGTCGATCCTCGACCGCCAGCCGGTCCTCACCGACATCGTGGAACAGCTGCGGCACCCGGAGCCGGAGTCCGCGGAGGCGATGAACGTCGCCATAGACGACGTACGGGCCTGGGGCCTGGACGTGGCCCTGGTCCTGGACCGCCTGGTCGACGGTGACCTGCGTGGCATGTTCGACGGCCCGACGACCGTCGGCATCGACCTCGACGCCCCGCTGATCGTCTTCGACCTGTCCCACATCGACCGCAACTCCATCGCCATGCCGATCCTGATGGCGATCGTCGGTGTGTGGCTGGAGCACACCTGGATCCGCCCCGACCGCAAGAAGCGCATCTTCCTCGTCGAAGAGGCCTGGCACATCATCAACAGCCCTTTCGTGGCACAGCTGTTCCAGCGTCTGCTGAAGTTCGGCCGACGACTGGGCCTGTCCTTCGTGGCGGTCGTCCACCATCTGTCCGACGTGGTGGACGGCGCGGCGGCGAAGGAGGCGGCGGCGATCCTGAAGATGGCCTCGACCCGGACCATCTACGCCCAGAAGGCGGACGAAGCGAGGGCCACGGGCCGGGTTCTGGGCCTCCCGCGCTGGGCCGTGGAGATCATCCCCACCCTCACCCCCGGCATCGCCGTCTGGGACGTCAACGGCAACGTCCAGGTGGTCAAACACCTGGTCACGGAGACGGAACGCCCACTGGTCTTCACCGACCGCGCCATGACCGAATCCTCCAGCGACCTGGCGGCCGACGACGCCCTGCACGCGGCCGAGCGGGAGGCCGAGCAGCGGGCGGCGGCCTTCGTGGAGCAGCACCTGGGCGACTCCGAATCGACGGTGGCGTAGGGGGAGAGCGTGAGACCGGACGACCGCGACCGTCACGACGGCCGTGACAGCCGTGACAGCCGTCGGGAAGCCCAGGGCGGCATCCCCGACGGCCTGCTGATCGGCATACTCGGCTTCCTCCTCGGCATGACCCTGCTGGTGTGGACGGCCACGGGTCTGGCGGGCCTCTTCACCAAGGGCGCCTGGCCCAAGGGCGTCACCTTCACCCACACCCCCTTGGCCATGCGCCACCTCATCGGCAGGCCCCACGACATCACCGGCGCCTGGCCGGACACCCCCGCCGGCCAACTCTCCGGCTGGGGCCTCTTCTGGGGCCTGTTCATCGGCCAGCTGATGGTCCTCTTCGTCCTGGCCCTGTTCGTGATGGGGACGGTGGCACGGTGGCGGGCGGGGAAGGTACGGCGGGCGTTCGACCGGGGGGCGGCGAAGGGGCGGGCCCAGTCCCCGGCGCCATCTCCGACGCCCTCTCCTGCACCGGAACAGCGTCACGAGGTCCCGGTGCCCCGCACAGAGCCGGAACCGGAACCCGCGCCCGAGCCCGCTTCGTTGGAGCACCTCCCAGCCGACGGCGGACCGGTGAGTGGGTGGGAAACGAGCAGCGCCGAACCCGGGGTGCACTACGGCACACGGGAAAGCCGCCACTCAGCCGCAGCCAGGGCCATCCAGGACGCCCCCGGCCCCACCCTGGTCGTCACCTCGAACCCCGCCCTCTGGCAGGACACGAAGGACGCCCGAGCCAAACTGGGCCCCACCCTCCTCTACGACCCCGCCCACCTCTGCGACACCCCGGCCCGCCTCCACTGGTCCCCCACCACAGGCTGCGAGGACAAACAGACGGCCGTACAGAGAGCCACCGCACTCCTCAGCCCCGTCCAGCCCACAGCCAAGATCGACCAGGCGGTCGCCGACACGGCGACGACGCTCCTGCGGAGCTACCTGCACGCCGCCGCCCTGGAGTCCCGCACCATCCGCCACGTCCACCGCTGGTCCCAGGGCACCCAGATCCAGGACGCCGTACGAACCCTCCGTACCAACCCCAAGGCCGCCCCCGGCGCCGCGGGCGAACTCGAGGCCGCGCTCACCGCGCACCCGGAACGCCGTGACATGGCCCAGGAGTTGACCAGCCGGGCCCTCGCCGCCCTCTTCACGGTCAACATCCGCGAAGCATGCACACCAAACCGAACTGATGCGCTCGCCTTGGATTCCTTCGTGGACGAAGGGGGCACGCTTTATCTGGTAGGTGAATCCATCGAGGACCCCAGGACCAACCCTGGTGCGATGCCCCTCCTGACGGCCCTCGTCTCCAGCGTGGTCGAGCGCGGCCGGCACATGGCCGAAAGGTCATCCTCCGGTCGGCTCGACCCACCACTCACCCTGGTCCTCGACGATGTCGGGGCCGTGGCGCCGCTCCCCCAGCTGCCGGAGCTGCTGGCCACCGGCGCCGACCGGGGCATGCCCACCCTCGCCCTGCTCCGCTCCCGCGAGCAGGCCAGGTCCCGCTGGCCCCACCAGGAACTGCCGGCCTGACCCGAACTCCCGGGAGCCGCTCCGGAACTACCGCTCCAGAACGAACTCCAGCTCGTTCTCGGCCTCGTCCTTCTCGAACGACACGACCAGCCCGCTCGGCGCGAACCCCACCTTGCGGTACGCACCCTGAGCCCGCGCGTTGTCCGTGTGGACGAACAGCCGTACCCGCTCGGCACCCCGCTCCCACGCCCAGGACACACCCGCGTCGAACAGGGTCTTGATCAGCCCGTTCCCACGGTGCTCCGGCCGTACGAACACACCGACCACGTGTCCCTGCCGGCGCTCCACCGGATACCCGGCCCAGTCCTTCGTCCCTGGCTCCTCCAGGAGCACGGTGACGGTGCCGACCCAGCTCCCGTCCGGCACCTGAGCGATGAACTGCCGCGCGGAACCGCTCTCTTCGGCGGATCCGACGGCCCTCGCCCGGTAGAAGGAGTCCGGCCTTTCCATGGCGTCCTCGTAGGTCTCCAGGAAGGCGATGGACGCGACCGGATCCCGCAGCGCGTCCAGACGCAACTGCTTCACGGCGGCCCACTCGTCGGGTCGTATCGCTCGGACGACGTAGTCATCGCTGGTCGGGCTACTCATGGAGCCACGGTAGCCCGCACCCCCCACCCGCCTCACCCGATATTCAGGCCCCGCTGTCAGTGGCCGGTCCTAGGGTGACCCCATGACCACGCTTCCCGATCGACCCAACACAGCAGTACTCGTCATCGACGTCCAGAACGGTGTGGTGGCGAACTCCCACGACCGCGAGGGCGTCATCGCGAACATCAACACCCTGATCGACAAGGCCCGCGCGGCGGACGTGCCGGTCATCTGGGTGCAGCACTCCGACGAAGAACTGACGTACGGCAGCGAGACCTGGCAGTACGTACCGGAGCTGACCCGCCAGGACGGCGAGTCCCTGGTCCACAAGAAGTACCCGGACTCCTTCGAGGACACCGAACTGGAGACGGTGCTTGCCGACCGGAAGGTGGGCCGGCTCCTCGTCACGGGCGCGCAGACGGACGTGTGCATCCGCTCGACCCTGCACGGTGCGATCGTCCGCGGGTACGACGCGACGCTGGTCGCCGACGCCCACACCACCGAGGACCTGTCCAAGTACGGCGCCCCCGCCCCGGAGCAGGTGATCGCCCACACCAATCTCTACTGGAGCTGGCACAGCGCGCCCGGTCGTCAGGGCGGGATCACCAAGGCGGCTGAGGTGACCTTCTAGCCGGCCATAAACGCAGAAAACCCCCGCATCCGAAGATGCGGGGGTTTTCTCAAAATTTGTTCGGCGGCGTCCTACTCTCCCACAGGGTCCCCCCTGCAGTACCATCGGCGCTGTGAGGCTTAGCTTCCGGGTTCGGAATGTAACCGGGCGTTTCCCTCACGCTATGACCACCGAAACACTATGAAACTGTAGACCGGGCCGCATATTTCAGCGACGTGGTCGTGGTTTCAGAACCAACACAGTGAACGCGAGCATCAATGGACAAGCCCTCGGCCTATTAGTACCAGTCAACTCCACCCGTTACCAGGCTTCCATATCTGGCCTATCAACC
>NZ_JBWKFN010000022.1:0-157442 GCF_056434245.1 Streptomyces sp. NPDC044064
GGCCGCTGAGACACCAGTACGAACCGGCCACAGCCACACACCAAACTGATCACCCCACGCCAGAACACCCACCCTTAGACCAAAAACACCACTCCTGGACACCGCACTCGTCGAACTGGGAGTCGAATGGGTACAACCGGGCCAGTGACCATCACCTTGCCGCGTGTCCCCAACGTCGGCAGGGGCCGCACGACGACGATGATCGTGTGCCGGCATCACTGGTGCCGGGCTTCCGGGAACTCTGCACCCCCCTGGCGATCGGATACCTCTACGGCCTGGCCCTCTGTCTGCTCTTCGGAGACAAGATCCCGGCCAAGGCCGGGGCCGGGCAGCACCTCAGGCCGCTCTACGACGTGGCGCAGTGGCTGGGAAAGCCGGGAGCACTGGCTGCTGGCGCCTTCCTCGCCTGCCTCATGGGATGTGTGCTGGGAATCTCTGCCCAGACCCTCAACTTCGGGGTGCGGGTCATCACATCGAAGCCGCTCGTGGACAGGTTCCTAAACGTCCTCGCCATGGACTATCCGCGGCTCTACCGCTGGCTTTTCCAATGGCTAAGCGCTCTCTCAGGCTCACTGAATGAGTTCACGGCCAAGAGAATCCATCGGTACAGCGAGGAAAGGATCGCCCGCGCGCTGCGGCGGCCGCCAACAGACAAAGAGATGGGTGACCACTGCGGGCTCACCGTCCGGGGTCCGTCAACTCCAGCCCCTTGTGGCAGAGTTGGGCAACAGGAGCGGCAGCGACCCTCGCCGCCGCCCACTCCGGCCAGCCGGGGGCCGTCGGCAGGTCCGGGGAGCGCCGGGTTGGGGGCACGCCCGGCTTCGCCTTGCGGGCCCAGCGTTCCAGCGCACGCACGGCGGCCCGCGCCAGCTCCGGCGGCACCGGTGCCGCCTCCGCCGCCAGCTTGGTGATCATCACCGCCGCCTGATTGCGACGCCGCGTGGACCAGGCGCCGAGCTCGTCGGCTATCAGGCGGGGAGCGGTCGTCAGCAGATGGGCCGCCCGGAAGAGGGCGTAGGACTCCCTGTCGCGCTTCATGCAGTCCTCGGCGACCTGCCGTACCGTCCTGCTGTCCACGGGCGTTGCACTCGCCCACCGGCATGCGGCGAAGTAGTCGACGAGCAGCTCATGGCTGAAGGGCTGGTTGTCGGGCGCATCGGGGGCCAGCAGTCCCGCCTGGCGCAGGTGCGTACGCACGTCCTCGACCCGTGAATCGTCCTCGGGCTGCCCCGCCTGCCGCGACGGGATCTGACGGATCAGCTCGTCCAGGCTCGGCCGCAGTCCCGACTGTGGCTCGCGCAGCTCGCCCGCATGGGCCTCGAGAATCCGGCGGAGGTCCTCGCTGGGGAGGGGGGCAGTGCCCTGCTGTGCTTCCGCCCCGGCCAGCAGGATCCCTGTCAGCCGTTCAAAGAGCTGGAAACGGCCGCCCTGCAGTCCATGCGCGCCACTTGTCACAAACACCGCACACAGGACCACGCAGAACATCGGCCGCATCGCCAGTTCCGAGAGGCCAAGGCGTTCGAGCTCGTCGAGGAACGCGTCGACCTCGGCGACGGCATCGACGCCGAACGCGGCGAGTGATTTCTCGGCCAGCTCACGACGCACCTGACCACTGAGCCGGCACAGCCGCAGATTCTCCAGGCTCGCCTTCCCGATGTCCTTGATCCGGAACGGGTCGCGGCTCGTCACCACCAGCGTGAACTGCGCGGAGTTGGCAAATAGGGCCAGCGCCCGCTGCACCTGCGTGCGGCGCATCCTGTTGGCCACCTCGTCCACACCGTCGATCAGCACCAGCCACTTCCTGGCCGGGTACGGTGGCTTCCCGAAGACCTCCGGCGCAGGCAGCACCTGGTCGAACTCCACCTCGCCTGCGCACCGGCTGGCAGCCGAGCTCAGGTCCCAGCTGACGGCGTACGAGAGCCAGCGAAAGGGATTCCAGGGATCGTTGCCGATGGCCTCGGCCAGGAGCGATGCCGGGGCGTACACCGGTACGTAGTCCCCGACCGCGCCGTCGAGCCACTCCTGCGCCCAGTCGCGGGCGACCGTGCGCAGCAGAGTCGACTTTCCGGTGCCCGCCTCGCCCACAATGTGTGCGCCCGGCAGCAAGGCCCTCGCATCCACCGGCCGGCAGCCAGCGCCGCCGTCCTCCGCGTCGTGGCCCGGCTTGGCGCGGACGGGAACGCGCAGGCCGGACGCCGGCAGTGGGCCGCCGGAACCTCGTCCGTCGCTGAGCATCGTGTGCAAGGCGTCCACGGGGCCGAGTTGTGCGGTGGCCTCGCGCAGCAGGGTCAGATATCCGGTCCGCGTCGGCCCGGCCTGGCGCCAGTTGCCCTCCTGCAACTGCTCGTCGGACAGCAGCGCGAGCCAGTCGTCGAGCGGGCCGTAGCCCGTCCGCTGCTCCCGGCCGATCAGCGCAAAGGTGTCCCACACGACATTCGCAGGCACCAGACGCGCCTCATAGTCCGCCGTGGGGGCCGTCTTGCGCTGTTTGGCGCGTACGACTCCGATGACACAGCCGGAGTCCTCGTCGATCACCGGCGAGCCGCTGGCCCCGGCCCACAGCTCCGAGCCGCCCACCTTGAGAAGCTCGGCCCCGCTCTTGTGCCAGGAGGAGCCGACTATTTCCAGGGTGAAGCTGTCGCCGCCGGAGTAGTCATGGCGGGGGTGCCCGTACACGTACAGCTTCTGGCCGTCGCGCGGGCGGTCGGAGCCTCGGGACAGTGCCACGCACGGCTGGTCGCGCAGTGGCCCGCCAGTCACCCGCAGCAGCGCCAGATCGGGTCCGCGCCCGTCGTCGAACGGTCTGACGTCGATGTCGTCCACGCAGAAGGCGAGCGGGACCTCCTCCGTGCCCCGGCGCCAGATGCCTTCCACGTTCTGCGCGGCACGGTTGCCGGGCAGTACGACATGGGCGCAGGTCAGGACGAGGCCGGGGCCGACGAAGAAGCCGGTGCCGTGCTCCTTCGCACCCGCCCGGGAGCTGTGCAGGGACACGGTCGTGCCGTTGAGTGTCGACTTGAGGCGCTCCCACGCCTGTGCCGGGTCCATCGCGCCGCCCGGCGAGCTCAGTTGTCGCCGCCGGAGCCGTCCGGCAGTTGCACCTGCTGTGCCGTCCAGTCCCACTCCATCGTGACCGTCAGGTTCGCGTCCACGGAACCCTTGGTGATCAGAGCGACCAGACCGCTGGTCTCGACACCGACCTGACAGCCGAACTGAACGGTGAGGCGATGGGGTCTGGCCCGGCGCAGCGCGCTCGTGACGCTCTGTGCGAAGGTTCCGAGCGCCTCGGTGACCTCGTCGAGGTCGAAGGTGAGGAGGCCGATCTCCTCGTCGACCGGCTCGTCCTCCTGGCCTTCGGGTTCCGCCGACGCCTGCCGGGGCGCGACATTGACCGCCTGCAGCATCAGCCGCGTCCCGTCCGGGAGTTCGACTGCTGTCAGGACTTCCTCACCGGCCATCAGGTCCCCCCTACCCGCACTCCGTTCCTGTGCGGCAGAGTAGCGGTCACCAGGGGGCCGAGGGGGGACAGTGAGCGAAGCGTGGGGCGGGATCCGTCGGCGGGGCGCCTTCGAGCCCATGACCCTCGAGCTGATCGTCCCCGGTACCCAGCCGGCCTCTCCGGAGCAGTTGCTCGGGGAACCCCGGACGATCCAGATCGGCGGCGACCGCAGGACCCGGCTGCACCGGCGTGCCGACGACGTCGACGCCGAGCAGCATCCCGACGACTACCGGGGCCGCCCCATCTCGGAGACGTACACCTGGGGTTCGGGGCCGGGGGACGCTCCGGCACGCGGGCTGTGGCTTCTCCTGCTGCCTCTTTTGCTGGTCAATCTGGCTGCCTGGATGGGGCCCCCGGCCGACGGCACCCAGGGCCACCGGTCGCGCGCCGCCCGGAATTACGCGGTGCTGATGCGGCTGCTCGCGGCGGCCCTCACCGTGCACATGGTCGTTGCCATCGCGGAGATCGCCATGGATCTGGCGGTGTGGCAGTGCGCGGCGACCGGCGGGGCCTGTGCGGAGGAGAACACCTGGCTGCTGTTCATCAGCCCGGCGAACGGCAGTTGGTGGGGGAGGCCGGGGCCTTCGCTCGCGCTGGGCGCGATCGTTCCGCTGTCCGTCATCGCGCTGCTGACCCGGCTGAGCCAGCGCACCTGGGCGCGGACCGAGGCGCTGCGGCCCGCGGTCTCCGCCTCCGGGGCCTTCGACGGAGATGACGCAGATGCCTTTGGCCCGGCACTCTCCCGGCCGGGGTTCTGGTACGGCCGCAGGCAGGTCTCGCGGCTGCGCTCCGCGCACACCACTCTGGCACTCTCCACCGTGTCCCTGTTGCTGCTGACCGCGTTCCTCGGCTCCCGCCGGGAGCATGACGGCGCCCTGGTTGCGGGCTTCGAGTGGGCTCTGGGCGCTCTGGTGCTGCTGACTGCCGCCGCCGCGGTCTCGGAGGTCGTCAGAGCGGGCCGCAGCGAGCGCAGGGTCGACGAGAGGCGGAGCCGGATCGCGGCGTACTCCCCGCTTGTCTCGATGGGACTGCTCGTCCTCATCCTGGCCGACGCCTTCCTGGCGCGGCCGGGGTGGCGGGCCTCCGGCCGGCTCCCTGGTGTCGAGGAGTTGTTCGTCGGGCTTCTCGTGGTCGAAATGGCCCTGGTTGTGGGGCTCTTCGCCTGCTGTGCGCCTCGCAGTGCGAGGGTTGTGCACCTCCGGATGGTGCTGCGGGGATTCGGTGGGCCGGTCGTGGCCCTGATCACCTGCTGGCTGGCCACCGTCTGGTCGGCGGGTGCGGCCGCCATGGCCGCGGACGTCCTGGACGGAGGCCGCACCCCGGGTACGGGCTCCGTCGCGGGGCCGCCGCCGCTCGTCCGTATCGGGGCCTGGGGCGCGGTGCTGGTGGTGTACCTGGCTGTCGTGTTCGCCGTGGTGGTCAGCGTCAGACATGCACGCAGGGTCCGGCATCTGCGGTTCGTGGTCGAGCAGGAGTATGTGGGCGAAGCTCCGGATCAGCTGCGCAGCGACGAGATCGCCCGGGCCCACAGCTCGGCGGCCCTGACCGAGATCGTTCCGGTGCTGCTGGCGACAGCCGGAGTCGTGGCGTCCTTGCACCTCGCGGTGATGGCGGCCGGCGTATCGGACGCCTTCGCCCGCAGCGCGGTCGGCGAAGCCGTCGATGTGCTCACCGGGCTGGGAACCTGGTTCGGCCCGATCATCGAAATCCTCCTGGTCCTGGCCGGGTGGACGGCGTACGCATGGCCCGCTGCCCGTCGCTCGGTCGGGCTGCTGTGGGACCTCAGCACATTCTGGCCGCGCGCCGCTCATCCGTTCGGTCCGCCCTGTCTCGCGGAGCGGGCCGTGCCCGATCTGCAGTGGCGCATGCTGACCTGGATGCACAGCACCGGCGGGCGCGTGCTGCTGTCCGGTCACGGGCAGGGCTCGGTCCTCGCGGCAGCCGCCGTGTTCCAGCTGGAGCCGAAGTACCGCCATCGCATCACGCTCTTCTCCTACGGGTCCCCTCTGGCGCGGATCTACGGACGCTACTTCCCCGCCTATTTCGGACCGGCCCAACTGCACTGGATGGAACGGGAGGTGGGCGCCTGGAGAAATCTGTGGCGGCGTACCGACCCCATCGGCGGTCCGATCGCGCTGAATTCTGAATTCGCGGTAGTGGACAGCAGTCCCTTGCGCGACCCGATCGCCTTCGGCCGCACTCCCGAGCACCCGCTGTACGCGCCCATCCTCCGCCACGAGGACTACCAGGCGGACCCGGTGTTCGACGCGGACCGCGGCATGCTGCTCGCCAGGCTCGCTCCGCACGTGCCGCCCACGAGAACGGCTGACCCGCAACTGCCGTGACAGGAGGCTGCGAAAGAAATGATGGTCGGCGTGAGAATGACATGGCCCTTCGCCCCTCATGCCAGCAACGAGTGAGCACCACCAGTCAGCGGCAACGACCAGGTCACCGCGCCTGCGCCACTGATGCTCAGACGACGTCGATGTTGGGGTTGGCGTCGAAGCCGAAGGCCCCCAAGGACTTCTCGCGGGGCAAGCCGACTGCCTTGATCCGCCGTTCCGAACGGCGACGGGCCTGCTTTGAGTCCGCGGCGCCACTCGGCGCTCTTGGGGGCCAGGACCCGAAGTGCGAGAGCAGGTCCAGGGTCGGCAGGACCACCAGGACCCGACCGCGGGGAGCGATGCGGACCGTGGTGCGGGCGGCGATCAATGATTTGCCAGTGCCACAGGCGATCACGCTCGCGCGTGACTGCCGGCCGAGGATGCGGGTGGCCGCGGTGACGGCGTCCTTTGGGTGGAGCCGTGGCTCGATGTCGGAGGCCATGGAGGTGTACCGCTCCGTGGGGGTGGGCTGGGTGCTCCAGGAGGGCGGGAGCCCCGCCCTCTCGGAGTGCAGGTTATTCGGCTGCTTCGGTCAGGTGGGCGAGGGTGGAGCCGGTGGGGCCTTTTCGGACGTGGAGGCGTTGGGTGATGCGGCGGCGCAGTTCGGGGACGTGGCTGATGACGCCGACGGTGCGGTCGTGGGCGCGCAGGGAGTCCAGGACGTCGAGGACGTTGTGGAGGGTGTCGTCGTCGAGGGTGCCGAAGCCTTCGTCGATGAAGAGGGTGTCCAGCGGGTTGCCGCCGGCTTCGTGGGTGACGACGTCGGCCAGGCCGAGGGCGAGGGACAGGGAGGCGAAGAAGGATTCGCCGCCGGAGAGGGTGTCGGTCTTGCGGGGGCGGCCGGTCCAGGAGTCGGTGATTTCCAGGCCGAGGCCGGAGCGGGCGCCGTGGGCGGCTTGGTGGTCGGAGTGGCGGAGGGTGTAGCGGCCTTCGGACATCAGGCTCAGGCGGGTGTTGGCAGCGGTGACGACCTGTTCGAGGCGGGCGGCCAGGACGTAGGCCTCCAGTTGCATGCGGACCCGGGTGCCGGAGGCGTTGCCGGTGGCCAGGTCGGCGAGGTGGCGGGCGGTGCTGTGGGCCTGTTCGAGTGCCTCCAGGCGCTCGGCGACTCCGGCCAAAGTGGTGGTGAGGCCAGCGAGTTGGGTGGTGCGGGCCCGGGCGGTACTGGCGGTGGTGACCGCTTGCGCGTGCTGGTCGTCTGCTGCGGCGCGCAGGGCTGCCGCAGCTTCGACGTCGGCGGCCGGCTGTGCGGCTGCTTCCTGCAGGACGGGGTCGTCGAGGACGGCTTGGTGGGAGGCACGGGCCTCGCGCCATTGGTTGATCTCTTCCTCGAGGTCGCTCAGGTCCTGCTCGCCGAGCACGGCCTGTTCGGCGGCAGCGAGCGTGTCGAAGCCCTGGGATGTGGCGGCGTCGGCGGCTTCGCTGGTGCGGGAGTGCAGGGCCTGGGTGGCGGTGGTGGCGGTGCGGGATGCCTCGGCTGCCTGCTCGAGGTGGTCAGCGGTGCGGGTGAGGTCGTCGATGCGGGCCGCCAGGGTGGGGGCGGTGCCGCGGGCGGCGTCGAGTTTCCCGGTGAGCTCTGCGTGCCGCTGGGACAGGGTGTCGTAGCCGGCGTTGCGGGCGGACAGGCCGGCGGTGGCGACACTGTCCTGCTCGGTCATGGCGGTGTGTTCGCGGTCCAGGGCGAGGAGTTCCTCCTCGACGGTCCTGCGATCGGCGGCACGCTGGAGGGCGTCGGCCAACTGGGCGGCGAGTGACTCGTGTTCGGTCTTGAGGCCGGCCAGCGGGGTGTCGCCGGCTTCGCCGGTGGCGCCGGCGGCGTTCTCGCGAAGCTGCTGCAGCTCGGCCGTGATCGCGTCGCGCTGGTGCTGAGCGCGCTGGTGGGTCTCCTCGGCGGCTTGTTCGTCCTCGCGGGTGGGTTGCCCGTCGGGAGCCTGGGCGGGAGCCGGGTGGGAGCACGAGCCGCAAACCGGGCACGGCGCGCCGTCGGTGAGGGCGGCGGCGAGTTCGGCGGCCATGCCCTCGGTGCGTCGGCGGCGGATGCCGATGTGGGCCTCGGCGGCCTGTTCGGTTTCTTTCCGTGCGGCGGCCAGGCGCTGCTCGGCGGTGGTGATCTGTGCAAGGTGGGCATCGCGGCGTTCGGCGGCCGCCACGCGGCCGTTCAGGGTTTCCAGCCGGGTCTGGTGGCGACGGCTTTCTTCCTCGGCCTCGCGGGCGGCCTCCCGGCGGGTCTCCAGGGCGGCGTGCCGGGTGGTCTCCTGCTCGAGCCAGTCGCGGGCGGTGCGTTGCTGGACGGTGAAGTCCTGCCGTTCGGCGTCGATCCGCTTCAGTTCGGCGGTGAGTTGGCGCAGGGTGGCTTCCTCGGGAAGCAGGGTGTTCAGCACGGCGATGTCGTCGCGCATGCGTTGCCCGGCCGTGGCGAGGTCGGTGGCCTGAAGCGTGGCGTGCTCGGGGAGCAGCCGGGTGCGGGCGGTGCTTTCGGTGTCCTGGGCGTGGGTGTGGGTGGCCCGGGCGGTGCTGGCGGCGTGCAGGAGCGGTGCCAGTTGCTGGGCGCGCCGGGCTTGTTCCCGGCGTCGGCCAAGGGCTTGTTGGTGGGGGCTCTGCTCGTCGAGCCGGTCCAGCTGTTCGCGGGCGGTGGTGTGGGTGGTCTGCCGCCGGTGGAGTTCGCGGGTGGCGGCTTCCAGGTCCTGGTGGGTGCGCTGGTTCTGCTTTGCCGTCTCGGCGTCGGCCTGGGCTGTGAGGGCGTCGGCCTGGCCGGCCTGGATGAGGTCCTTGGCCCAGGTCAGGGCGGGGCCGGTCAGGGCGTGCGCGGCGTCGGGGGTGGGGGCGTCGTACTGGGATTTCAGGTCCGGGCCGGCGGCCTGGTGGATGCGGGCCGCCAGGTGCAGCACCTCGTCGCGAGCGGCGTCGCGGTTCTTCTGGGTGGTGCGGCTGTGGTCGTTCAGCCAGCGTTCGATGAAGGCGTACCGGTCGGTGTGGAAGAGCTTGCCGAGGAGTTCGCGGCGCTGGGGCGCGGCGGCGTAGAGGAACTTGGTGAACTCGTTCTGGGGCAGGAGGACCACCTGGCAGAACTGGGTACGGCTCATGCCGAGCAGGTCTTTGATCTCCTTGCCGGCTTCTTGGTGGGATTTGCTGGAGGGTTCCCAGTGGCTCTGCCCCGGGGAATCGGAGGTCCACCGGCTGAGCCGGGTCTCGGCCTTCTGGACGGTGTCGCCCGTGCCGTTCTTCTTGGGGCGCGTCTGCTGGGGGACGCGGTCGATGAGCAGCCGGTGGCCGGCGATGGTGACGTCCAGGGTGACCTGGGTGAGCAGGTCGGCCGGGGCATGGTGGCTGCGCAGCATCAGGTCGCGGTCTACCGGGGGTTCGCCGTACAGGGCGAAGCAGATGGCGGTGAACAGGGTGCTCTTGCCGGCGCCGGTGTCGCCGTGCAGGAGGAACAGGCCGTCGGCGCAGAGAGTGTCGAAGTCGACGGTGTGGGTGCCGGCGAAGGGGCCGAATGCCTGCAGGGTGAGGTGGTGCAGGCGCATCAGACGGTTTCCTTGTGCAGTTCGTTCACGCGGGCGGCGTCGACGGCCTTCTGGAGCAGGGCGTGTTCGTCGGGGGTAGGGGCGGTGCCGCGCATGTCGGTGATGAAGTCGCCGGCGATGTCGAGTTCGCTGCGGCCGCGGAGGCGTTCGGTGTAGGTGGGGGTGTCGGTGGCCTGGGCGGGGATGAAGACACGCTGGTGCTTGAGGCTGAGTGTGTGGGGGAAGCGACGGCGCAGCCGGGCCATGGCCTCGAAGGGCAGGGCCGCATCGGTGAGCGTGACCTCGAGCCAGGCGTCCTTCAGCGCTTCGTGGGCGGGGTGGGTGAGGAGGTCTTCGAGGAGGCCTTCGATGCGTCCCAGGCGGTGGGGGGTTGGGCAGGGCAGATGCCTCAGGGCGGGGGCCGTGCCGGAGGAGGTGAGGTCGGCCAGGGTGAAGGACTTGGTGTGGGCGGCCTCGGAGAAGGAGTAGGCCAGCGGGGAGCCGCTGTAGTGGACTCGGTCGGTGACCTTCTGGGGGCCGTGGAGGTGGCCGAGGGCGGCGTAGTCGATGCCGTCGAAGACATCCGCGCCGACGTGGGCGACACCGCCGACGCTGAGGTCGCGTTCGCTGTCGGACTCCTGCGCCTGCTCTTCCCCGCTCTGGCCGGTGCCGGGGGTGACGAAGGCGTGGGCGATGACCACCGAGCGGGTTCCGGCCGGCTGGTGGCGTGTGAGGTCAGCGTGGATCCTGTCCAGGGCTGCGGTCAGCACCGCGTGGTGGGAGGTGGCCTCCGCCTCCAGCTGGGTGCGGACCATCGACGGCTCGAGGTAGGGGATGCCGTACACGGCGACCGGGCCCTGGGCGTCGTTGAGGAGGACCGGGACGTCGCAGGTGGCCGGATCGGTGCGCAGATGGATCCCGGCGCGGGCGAAGAGGCCGGATCCGACACCGAGACGGTGGGCCGAGTCGTGGTTTCCGCTGATCATGATGATCGGCACGTCGAGGTCGGCGAGCTGGTGCAGGGCGCGGTTGAACAGGCGCACAGCGTCCAGACTGGGGATGGCCCGGTCGTAGATGTCGCCGGCCACGAGGATGGCGTCGACGTTCTCGGTGCGAGCTGTGTCGACCAGGTGGTCGAGGAAGGCACGCTGGGCGGGCAAAAGATCTTCTCCGTGGAACCGGCGGCCCAGGTGCCAGTCCGAGGTGTGCAAGAACCGCATGAGCACAGACCGTAACCACTGTGGGGACAGCTGCGGGCGGTTTTACTGATAAAGGGTGCCTCGGGTGGGAGTGCGGCGGCAGGTGGTGAATGGTTCCTGTGGCCGTGGCTGCGTGCGGGGCGGCGCCACCGGGTGATTGTCAGTGGCAGGGGGCAGGATGTGCGGTGGGGGAAGGAGGATGTGATGTCGTTATCGCGTTCTGCCAGCAGTGGATCCATGGCGGCGCCGAGCGGTTGCCGCTGGTGCGGGATCGAGGCACGGGGTCACGGTCGACAGCATGTGGCGGGGGTGGGATGGCATGCGTGGACGGCTCCGACGCTGCAACAGCGCAAAGAGCGCATGCTGCAGCGCCGCGCCGGGCGAACTGTCAGGAAGCCAGGGCCTGGATGTCCCTGAAGACGTCCCTCAGCTGTGACGGGACGTCCTCGGCCCTGGTGAGGGTGGTCACCAGCGAGTAGAGCATGTCGTCCTTGCCGTCGGGGCTCGTCCGCTCGGCACCCTCTTTGATCATGGTCAGAACGCTGCCGCTGAACTTGCCGCCGCGGTGCGCGGTGAAGTCTTCGGCGGTCCACGGCCTGTCTTCGGGACGCGGCCAGTGAGTGTTGGCGGCCGCGGCCCACTGGGGGTCGGTGAAGAGTTCCTCGAGTTCGTTGAGGCCGTCCGCCTCGCCTACGTAGGTGACCTGGGTGGCGAGGTCGAGTCCGCTCCGGATGAGCCGTTCGGTCTTGAAGTGCTTGTTGGTGCGGCTGTCGGCGTCGACCATCAGCATGACCGTGCGGCGGTTCTTGACGAGGTAGCCGGCCAGGTGGAGGGCTCCTTCGTTGTTGCCGCAGGCCCACAGGGCGATGCCGGCCGCCTGGAGGGAGAGGCCCTGGGAGAGGCGGAACAGGAGCGGCAGGCACTGCTGTTCTGTGGGTCCTTCGACGGCGAGGAAGCAGCGTTCGTGCAGCAGGACGGAGTTGCGCAGCCCCACGGCGGCGGCGATCTGCCCGAGGTGGAAGTCGACGCCGTCGTGGGATGTGTCCGTCAGGCGCTCGACGACGGTGCGGCCCCTGTCACTGAGGCGGAGGTGGACGACATCGGCGATGTCGACACCGTCGATGAGGTTCATGGAGTGGGTGGCGACCACCACGCTGACGTGGGGCAGGGCGCACTGCTTGCGGATGATGTCCATCACGGTGCGCTGGTGCCGGTAGTCGAGGTGGGTGTCGGGCTCGTCGTAGACGACGATGGTCTGTGTCGGCTCCTGCTCGTCCGCTTCCCCTTCGGCGGCGAGCTCGCTGTGCTCGAGCAGGTCACTGGTCCACTCCCACACGGCGAGTGCGATCCGGCGGTTGCTTCCCTGGCCTGAGCGTGTGAGGTCGACTGGTTCACCGTCGGCTTTGGAGACCTCCAGCGGAGCGCGTTTGAAGCCCCCCTTGAAGGACACCTCCGGCTTGACCTGTACGCCGACGAACTCGCGGCAGTGCCGGCGGATGTGCTGGCACAGGGAGTCGGCTTCCTTCTCCAGACGCTGGGTGATCTCTGCCTCGATCTCCCGTACGCGTCCCTGCAGGGCCTCGTCGTCCAGGTACGTCTCGTAGCAGCTGTTCAAGGCGGTGCGTACCGCGTCGTCCGGGCTCTCGTCCTTGCCGCCGAACTGCAGCAGCCGGGGCAGCCGCTCCTGGAGCTCCTTCGGAAGTGCCTGCCACTGCTCCACTTTCGGCGCTGTGACCGCGTAGGCGGTGACGGCCTGCAGGAGGTCATCCTTCAGAGGGCCGGCAGGGGTCAGGGAGAACTCGGCCACCAGCTCCGCGAGTTGGCCCTTCAGCAGCCTGCCCGCGTCGTGCAGTCGGCTGTCGGCCGGGCGGAAACCGTGGTACTCCCATCGGGCCGTCTGGCCCTCTTCAGCGATACGGCGGATCCGTACGGCCTGTGGCAGGTCGGCGACTTCCTGCTCGTAGGCGTCAAGCGTGAAGACGCCCTCCGCCCATGTCTGGGAGCAGCGGCCTGCCGGGGCGTCTGCCGCCTGCTGGTAGGTGCGGTCCTCATCCGTCAGACGATGGCGCCCCAGGAGGAAGGCCAGTGCTGTCAGTACGGCACTCTTTCCGCCGTCGTTACGGCCGGCCAGGATCGTCGGGCTGCTGACGGGGATGTCCTCCACGTGCGCCAGGGAACGGAAGCCGCGCGCGGAGAAACGAGTGAGGTACACGGTCGAGCTGCTCCGAATCTCCCTCTCCGGGGAGGGCGTGACGTGGGAGTGATACCGGTACGGGTGGGACAGACGAGCACCCGGAACGGACCGTAATCCTAGAGGCACGGCCGGCAACGGCCGGACGGTTCACGCCAATTGCCACCCCTGTGCACCCTCGCGCCCCACTGTGCCCTCCGGCTGCTTGGGGGCACCAGCCGGGCGGAGGGTCCGGAGCAGGTCATCGGAGTGCCGGCAGAGTCCCCATGGGGCGAGCGGTCCGGCCGCCGTCAGCTGATCCGGCAGGCCTGGGGGGCCGGGCGCGAGGCCACAGACCTGCGCCTGCCGGTCGGGGTCACGCCGGCCCTTGCCGGACGTGCCGGCCCGCATGCAGAGCCCGGTCTGCAGCCCGGCGCCGGCCCCGCCGTGCCGGCGCCTGGCCGAGCAGGGTCGGGGATGTCAGGCGAGCGGCGCACCGAGGGGATTGAAGGTTGCCGGCAGGCCGCCGACAGGCGACCGGCGATCGCGCCTTCCGGGAACTGCACCAGCCGGTCACCCACCCGGCTCGCTTCGCGCATCGGAGCACGGATCTGCGCCCCGCTCGCGCGCAGGTTCCGTGGATCGGTCAGGCTTTCGGGAACGGCGTTCTGGGCCACTGCCGGCCTGCGGGACCTGGATCTGTGCGGCCCCGCCGACCAGTCGACCACCGTCTGTCCGGGGCCGTCAGGCCGGCGCGGTGGCATCGAGGGGTACCCCTGGGTGTGCTGCGGCCATCCGTTCAGGATGGGACTCTCCCCCGGCTGCTGCCGACCCGGCGCCGAGGAGTTGCAGGGGCTCGGACATTGCACCACCTCTCAGTGGTATCGGTGCGGACCGTCCTGGCATCCGCCGAACGGCGGCACGTCGACGTCTTTGGCCGAGTCCGGCGGGGCGAGCAGGGGTGCGTGCCGGGGTGAGGACTCGGTATGACGTCCGATGCGCGGTCGCTGCACGGCCCCTCCCCGGGTTCGACTCGCGCCGGTGGCCGTCCGGGAGTTCGGGCAGTACGCGTTCGCCCAAGCCGCCGGCTCTCGGGCTCGCCCGCCCGCGCGGGTGTCACCGGGTAAGGCTCGGCTGCGAACCCGGTTGCGCGAACGGCCGATTGGATCACCCTGCGTGGTGATCCCGCTATCCGATGCCATAGCATGCCAACTTCGCCTGCGAACATGTGCAGAAGACCCTGACATTGCCGAACGGCCGAGGGCTGATGCCGATACCCTCGCGTCAGTCCCTCCCCTGATCAAAGCGACGCGCCCAGGAGAATGCCCGGTGGCAGCAGCTGACGCCTACGCAAGACTGGCCGGAACCCTGGAGCGCATCCGACATGCCTGCGGACGCTCCGATTTGTTCAACGTGCTCGACACCAGGGACCTTTCGTTCGAGACAGGGATCCCCGAGTCCGTCGTACGGAGCCTGCTCGCAGGGGGCAGGGCCGATGCGGTCTCGGTGCCGGACCGCGTCCGGCAGCGGCTCGACTTCCTGCGCGAGAGCCGGCGGCGCGGCGACGGAAAGAAGTACACCCTTGAGGAGACGGCCGCTGCTGCAGGCGTCACCCGTCAGACGATGAGCGAGTGGCGCAGGAAGGGCATGCCGAGCCTGGAGTCCGCCGACCGGCTGCGCCGCTTCTTCTGCCTGCCGCCCGGGTTCTTCTTCGCGGATGAGCCGGAGGCGCTCGACGAAGCGCTCCAACGGCATCTGCAGGAGTTCGAATCGCGATCCGACCCGCTCGCGCAGCTTCGCACGCCCGAGATCCTCCGGCTGGCCGCGCGTGGGCTCCTCTCGCCCACGGGGGTGCAGGCGATGGCTCAGTGGGCGGAGGCCGTCACCCGGCCCGACACCCCCGGTGCCGGCAGCGACGGCCAGGACCAAGAGCGGCATGTGCCGTGAACCTTGAGTCCGCCGGGGCACTGGGCCCTGCTCAGCCGCCTCGGTCGTGTGTCCCGCTTCGGGGCCTGGCCAAGGTCCGCGGCTGCATACCCCCGTCGACCCGCGAGGACGGACGATGACTCCTCTTCTGGCCAGGCTTCGCCGGTGGCAGAGGCTACGCAAGCGCGACCGGGAGATGCATCAGTTCGCCGAGACGCTCATCGGTCCCGTTCGAGAGAGGCTGAGCGGTACCGGCGCGGGCGACGCCGGGTCAGCCGGGGAGCCACGGTTAGATCCTGAAGCCCTGTTCGAGGCCTTGGTCGAGTCTGCCAGACAGTGGCGCGGCGATCGCAGGCTCGAAGTGCACAGAGTGCACATCCCCCGCGAGTTCAAAGCCACGGGGATGTGGCTGGAGCGTGCGGAGAGGGACGACGTCATCGTTGAGCAGGGCACCGAGATCTGGCATCAAGCGCAGATCCTCGGCCACGAGTTGTGGCACATACGGCAACAGGACGGCTTCACGCCCGAGCAGTTGGCGGCCGGAGCCTGTGGTGCCGTGGGTTCAGGGCATCTGCACGGCGCGCAGCCCGCCGCTGCGCGCTCTCGTTTCGACGAGGACCCCGAGAAGGAAGCCGAGCTGTTCGGGATTCGGGTCGGGCAGGAGATGCGGGCGCTGATGGAGCGGGACCTGATCAGTGGCGAGACGGCCCGCCGCATCGCTGATGCTCTCAACTACCGGGGGAGCCGGAAATGAGCGGGACGATCAACTACGTGAGCTGCGCTCTGCTGTGGATCGGGCTCCTGGCGAAGCTGCCGGACCTGATCCGGCACTGGAGCGAGCTCTCCCTCCGCGCCATCAACGCAGTGTTGGCGTTTGCGTCGCTGTGCTTCCTGTTCGGGGCGCCCAGTTCGGTCGGGGTGATCAACCGGGTGAGCGGCGTGTCCAACCTGGCCGCCCCGCTGACCTACGCTTCGATCACTGCGTACAGTGCAGCGCTGTTGATTCTGATCGCATGCTGGCGCGGCGGCCCCTCCGTGCGCCGGACGATTCGGATGTGGATCTACGGTTACGCAGCTGTTCTTGCCGGAATCGCAGTCCTGTTCGCCGCGGGGGACGCTGCGCAGGAGCGACGCACCGACTTTGACACCTACTATGCGACGACGCCCTGGATCTTCGAAATGGTGGTTCTGTACCTGGTCGCGCATTTGACGGCTGTGACGGTCAGTGCGGTCTGGTCGCTGCGCTGGGCCTTCGAAGCGGAGGTTCGAAGGCGGCTGTGGCTGCGGTCCAGTTTGCTGACGATCGGCGCCGGCACGGTCATCAGCGCCGGGTACAGCATCTCCAAGCTGGTGGCTGTGGTCGCGCGGTGGTCCGGTCGGGACTGGACGGTTCTCGGAACGTCCGTCCCGCCCCTGTGCGCCGGCCTGGGCGCGCTCCTGACCGTCGTCGGGGTCCTGCTCCCGATGGCGGGTCACCACCTTTCGGCGTGGCGTGCCTTCTTCCGTCTGGCGTCCCTTGATGCCGTGCTGGATCCGGTGCTCACGGATCGGGCACTGCGTCTCGAGCGGCCACGCTCCCCGTTCCTGTGGGGCACCTGGCGGCAGAGCACCATCCTCAACGGCCTCCACGCGATCGAGACGCTCTTCGACAAGCGGCTCTTCGACGAAGTTCACGACACGGAGCTGGAGAGGACGGGCGACTGGGAGAGGTCCACTTCTGCTGCGTGGGCCGCCACCATCGCGGCGGCCGCGAAGCGAAGCACCCAGCCCGTCCTCGAACCGGCCGAGGCGTCACATCGGCTTTCGCACCCGCGAGACTTCGAGTCCTTGGTCCTGATCGCGGATGCCGTGAAGCGATCCGGGCGCGAGGCACGCGCGGTCGTGGGCGGCCCTGCCAGGGCCGGGTCGGTCTGACCCCGCACGGACGCGACTGCACCAATCCCCCACTGTCCGAGGACCTGAACGGAGTCCCGCAAAATGAGTCTTGTCGTGTATATGGCGGCTTTCCTCTTGGCCCTGGCTGCCATGCTGCTTCGCCGGTCACGCACGACTCCCCGCTCACCGCTGGCCGTCGCCACCCGGGCCACCGCGTTCATCGCGGCCCTCTGTTTCGTCTGGTCCGCTCCGGTGACGCTCGCCGCGGTCAACCACGCCACGGGTATCGCCAACGTGGGCGCCCCGCTGACCTACGGCTCGATTTCTGCCTTCAGCTGCTCCTTGATCATCCTGCTGATCCACTGGAGAGGCGGACCGCGAGAGCAGATGCGCAGCATGGTCCGGATGACCGTAGCCGTCTACGGGACGCTCATCATCGCCATCATCACGCTGTTCAGCCTCGCGGATGCGCATACGGAGCGGCTCAGGGACCTGGACACCTACTATGCCAATACCCCGTACATGAGAGAGATGATCATTCTCTACCTCACGGGTCATCTGGCGAGCACCATCGTCCTCAGCGGTGTCTGCCTGAAATGGGCCCGCGACGAGGTCACGGGCCTTCTCCGCGCGGGCCTCCGGCTGATTCTGGCAGGCCTGCTGATCGACACCCTCGGATTCACCCTCACCAAGGTCACCGCAGTGGTGGCGCGCTGGCTCGGCTACAACCTGGACGCCCTGTCGACCACCGTCGCACCTCCTGCCGCTGCCCTGGGCGCCCTGATCTACTCCGCCGGGTTCGTCCTTCCGCGTCTCGCATCCGCCGCCGCCGCGGAGAGGCAGAGCCTGGCAACCCACCGCGCGCTCAAGCCCCTGTGGTCGGCGGTGAAGGACGTGGCAACGGCGCCGAAGGCGGAGCCGGCCTGGTGGCAGCTCTGGTGGCAACTGCCGAGCAGCCGGCTCTATCTGCTCGAGGCAAACATCCGTGATGCCCTGCTGCAGCTGACGGCGCACTTCGACCAGCAGGTCGGTCACACAACGTACGCGGCCGCCGTGGAGCGCGGCGAGCTGCAGGAAAGAGCGCGCACCGCCTCGGAGCAGGCGATGATCATGGATGGCATACGCCGCGTATCGGGCAGGGCCGACGGCCCCGCCGATCCGCCGGAGGAATTCCGCATCACCATCGATCTCGTCGAGCTGGCGAACGCTGTACGCCGCCTTCACGGGGCAGCACCAAAGCAGGTGAGCACCCCGTGAAGTCGTCTCATGACCGCTACAAGGAGAGCCAGTTGTCGCACAGAGCTGTCGTGATCGGAGCAGGCGTAGCCGGGCTTCTGGCCGCAGCGGCGTTGTCCCTCGCCGACCCCTCGCTGCACGTCCATCTGCTCGAGAAGGACGAACTCGCACAAGGCCCCGAGAACCGCCGCGGAGTCCCCCAGGGCCGGCATGCCCACCTGCTCATGGCCGGCGGCCTGTCCGCCATGGAGGCCCTGCTTCCGGTGAGCGTGCGGGAGCGCCTGCTGCAGGCAGGGGCACACGAGATCGCGCTGGGCAACGGAATGCTGGCCCTCACCCCCGACAGCGGGTGGTTCCACCGATGGAGGTGGAACGGCCCCCACGTGATCACCTGCACGCGTGCTCTGCTGGACTGGGTCCTGCGCCAGGCCCTGCTCGACTCGCGAAGCAACATCTCAATCCATCAGGCCACGGTGGAAGGGCTCCTCGGCGACGCCCGGCGCGTCCGCGGAGTCCGCATCAGCGGGGCGGCAGAGAAGAGTCCGGGTCCCGAGCTGGAAGCGGACATCGTCATCGACGCCAGCGGCCGGGGCTCGGGCAGCCTGAAGTGGCTTGACGACATAGGCATCAGCGGCATCGAAGAGAGGAAGATCGACACCGGCCTCACCAACGCGACCCGGATCTACCGCACACCAGCGGGTGCCGAGTCGTTCCCGCTGACCCTGGTGCAGGCGAACCCCTACAACGGCCAGCCCGGCCGGAGCGCCATGATGCTCCCGATCGAAGGCAACCGGTGGATGGTCAGCGCGGGCGGATCCCGAGGCGGTGAACCTCCCAGGGACCCCAAGGGTTTTCTCGAGTACACCCTCAACCTGCCGCACCCGATCGTCGGACACCTCATCCTTGGCGCGGAACCCCTCACCGATGTGGTGGTCAGCCGCGGCCGCAGCACCAGCAACGCTCGCCGGTACTTCGAGAACTCGACGCAGTGGCCCGAGCGGTTCATCACGCTCGGCGACGCGCTGGCAACCTTCAACCCCGCCTACGGGCAGGGCATGTCGGTGGCAGCACTCGGCGCCCAGGTCCTGGCCCGGGAACTGCAGAAGAGCAGCCTCACCAGCCCAGGCCTGTCCCGACGCGTTCTTCGGGGCACGGCACGCCACGTCGACACGGCCTGGGCTGCGGCTGTCGGAACGGACATCCTGTACCCGGGTGTGCTCGGTGCGGAGCCGCGGCTCACCGACCGGATGGCTGCCAGGTACACGCGCCGGCTGACCAAGGCCGCAACGGGATCCTTCGATGCAGCGGCAGCTCTGTGGGACGTCACCAGCCTCAAGGCTCCTGCGACACGAGTACTGCGGCCCAAGGCCCTCCTGGCGGCCCTCAACGGGCCTCTCCTCCCACCGACGGCCGAGCCTCCCATGACGCCTTCGGAGCGGGAGGTACTCAACCGGCTCCGAAAGGCCTCCGCCGGGTCAAGCACTTCCGAGGCCCGCCGGTAGTCGTCTCCCGCCCCGACACACCCCTGCCCCTGCCCTTGCCCCTGCCCGTGCCCGTGCCGGGGCAGCATGGTCGGGTCAGGGGCGGGTGCACGGGCTGCCCGCCTCCGGCCTCACCGGTCATCCCGGGCTGCACACGGCGACGACGGCTGGGTTCCTCACCGCAGCGACCGCACGAGCGGCGCGCCCCCGGCGTCATGCCCACGCCGGATGCCCGACGCAGCATCTCACCGGCGCTCGTACGGGGGGAGGAGGGGAGGGAAGGGGAGGGGAGGGGCAGACCGCCCGCAACCCCACCGGGCCGGGCCCGGACCGACCCGACGCCGTCTTCCTCCACAACCCCGAACACAGCCACGACGCAACCGGGACGGCCTGGTCGACGAGCTGCGCGCAGCATGCGCGGTCCTCGAAGAGAACGCGTGCACCGGGAGGATGTCCGCCTCTGGCGTGGCCACGTGGAGCGGCTTCACCGAGGCCGCGTTCACCGTGCCGCCGCTGAACCGTCCGGCCCGCGAGGCGGCCACAAGCAGCGAGCACCACCCGCGCGTCCTCCAGCTGCCCGTCAGCCGGGGAGCCGGCGTGGAGCACGCCGTCGGCCACCGCTCGCCGCTGCGGTCGTCAGCGGGTGCGCCAGGTGCGGACTTCGAGGTGGAGGATCTGGGCGTCGGGACGAATACGTCCGGTTTCCACGAGCCACTGGTGCACGGCGGCGGTGACGTCCCCGGCGGCGGCATCAACGCGGCGGGCGAAGTCGGCGGCGTCGAAGCCGCCGGTCCGGGCGGAGCCGTAGGAGCGTTCTTCGGTGTGGTCGGCACGTTGGATGACGTCGCGGCGGATGCCGGGTGAGTCGGTGCGGCTGCCGGAGGGGTGCAGGTAGCCGGTCCTGGCGAGGCGCACGGTGAACGCCAGACGCAGTCCCAGGCGGGCTGCTTCGGCGATCAAAGGACGCAGGCGGGCGGAGCCGGAAGCGATGGCTTGGTGGCCGACACGGCCGGTGCCCGAACCGGTGGGGGTGATCAGAACGGCTTTGCCGCGTACGCGGGCGCGAGCACCGGAGGCGGTGGTGCGGCGGGTGATGTGGCGGCCGGCGACGGCGGCGAGTTCGGGCACGTCGGTGATGCCGCCTGCCTCGACGGCGGTGAGGACCTCGCGCAGCGCGGGGACGAAGGCCGCGCCTTTCTTCTTGGTGTAGAACTGCGAGACCAGGGAGGGGTCCCGGTCGATGATGTGGGCGATGTCGCGTTTGGTGCAGCCGGCGGCCCGGAGCCGATCGGCGAGGCGGGCCGCCTCGTTCAACGTCGGCCGGCTTGCGGCCCTGCTTCGGCGGCGGGGTGGCATCAGGCCTCCTGGCTCGTGGTGAGAGCGGCCCGTCCGGCGTCCCGCCGGGTGAGGAGTTCCTCCTCGCTCGTGGGGGCGGGCAGGGGGCCGGGCAGGTGGCCGCGCAGGAGGTAGTCACCGGGCTGGTGGTGGTAGGGCCAGTTCTGGGGCTGGGTGAGGTAGAGGGCGTCGGTGCGGAACGCGATCACCGTGCCGGGCGGCGTGTGCAGGGCACCGACGCAGGTGTCGTCGTCGCGGTGGCGTTGGGTGAGCAGGGCGGCGCGTGCGCCGGACCAGATGGCTGCAGCCCATTCCGCCAGATCCTGTTGAGGCCTGGCCCTGAGCAGGCCCGGCCCGGCAAGCGGCACCCGTGCCAGCCTGCCGAACGGCGAGTCTGCGTGCGCGAGGATCGAGCGCGGCCAGATCGGCTGTGGACGTGAGGACTCAAGCAGACGTAGTCATCGCCATGGTCGCGCAGGGACTGCCGCGATCCCATCCGGCCCTCCACCTCGGCCATCAGGTCCCCTTCCTCGTTCATCACATGCGACAGGATGCGCTCAGCCCCACCAGCGGTGAACCGTAGGACCGCGGTATTCCGTCGCCGCCCGGGGCAGCTGACCCTGCACTCTTATCCCCTGCTGGTCGCGCTCACCGATACGCACCCATGCATCGGCCTCTCACCGTCCTGACCGCCGTGTTCGCGATGCAGATGGCGACGCAACGCAGCAGTGCGGTGATGCGCCGGCAAGATGCGTGAGGAGCGGTACCCATCGCAGCGCAGCAGGTGCTGAACGCTGCCGTACCGGGCCAGGAATTCCTTGCCCTGCCCCGCCATGGTGTTGCAGCTGACGCACAGAGGGCCACGGACAAGGCCGTGCTCGTGACAGTGATCCCAGGCGGCAGCGGGCCGGGGCGGATCGCACACCGCGCACAGGAAGTCTTCAGCCTCCGGCCCCCTTTCCCGAACGCGGGCATAGGCAACACCCGTCAACCCCTGACGGTAGGCGCGCAAACCAGCGGCCGCGCAAACGGAGCACAGCACCTTCCAACCGCCCGTAGTCGGCGTGCGCCAGGAAGAGTCCTTCGTATGGGCGCCGCAGCCACTGCAGGCCTGGACGGCAGCACGCAGCCTCGGCTCGTTCTCCTCCCATCGGTCGAGGACGACCGCGAGAGTGCGGGGAATCAGCCAGGTCTCATCACTCCACCCCAGCGTGGGAACGGGCAGGGTACACGCGATGGAGTAGCGGCTGTAGCGCTGGAGCAGACCATCCGGAGTGAGGCCGCAGGGCAAAGCCCAACCGGTGGCACCGCCCCGGCAGAAGGGCGGCCGCAGGGGCAACCGTGCTCCTTACGCTCGGCATCGGCTGCAAAGCGGATCACGCGCAGGATCTCTGCGCGCCAACCGACGGCGCCCGGATCCGTATCCATCTGGATCAGGCCGTCCGGCCGCGGGTCGATGAGGTCGTCAAAATCCCAGGGCAGAATAGCGGCCGCGCGTCCCGCACTGCGGACCTCCGGTTCGTTGAACTGCCACCGGTTGCGGTGCTTGTAGACCCGCACCCCGGCATCGCCGAAGTGGACGTAGTCGTGCTCGGTGAACGCTTGCGCGTGATGTGTTCCGGCGCCATCGGGATGGGACAGTCGCTCATCTCGTCGGTCAAACAGCGCACGGCCGGCTTCCGGCTGATCATTCGTCATCCTCAACACTCTGGGAGCCCCCGTCTTGCACCGGTCTCCCCGTCATCTCGTCGATGTGCACAGCGGCGGCCGAGCGAGCCCATGAGTGGCGAGCGGGCGGATGACGCCGCAATTGACAGACCAAGACCGTGGTAGAGGCTCGGCACCGACAGGGCAGGTGCCGCAGCGCATGGGCCTGATGCACCCTGACACGGCCGGCGTGCCGAACACGTCTCGAACCTAAAACGAGCTCCTGCAGAGCGCGATCCTTTCGGTCATCCGCTCCCATATGCTGCTCAGGACGCAACGCGCGTAAATCGCGGCCGCCGGCCATCCGTCCTTGCTGCCGACCGCTGCCGGCAGGCCAGCCGCGTATCGGCATTCGCAGCGCCGTTTACGCAGGTTGGAGCACTCTCTCATCTGGCCGCGTGCACGCCCGGGACAGCCTCCACGAACAAGAGACGGGGCACTGCAGAGACAGGGACCGACAACACGCCCACAACCGGCGCGGCAACAATGACGCAAGGACTCGGCCCCCCCCCCGGTTACCAGGCCAGACACTCCACACACCACCGGACGGGTGCGCCAGGACGCACCCATCAACCTCACCTCATCCCTCATGTGGTACGAGCTGCCCAAGTTTCCATGCCCGTGCCGCAACCACGGCAGGATGCACAAGGGCAGCCACGTGGCAGAGGTGACCGCAGCGGCTGGATCGAGCAACCCACCCGCGCTGTCCGGGATCCATGAGCGGGGAACGGCGGCGAACACCCATGGGGTGCCGGAGGGCGGCACACAGACCGCTCCGCCCTCCGGTCACCACCGGACGATCTACGCCCTGGGCCAATCCGGCCCCTCCACTGACGGAGTAGCCCGCGATCACCTCGCCCGCGCGCTGCGCCGGTCCCGTGCGCCCCAGCACGCCTTGTGCCAGTGCCGCCGATCCTCCACATCGAGGAGCGTGGGCCGTACCACCACATGCGGGACGCCGGCGGGGATCCCCTGGTCGCAACCGGGACAGCGGTACAGCTTCTTCCCCTCGGCGCCTGCCACTTGCCGCACGGTCCATTCCTCGCCCTGCCAGACCACCGACGACTCCTCGCCGGCCGGCTCGGCGCCCGGCTCGGCGGCCCGCCTGCCGCGGAGCCGACTCATCATCTTCTGCGAGACCCAGTACCACGGGTACAGCGACGTATAGGCCAGCCACGCCAGCGATACGCCGCCCACGACCGCCCCGAGGGTCTCCGGCCACCCCCAGTGGGCCAGCCAATTCTCCATCTGCGCCGCCAGATCACCGCCCGCGGCAGGCTCGATGGGCAGTGTGCCGGTCCGCACCCATGCCGCCGTGAAGGCGGCAAGCACCACTCCCACAAGAGCTCCGAGAGTCACTCGCAGTGTTTTGACGGCGCGGGAGACGTGGGTGGCGACGGTCCCCGGCGCCGCACCCATCACGTCGGCCGTCTCCGTCTGGGTCAGTCCCAGCGCCTTGTTGCACCACACCGACCTGCGCTGTTGGGGCGGCAGCGCAGTGAGCGCTGCGTCGAGGTCCAGGCGCAGGTCGGCCGCGGCGCAAGCGTCGACGGCGCCGGCGGCTGTCTCCAGCTGCACGTCCGCGTCCAATGACGCGTACCCCTGGCCGCCGCGGTAGCGCCGCGCCGCATGCCCGACCTCGTTCTTGATGGCCTTGAAGACGTAGGGGCGCAGCCACTCGATCGGCTCGGGGCAGGCCAACACGCTCGTGAGGGCGTTGTGCACGACGTCCTCGGGATCCGCCCACGACGGCGGAACCCCAAAGTTACGCAGCCAGGCGCGGGCGCGGGCCACCATCTGCCCGCGCCGCTCGGCGACCAGGGCCGCGAGCGCCTGGGCACGCTGGGCCCTTTGCTGTTCATCCACGCCGCCCCCGCCTCGCCGCGCGGCGCCCGCCCGCCCCCTCACCCGCATCCCGCCGGGCACGCACCAACTCGGCCCTGCCCGCCGCCCGGATACGGAAGGCGATGCTCTGCAGCACGCTGCTCAAACCCGGCGCACACACGACCACCAGGAACACGACGACGGCGCCAACGCCCGTACCCTCCACGCAAAACCCCTCCAGTCTGCGGCCTCGAGCGCCTCACCGTGAAGCAGCGGCCCTACCCACACTGACAGTCGACCGACCCCCGAATTCTTGACACCACAGCCAAGATTCCTTTCAACAACACTCAGAAACCACGAGACAGACGCGGATCCTGCCCTTCGCCAGTACACGTCCAGCACGGCGAAGGACCGCTTCGCGAGGTGGGCTGCGCAGGTACGGCCCTTCGGCGCATCCTGCCGCTCCAAGGGCCCGCCGCCGGGGGCAGGACGCGCTGGTCGTGCATGCTCCCCGGGCGGTACTGCAACTGCTACCGGCATGCAAGCCCAGCCACAGCGCGAGACGCCCACAGCTGCGGCACCGGCCCGTACCCGCCCGCGGCCGGCTCGGGACCGTCCCACTGAGTCAACCCCGCCCGGCACCATTGCCCGTCGGCGAACAGCCGCCTGGCAACCCACGCCAGGCTGCTGCCAACCCAGCCGAGACCCCCCGGGGGCTTGACGTGAACGGACAACCCAACACCCGCCCATCGGATCTGATCGGCCGGGCCGACCGGTCCAAGAGCGAACTCACGAGACCGGACAACACGCGAGCAACGGCGCCCTGACTCGGCTTCAGCCTCTCTCACTGTTCGTGGGATGCGCGGGAGAGAATAGGGCCTTCGACCTGGAGGGGGATGGGATGAGTTACGACCTGCAAGCAGTGATCGCCAAAGCAGAGGTGTTGCGGGGTGCGGCACGGGATCTGCCGGCCTCACAGCTGGCGTCGATCGGTCAGGGCCTGTCGCTGATGCCGATGACGGCCGCCCTGGTCGATTCCGTCACCGACGGCAGCGGTGCAGGCGCCCTGGGGTTCCGGCGATTGCCCAACGGGTTCGAGAAGGTCCTCGCTAGCTGGTCAGCTGGTGGGCCGGTGGCCTACCTGGAAGCGGAGTACTTCGGCGGAGTGGGCGAGCAGCGGGCTGCCGTGTGGGACGACGGCACCATCGTGCTGGGACCACTACATGTGGAAGAGGGCCAACCCCACCCGCCGGCCGGCAGCCCGATCTCCCAAGCACTGCGACGACTGGGGGTCGTGGCAAACGCCGACGAAGACGAATTCTCAGCCGCTGGACTGGACCAGCATCGATACAACACGGCTTGGATCGCCTGAAACCCCACAGACCGCGGGACCATCCGAACACCCACACCAAGCGGGCGTCGCGGTACTGCCGCGGGCCCACCGCGGCAGACAGACACCCCTGGCCGACCCCACTCTCCCCCGGCGCGATCCGATGGCACGCAAGTTCTTGAACCGGCTGATGGTCCGCCCGACTTCATTGCGGCGCCGGGAGACCGCCATGTCGAACCCGGTGGGGCGGCCACCCCGGCTGCCACGGCGCCGACGGCCGGCCCACTGGTCTCCCGACTCAGGAATCGTGTCCTTGAACTGGCACCTACGCAGACGACCCTGGTTAAGGCGTGACGAGTACGCCTCATCGCCCCGACAGAGTCGGGCCGGATGCGCGGTCACCCACCAGCCGGCCGCGACACCCGGACCTCCCCCACACGAGACCCGTCTGCGATGCCCCCCACCGGCCGGGCGTGATCACAAACCCGGGCGGGCGGCACCCGTTCAACAGCCGCCATCAGCCGGCACGACGGAAGGCGGTACCGCGCACAGGGCCGGACGGGCCGTCAGAAGTCGTACGGCTTCTGCGTGCTCCAGTTCAACACGTCAGCCTCGTTCCAGCTGAACTGCGACTTGTCACCCTTGACGTCGACGGAGTAGAACGGGCCGTCGTGACCGTCCGCGCCACGCAGTGCGATGGCGAACGAGTGCGCCGTCTGGTTCTTCGAACCGTAGTCGAAGAGATTCACCGCGCTGTATACCTTGCCTCCGGACCTCAGTGTGATGTGCTGGCCACCGCCCGGGTTGTCCTTCTTCGAGTGCGGCAGCGCGGGACCATCGACGTCCTCGCCGAGCTTCACAGCCGGATACGAGGTCACCCAACACGGCGTGGAGCCCTCGTTCGACGCGGTCACCAGCAGATGGTCGCCCTGCTGACCGGCGAACCGGTGCACCGCAGTCACCAACATCTCGTCACCGCGGCACTGCTCGACGCCGGCCGTCGCGCCCCGGCCCGCGGCCTTGCCCGCCCCACCCGGAGCGGACGCCGTACGCACCCCCGCCCTGGCCTCACCACCACTGCCCACCCGCTCCGCGCTCCCCTTACCGGCTCCACCGGACGCGGACCGGCCCTGCGCGCTACTGGTGGCGTGATCGCCGCCCGCCGCCTTCGAGGCACCCCCGGCGCCACCACAGGCAGTCAGACCCACCGCCAGCGCAGCGGTGACGGCAGCCAGCGAGGCTAAACGGGCAGAACGGCGGGCACCATACGTCGTCATCATCAAAACTCCCCCATGATCGGTCAGGACACGGCCCCCCTGCCCCCGCAAGGTGACCGACCGTATCCACTGCTTCACTCCACCCCATCAGATGACGCCAGAACCACACCCGTTCCCCAGAAATGTCCGCATCCCGTAACAACACAACCCGACGCAGACACACACCAACACCGACACCCCAACCCCGCCGGCCAAGTCCCGGCACGCCAGGCCACCCACACCCTGGCCGACCAGACGACACCCGAGCAGCGCAAGCGGCGCGAGCGGCGCGAGCGGCTCGTGCTGCCGCCGCGCAGCCGCCCCGAACCGTCCGGGGCGTGGGCAAGCCGCCGCCGAGCAGCCCGCCCACCAAAAGCCAGCCGGCGACCGGCTCTTCCACACCCATACCGAACCCGCACACACGATCCGACACACGGACGCACAGCCCGGCACCCGAAGCAACCGCACGGCCCGCCACTCCCCCATCCAACGGCGCGAACCGATCCGGCTCCGCAGCGAACCCGATGACGTCAGCTCCCATCCGGTGGTGCGCACCGTGATACGAGAGCACACGGGGATGCAGTCGGGCAGGGTGTGGGCCAGCGCGTCCCGAACCCAGAGCCGGCGACCACCTGCCGACGGCAGGGCAGATGCCGCTCGGACCGCTTGCCAGCGGCTCCCCCTACGGTCTGATCAACGGGACCTGCCGCAAAGGCCGCAGGTCTGCCTGCAGAGGGGTCTGCCATGTCCACCCGGTCCACGGTGTCGACGACGTATCTGGAGCTGTCACAGGAAGGCGGCGGCGCGCACAAGCTCTACGAGATCACCGTGGACGGCACGGTGGTGACGGTTCGCTACGGGCGGATCAGTGCCACCGGGCAGACGCAGGTGTCGACCTTCGCCACGACGCAGGGGCCGACGGGGCCGGGGTCGTCGGCACCCGCTGCCTCCGCAGGCTCGACCCGCAGGATGTCGTGGGACGTCGCGGGGGTGGCACGAAGCTGGGGGTGGACAGCAAGCACCAGGAATGAGAAACCTCGTACTTCCAGGATAGTTTTCGCGGGGAGTGGACTCCCTTTCGGTAAATCCATTTCAGCCCGCCAGGCCCCCCGCCATACGTCCCCCGACCAGCGGACCGGGCGGCTGACACGGTCGTCCACCGACGAGGAAAGGCGATTGGCCGAGGCATGCTGTAAGGCATGGCCACGATCCATCGCCGCCCCGATACGCTGACCGTCGGGGTGTTGCTTGCAGTAGTCGGTGGGTTTCTGGACGCGTACACGTTCGTCCGGCACAACGTCTTCGCCAACCTGCAGTCGGGCAACGTGCTGCTGTTCTGCGTGGAGGCCACCGCCCGGCACTGGCACCGAGCAATCCTGCTGCTCATCCCCATCGTGGCCTTCAGCATCGGCGTACTCCTGGTGGAAGTCCTCGGCCTCCCCCGCATGGAACGGCGCGTGCGCCGCCCGCTGCGGCTCGTACTGACGATTCAGATCGCCCTGCTGGCGGCGATCGCCGCAGTGCCTGATGACGCGCCGGAACAGGTGACGACGGTAACGGTGGCATTCGTGGCCGCACTACAGTTCTCGACGTTCACCACCCTGCGCGGCACTCCCTACACCACGCTGGCGGAAAGCGGGAACCTGCAAAAGGGCATCGCCGCCGCTCACACATGGATGTCTGCCAGAGAACCGGCGGCCAAGCGGCGCGCCGCGCAGTACGCGACCATCATCGCAGCGTTCGCGGTCGGTGCGGTCACCGGCGCAATCCTCACCCGCCTGGTCGGCGCTCCCGCGGTCGGCGTGGCCGCCGGCCTGCTCACCGGCGTACTCGCGATACTGATCCGGGAGACACGACAGTTGCAACACCCCGGGACGGACACGGACCCGCCAGCACCCACGCCCCCCGCCGCCCACTGATCTCCACCGACCACGGCCCCACTCTTCACACACCAACGGCAAACGATCGCACCCGGCCCATACCGGCTACCACCACCGCTACTCCCACACCGGCACGATGGCCATGCTCGGCGACGCGCCCACCACCTGGCCGAGCTTGATGGGGCGGGTGGTGGCCGTCTGGATGACGAAGTCCTCGTCGTCAGGGGTGAGCAGGCTGGGACGGCCTCCCGCCCATTGAGGGTCCAGACAGGCCAGGCCGATCTCGTTGAACCGGTGGATCACGTCCCGCACCGTGTCCTCGTCGGCCTGGACCAGCTGAGCAATCACCGGGACACGGTTCCCGCCGGCGGACGCGAGCAGCATCATCGCCCGCCGATAGCGCACCGAACTTGTACTTCCCCGGCGCACCATCTGTTGCAGCTTCTGCCTCTCCTGGTCGGTCAGTCTGCGCACCCGCACAGGCCCTGCTTCTGCCAGCAGGAGCCGACGGTGGGGCGGATGCCCAGCGGCCCGAACTCGTCGAAGGCGAACGTGCGGTCCGGACGCTTGTTGCCCGCGTACTCGATCCGTTCCAGCTTGGCGTCGAATGCCGGGTCCGGGGATTCCTTCCAGGTCTTCGTCCGCTGGAAGGTGATCCCCCGGCGGGCCAGTAAGCACCGCAGGGCCTCGCGGCCGATCCGAACGGGCCGGGCCATGTTCCTGCGCAGGTGATCGACCAGTTTGCGGACCGACCAGCGGGTGAAGGGCTTGCCCAGCACCGTGGGCAGGGTGGTGGCCGTCTGGATGACGAAGTCCTCGTCGTCACTGCTCAGCAGGCGGGGACGGCCTCCCGCCCACTGAGGGTTCAGGCATGCGAGCCTGATCTCGTTGAAGCGGTGGATCACGTCCCGGACGGTGTCTTCGTCCGCCTGGACCAGACGCGCGATCACCGGGACCGTGCTGCCGCCGGCCGAGGCCAGCAGCATCATCGCCCGCCGAAACCGCACCCAGCTGGTACTGCCCCGCCGCACAGTCTGCTGGAGCTTCTGCCCCTCCTGCTCCGTCAGCCTCCGGACCCTGACCGGTGGCGCCATCTCGCCCCCTGCTGGTTGGACTTCCAACCAGCACAACGAGCAACCCGGTGAACCTATGCGGTCACAGCACTAGCTGTTGCAGCATCCCACGGGCGCCTCTCGCGCGACGATGGTCCAGCGGTGCCAGCCCAGTCGCTGTGAGCACTTCTCCAGTGGCGGGCCCGCGTCACCAGTCGGACAATGGAGTTCCGTTCAGCGTAGATGAGGGCTTACGACTATGCCCGGTTGCCCACCACTCGTCTCCGCGATTCACCCTTCAGTCTGGGCACAGTCTGCCGCTTCTTCCGTTCAGCTCAGCAGCCCGGCATAGCTCTGCATGGAGGTGTTTCCGTGATGACGAAATCTAGCGAGCAGCAAGCTTCAACGGGGCTCCGCTCCCGAACCATGTGGGATGTGTACTGCCCGGAGGAAGACCTCAACGTCGTCATGTTGTTCCCAAGCGAACATGCCGCCAACCAGGCCGCGGCCGAACACAACGCTCAGTTCGCTCCAGCACACACGGCTGGGGCGGTGGTGCACACGCCTAGCGACGAGGACCCGCCGCACCTTACTGAGGCTCAGCGCGAAGCGTTCAAGGAGAACGCTGCCGCCCTCGATAAGGCCGAGGAGCAACTCCGGATGGCCCAACAGAAGGCCCGTGCGAGGTTGAAGGCAGTGGGCATCAATGATGGCCCCTACGATGACGATGGAACCTCGTGCTTGAGGTGCGGATGTCCGGCGTATGTGACGACACCCCACCGCCCTCACGCCTCTTGCCGGAGAGAATTCTGTGGGCACACCTATGACAGCCATCATTGGTGATAGAGCTCGTCCGGTGAACCTCGAGTCTGTTCTGCTTTGCCACCGAGTCCTTTCATGGCGGAGACCCGCCGTGGGTCGCGGAGTGGAGAACCTCAGGCGGGGGCCACTGTGGTGACGGTGCCCAGCCGCACCTGATGCGCACAACGGCTACGGCGCCGGCTAGGCAGTTTCGTTTGGATCAGCTAGTCGTTGGTCCGGGTGTGCCGTTGAGTGACGCGCAGTGGGCGCGGATCGAGCCGTTGCTCCCGGACCGGACGCCCAAGCGGGGTGGTCGCTGGCGTGATCACCGGGAGGTGATCGACGCGATCGCCTTCAAGTTCCAGACCGGCACCCAGTGGGTGCATCTGCCGGGGAAGTACGGCAACTGGCGGGGCGTCTACAACCGACTGCGGATGCGGGGCCGTGAACTGCGCCGCAAGCTGACCCCCAACTACACCATCGGCTGCAAGCGCATCCTGTTCTCCAACCATTACTACCCGGCCCTAACCCGCCCGAATGTGGACGTGCACGCCTACGCCGTCCGCACGGTCAACGGCACCACCGTGCTCGGCGCCGACGGCAGCAGCGCCGAAGTGGACGCGATCATCCTCGGCACGGGCTTTCACATCCTCGACATGCCCCTGTCGAACCTCATCCACGACGGCGCCGGACGTTCCCTCGCCGACCGCTGGCAGGGCTCCCCCGAGGCGTACCTCGGCACAGTCACCTCCGGGTTCCCCAACGCGTTTCTGCTTCTCGGTCCCGGCCTGGGCACCGGACACAGCTCCGCGTTCACCATCCTCGAAGCGCAGCTCGATCTCGCCTTCCGCGCGATCCTCTCAGCGCGCGCCGAGGGGTGGGCGTCGGTCGAGGTACGCCGCGACGTGCAGACCGCCTACAACGCCGAACTGCAGGCCGCCCTTGCGGGCACCGTCTACTACACCGGAGGATGCCGGAGCTACTACCTCGACGCCAACGGACGCAACAGCTTCAGCTGGCCTTGGTCCACCGGCCGGCTCCGCACGCAGGTGGCCCGCTTCGACGCCCGCGACTTCACCGTCATCCACCCCACCGACCGGCAGGAGCTCAGCGCATGAGATTCCCCGCCATCGACATGCGCGGCGCCGACATCCCCGTCACCGGCGCCGCACACGGCATCGACTCACCACCGCGAAGGCGTACGCCCCCGGGTGCCCACGTCATGCTCGGCGACCTCGACGGCGGCCTGGCCGGGCAGGCCGCCTACAGCAGGGACGATCCCCTGCTTCGCAACCCGGCCAATTGGTTCGCTTTCGGAAGAAAGGAGGCAGACAGGCACCACCCACTGGGTGGGCCAGGAGAACTAGCGACAGTGGAATGCATGAGCCCGCCAGTACGTCGTCTCGGCTGGCTCACAGCCGTTACCGGCCTGCTGCCTGTCGCCGCCGCAGTGATCTTGGCGGCCGTCGGTCAAGCCGAAGCTGCGGCGGTTGTTGCCGTCACCGGCAGTGCTGTCACCGGCACTCAGGTGACCGTGAACATCCGTCGGTGACCACTGAAGGGTTCGGAGGGCGTTGATCGCCTCCGAACCCTTCGCGTCAAGAACAACTGCACCGGTGATCAAGGCGAGCAAACTTCAGTGGCAAACGGTCAAGGTTCAGTGTCAGAGGGCATGTCCGTTTGTCGCGTGTCAGCGGAGTTTGACTAGTCTCACCGAAGTTTGATCGCCTCGTGGGAGGCCATTCCGAGGTTCAATGTTCGGCGAAGCCTCAGGGGCGACGCTCCCCGGCCCGTGCGGCGGCCGCCGCCTCCAGCAGGGTCCAGCCGTCGACCTCCACCAGCCGCCGCTCCCCCGGTTGCCACCCACGGGCCAGCGCCACGTCGAGCAGGGCCCGGACAGCGCCCGGCTCGTGCAAGTTCAGGTCCGCGCCCTGGGTGAAGCCCACGTCCCCGGAGCCGAAGGGGGCGCCGCCCGGAACGTACCGGCCAGGCCCGCCGACAAAGACAATGCGCAGCGGGCCGCCGCTTCCTGCTGGCTGCGGGGACAGGGTGAGAATTTGGCAGCAGTCCACGGAACGACCATCGTGGTCCCCTCGGTGGCTGTGTCGCATAGTCCACATGTACACGCGCCCGTCGACGACCAGTCGGCGGGGCTTCTTCGAACGGTGAGGCACCCAGCCGAGAGTACGCGGCCTGATCCACAAGACACATCGAATGTCGTCAATCTCCGCGGCCGTCCTCACCCTGGAGCGGCAGCGCTGAAAGAGCTCCCTACGTTGTTCTGCGGGAGGCGGTGAGCCCTTCGTATGGTTCATCCACCCAGGGGGACCGGGTGTGGTTCAAAGAGCTCTGCCGTGTGTGGCTTGCACTGATTGGCCGCCCGGTGCCCCACGACGACTCAGCTGCCAATTAGGAATTGCGAAAGATCGCTCTGTAGGGAATCGACAGCGACGTCGTCCGTGGGAGGCATCAGCAGCACACCGCACGGAGGGACCACATGGCAGCGATCTGGGCCGGCATCGACGCAGGAAAGACCCACCACCACTGCGTCGCGACCGACGACAGCGGCCACCGGCTGCTGTCACGCCGCATCGCCAACGACGAGCCCGAACTACTCCAACTCCTCACCGACGTCCTGGCTCTCGGCGAGCACGTGACCTGGGGTATTGATCTGGCCGACGGCGGGGCCGCCCTGGCCATCGCGATCCTCCTCAACCACGACCAGCCGGTGCACTACGTCTCCGGCCGGGCCATCCACCGTGCCTCCGAGACCTACCGCGGCGAGGGCAAAACAGACGCCAAGGATGCCGCCGTCATCGCCGACCAGGCCCGCATCCGCCGCGACCTGCATCTCTTACACGCCGACGACGACACCGTCACCGACCTCAAGATCCTCACCGGTCGGCGCATGGACCTGGTCGCCGACCGCACCCGCACGGTTAACCGTCTCCGAGCCCAGCTAACCGGTGTTTTCCCCGGCCTGGAACGGGCGTTGGATGTGACCAACACGGGCCCGCTCACCTTGCTGACCGGTTACCAGACCCCCGGCGCCCTGCGCCGGATCAGCTAGCGGCTTGCGACATGGCTGCGCAACCGTCACGTCGTCCGCCCCGACCGGCTCGCCGAGATCGCCGTCCACGCCGCCGAACGCCAGCACACCAGCCTGCCCGGCGAGAAACTGACCGCCCAGCTGGTGCACACGCTGGCCAAGGAGGTGATGGCCCTCAACCAGAAGATCGCCGAGCTCGACAAGGACATCAAGGCCCGGTTTCGCGACCACCACACCTTCCACGTGATCACCAGCATGCCCGGCCTGGGCATCATCCTCGGAGCTGAGTTCCTGGCCGCCACCGGCGGCGACATGACAGTCTTCGGCACCGCTGACCGCCTCGCCGGCTTCGGCGGCGTCGCCCCGGTACCCCGCGACTCCGGGAAGATCAGCGGCAACCTGCGCCAGCCCCAGCGATACAACCGCCGCCTCCAACGCGTCTTCTACACCTCCGCACTGTTCAGCATCCGGCACTGCGACGAGTCGCGCCGGTTCTACGATCGCAAACGCGCCGAGGGCAAACGGCATACCCAGGCCGTCCTCGCGCTCGCACGCCGCCGCGTGAACGTCCTCTGGGCTCTACTACGCGACGACCGGTGCTACCAGCTGTCGCCGCCCAGTGCCCTCGCAGCTTGACAGACCGCATTAGGAATCAGTTGCTCAGGCCCCCCACCCCGGACCTGCCGGAGGAGCTGCGCGGCGCAGAATTGCGGCACATCCCCATGGAGGCCGCGCGCCTGGCCGAGCTGCTGCCCAGCCCTCTGACGCTCAGCGGCCCGCAGCAGGGCGCGCCGGCGCAGGACCCGCCAACGCGGGAACGCGTCCTCGCGGAGATGTCGGCCTGCACGATCGCCCACTTCGCCTGCCACGGCGTCAGCGACGCCGACAACCCCTCGAACAGCCGTCTTCTGCTGCACGACCACCGGGATCATCCGCTCACCGTCGCGGCCCTGGCTCCGGTCGACTTCCACACGGCACGCCTGGCTTATCTGTCGGCGTGCAACACCTCGGCCAACCACGCCGTCGACCTGCTGGACGAGGCGATCCACCTGGCCGGGGCCATGCAGCTGGCCGGCTACCCGCACGTGATCGGCACCTTGTGGCCCATCGACGACGAAATCGCCGTCGACGTCGCCACTGGGTTCTACACCGCGCTGCGGGGCGCGGCCGGCGACCTGAACGTCGACGACGCCGCGATCGCCCTGCACCAGACTCTCAGAACACTTATTGAGGAGCAGAAGATTCACGCGACACCGTGGCTGTGGGCGCCCTACATCCATGCAGGGGCCTGACTGCGGCGGTGCTCGCCTTGAGGGTCACCGCATGGCCTCCTACGCTGGCCGGCGGATTCGCCGCCGGAAGGGCTGTCCGCCGCGCGCGCCTTGTGGGCTGGCGGTATCCAGGTGGGCAGTGCGTTCGCCTTGTGTGCCGAGTCGGGTGTCGACGCCGCGCTCAAGCAGCGACTGCTCGAACGGGCACGTGCGGGCAGCCGGGGGCTTGGTCAGAGGTCGGTCGGCCGCAGGCTTTTCACGGACCGGTCGGTTTGCGGGCGGTCGCGGTTGTCCGGGTTGGTTCCGGAGCATCTGCGGCGATCAGCCGGCTGTTCTCGACCATCAACCGCTGGTTGACGTTGCGGAGTGCCTGCATGGCGGTCTCTGCTTGGCGGCTGGCTGCGAGTGCTGCGTCTCGTTGCTCGCGCAGTTCCTCCAGCTGAGTGTCCCGCGGCGAGCGGGCGTCCAGGCCGTCGCGGAGGTGGGCGCCCAGTTCGTGGGCGCGGAGCGCGCGCAGCTCGTTCTGGACTTCGTGAAGCGTCCGTTGCAGGTCGGCGTTCTGCTCTAGAAGCATGCGGTTCTCGATTTCGAGGGCCGCCTCCTTGCGGGCGGTCGCTGCTGCCGCCGCCCGCGGCCCGTCCTGGGCGAGGTGGGCGCGGACGGTCTCGGCTTCCGCTTGAGGTCGCGGTGGCGTTGGAGGTACTGCGGGTTGACGGCGGCCCGCCGGGTGATCTGCGCGTCGGAGAGGGCCTGGCGGCTCTTGCGCATTGCGGCCAGGACGTTGAGGACCCGCTGTCGGCACTGTTCGCTGTCGGCACGGCGCCGCCTGACGGCGGCCGCCCTGCCGGCATCGAGGACCTCGACCCGACCGGCGGGGATCGTCGCCTGGTCTGGCTGCTTGCGCGGGGCGGCCGGGCGCGTCATCCGGTCGTCCTTTCGATGACGATCGGGGCGACGGTCGGCTGGTCCAGGCCCTGCCGTCCGGCCAGCACTGCCGCTACTGGGATGACGGTGAGGAACCGGTCCCTGGTGTGGAGCCAGGACTCCACCGTGGTCCGTTCCTCGCGGGTGAGGGAGCCGATGTCGGCTTCGCATTTGCCGACGAGTTCGTCGATCTGCTGGATCTCTCGGCGCAGCAGCTCCAGGTTCGCTGCGCTCAAGAGGCCCGCGGTGAGCACGCTGCCGTAGGCGCTCTCCAGTGCGGCGAGCTGCTCCGCCTTCCCGGCGCGTAGTTGGCGCAGTTCGGGCAGGTGGGTGAAGTCGGTGGTGTAGAAGGTGCAGGAGAAGCAGCGGTTGTACACCGGGCAGCCGTGCCCGTCGGCGCGGACGTTGTTCATCTCGTTGCAGCGTCCCGCGGGGACGGGCACCGAGCCGACGCCCGCGCGGAGCCGTCGGCAAGGTCGTCGTCGGGGTTGCGGGCGCGGACCCGGCCGCCGGTGAGGTCGAACTGGTAATTGGCGGCGATGGCGCGCACCGCTTCCACCCGCCGGGGGTGCGAGGGCCGGTAGTAGACCTGCGTGGTGGAGGGGTCCTGGTGGGCCATGAGGACTTGCAGGATGTCGAGCGGGACGCCGGCGTCGGCGCGGAGCTGGGCGTAGGTGTGCCGGAAGGCGTAGGGGAACACCCGTGCCGGGTCGAAGGGCTTCCCGTGTTCGTCGGTCACGGCGAGCTGGTCGAGCCAGGTCTCCAGCCAGTAGCCGATCGTGCCGCTGTCGAACGGCCGCTCGCCGAGCGCGTTGGCACGGGAGCGGCGAGGGGTGGGGAACAGCACCATGCGCGTGGAGCGGGGCCGGCCGTCTTCGTGGAACCAGTGCGGGGATTCGCGCCGCAGGTGGTCCTGCTGGCGGGTGATGACCTCGGCGTCGCTGGGATGGAGCGGGAGTTTGTGCCGTCGGCGAACCTTCTGCATCCAGTACGCGAGGAAGGGGTAGGACCGGCGGCGCACTGTCCCGTCCGGGTCCTCCACGTCGATGTCGTGCCACTCCAGGCAGTCGCCCCGACGCCACCGGCACCTGCAACTCCGTGGAATGGGCCGGCCTGCTGTGTAAGACCGTGCCCGCTTCCGCCATCACCGGCGGCGGCAGCAGCCCCACGGAAGCGGTCACCACCGTCTACACCTACAGCCGCTGGGGGCAGCTCGCCACGAAGGCGGAGACCGCTAATAACGTGACCCGGACGACCACGATCACGACGGACGGCGCCGGCCGGCCGACCAAGAGTCCAATCACCGGCGGCACCGGCGAGGACACCCCCGCCATCACCCTCACCTACAACGAGGACAACGGTCAGATCGCCAAGCAGACCTCGAACGGCCAGAGCAACAACTACACCTACGATGCTCTGGGGCGCCTGACCACGTACGACGACGGTGCCGGCAACACCACCACCACGACGTACGACATCCTCAACCGGCCGGTGAAGAGTACCGACTCGGTGCCGTCCACCGTCACTTACACGTACAACAGCGCGGGCCGGGTGAAGACCGTGACCGACTCGGTCGCCGGCACCTTCACCGCCTCCTACGACGCCGACGGCACCCTCACCTCCGAGGCCCTGCCGGGCAGCTACACCCTGACCGTCAGGACCGACCCGTCCGGCCAGCAGACGGGCCGGGCCTACACCACCTCCGACGGCGCCACGGTCGCCTCCGACACCGCGCCTCACAGGCCGGCAGCGTCACCGTCGCGTCGGGCACAGCCTGCGAGGCCGACGCAGCCGCAGCCGCAGCCGCAGCGGCTGAAGGAACGAATCAGAGTCGTCTGAGCTGGGAAACAGCAAAATTCCTGCGACAGAGCCACATCTGGTCAGCCACGCTTGCTCCGTGGCGGCATCTCCCTACGACCGGTTGGTCACAGATCACCAGTATGTTCAGCGCGTCAGGCAGCAGCGCCTCAGCGCCCTGTTGCCAGTCATTGGGGCAGTTTCAGCTCGCTGGCACAGCGACACCTGGTGGAAGAGCCAGGGCCAGGCCTACAGGCCGTGGGCTCTCGCCGAGGTTGCTCGCGTCAGCCTTGCCTACGGAAACGAGCACCGCGGAGACGGTAGCTGCACGGAAGACGATCTGCAGCGCATGCTCGCTGCATACGCAGCGTTGACGGATCCCATGGTCCGTGACAAGGCCAGCGCCGAGTCCGTGCGCAGGTGAACCGCCTGCTCCCCGGCCTGTCGTGGAAGGTCGAGCCCGACCGGCTTATGACCATCCCCGGGGTCGACGAGGACAAGGTTGCCGACTCGTGATCCGGGCGCGCCCCCTGGCGTCGGACCTGACACGCCCCGCGACCATGTTCGATCTCGCACTCACCTACCACGCGGACGGAACGCACGCCATCATGGGTCAACCGACACAATCCGCCGGCCTGCAGCTACGTCCAGTCCGTGTGGATGCCGTTCCCGCGGCTTTGAAGATCTTTTTCCCGGCCCAGGTCAGCGCGCTTCCCCGGAGCTGGCAGCGGTCACAGGGAACGATCGTGGGGACCGCGCCCTGGCCAAGCACCAGGAACCTGACTCCCTGACCTTTGATCCCGCGACTGTTCACGAGTCAGACTTGTGAATGGTCACGAGATCCCGTCCGATCGTTCTGATCGGGCGGGATCTCATTCTGGGAGCTGGTCCCTCGAATGAACAGCCACCTTGCCGAAGGTCCTGAAGGGTTTCTCCACCAGCGCCGTCTGTCCTTGTCGAGCACGACCGTGAATCCGGTCGCCGGCCTGATCCGGGTGAAGGCTCATCAGCCTCCAGCCGGCGCCGAGCATTTGGGCGGGTCATGGCAGGGGGTCGGCGAGGTAGTGCTGGATGGTGGGGGTGAGGAGGTCCGCGACGGCGTCGGTGGGGAGGGCGGCGATGTCGCCGACCTGCCAGATGTAGCGGTTCATGACCATGCCGTCGATCTGGGTGGCGATGAGGCTGGCACGCAGGGTGCGTTCGGCGTCGGGCAGGCTGTGGGAGACGACGGCCAGGACGAGTTCGGAGAACAACTCGCGCAGGCGTTGCAGGGCGGTGGGTTCCTGGGCAGCGGTGAGGATGATCGACCGCAGGACCTCGGCGGAGGCGGGGTCTTCCCACAGCTGCAGGGTGGCCTGCATGAACGCGCGTCCTCGCTCGTGCAGGGGCTGTTCCGCGGCGGCGGCCACGGCCACGCTGAACGCCTCGGGGGGTTGCATGACCGCTTCGAGCAGCCCGGTCTTGGTGCGGAAGTAGTAGTGCACCAGACCGGGGTCCACGCCGGCGTCCTGAGCGACCGCCCGCAGTGAGGTCGCGGCGTAGCCGCGGGAGGCGAAGCATCTGCGGGCGGCGGCGATGATCTTGTCCGCCTGCTCTCCGCGTTCCCCTCGGGGGCCTCGTCCAGTCACACCGCATCACCTTCCACGCCAGTCGAGAGAGGACTTCCCTTGCCGCTCACGGCAGTTTCATCATACGCTGAAACTAGTTTCCACATGCGAGGAAATTAGGAGTTGGTGTCATGCGCGCGCTCAAAGATGAGTGGATCACGGCGTCCGACGGTGTCCGGATCTGCGCCGATGTGTACCTGCCCGACGGGGACGGCCCGTTCCCGGCGCTGTACGCGGTGGCGCCGTACCCGAAGGACCTGCTGCACCTGCCGGCGGTGCCGGTGTTCCGGTTCATCGAGACCGGCCCGCTCGACTACTGGACCGGCCACGGCTACGCGGTCGTGGTCGGCGACCAGCGCGGCACCGGCAGGTCCGAGGGCGAGTTCGAACTGTTCGGGCCCGCCGAGCAGCGCGACCTCTACGACACCATCGAGTGGATCGCCGCCCGGCCCTGGTCGACCGGGAAGATCTCGATGATCGGGGAGAGCGCCTACAGCGTGAACCAGTGGCTGGCCGCCGCGCAGCGCCCGCCGCACCTGACCTGCGCGCTGGTCTACAACGGCTTCACGAACCTCTATCACGACGCGATCTACCACGGCGGGGTCTACTCCATGGGCTTCCTCAGCTTCTGGTCGACCGACAACATCCGCGCCAGCGCGACCATTGGCGGCGGCACCCCGCCCCGGCCCGGCGGCATCACCGCCGACATCATCGGCATGGCCCTGGACCGGCCCGTCTACGACGACTGGTGGGACCAGCGAGCGGTGAAGGTGGAGGACATCGACGTCCCGGTCCTCAACATCGCCTGGTGGCACAACATCGGCATGCACCTGCGCGGTCAGCTCGACGGCTACGAGCGGCTCAGGGGCACCGACAAGCGCCTGGTCGTGCTGGCTGGCACCGACAGCCAGGAGCGCTACTACCTCGACAGCCAGGAGCGCTACTACCAACCCGAGTTCCTCGACACCTACATCCGCCCCTGGTACGACCACTGGCTCAAGGACGTCGACAACGGGGTCATGGACGGCCCACCGGTCCGCATCGAGGTCGCCAACGCCGGAGGCCGGCTGCGCGAGGAATCCGAGTGGCCGCCCCGGCGCGCCACGGCGAACACGTTCTACCTGAGCCCCGAACCCGCAGGCGCCGTCCACTCACTCAACGACGGCAGCCTCACCACCACTCCGCCCACACGGCCACCGGGACGACCGACCGTCTACGACTACCCCAACCCCGAGTGGACGGTGGGCACCACCGTCATCACCGACGGTATCCCACAGCCCACCCGCGGCATCCTCACCTTCACCACCCCACCCCTGGAACACGACACCGAGGTCACCGGGAAGATCACCCTCGTGCTGTACGCGGAGACCGACCAGAGCGACACCGATTTCCACGTCAAGGTCTCCGAGCAGAAGGCCGTTCCGAAGCTCAAGCAGATCCTCATGCGCAAGGTCGCCAAGAACGTACCGCCGCCTTCCGCGATGGTCACCCGCGGCTGGCTGAAGGCCTCCCACCGCACCCACCCGCCCCAGCCGATCGAGCCCGGGACCGTCGTCCGCTACGAGATCGAGGTCTGGCCGACCTCCTACCTGTTCCGCAAGGGCAGCCGCATCCGCCTGGAGATCGCCAACGGCGACTCCCCGGTCGCCGACGGCCTGTTCCACCACTACTACGGCCACCAGGTGGGCCGCGACCTCATCCACCACGACGCCGACCACCCCTCCCACCTCATCCTGCCCCTCATCCACTGACCCACGCACCCGACGGAGCAGCCACCGTGGCCGCCATCTCGCCCTCACCGAGACCGTCCGTCCCTCGGCCCACGGGTGCCCCGAGCCGGCTGGTGCGCTCCACTGCCACCTGTGTCGGCCTCGTCGTGAACCTCCTGTACATGCTCGTCCTCACCGACGTCGCCGGGTATCACCTGAAGACGCCCACGGAGTTCGGCCTGCGGGTCCACTCCATCCTGATCAGCCTGGTGAGCGCCTCCTCCGTCGTCCCGCCCCTGCTCGGCTGGAGCTGCTGGAGCGGTTCGTCCCACGAGGGGCCACCGTCATCTGGACCGTGCTCGCGGTCCTGACGCTCGTCGGCGGCTTCCCTGCAACAGGACGGGAATCACCGTGGCCGACGGGCTCCTGCTGGCCCTGACGCACCTGATCGTCGGCGCCGTCGTGATCCCCACCTTCGTGATCACCTCAATGCGCCGATCCTGACGCACGACCCGAGCCGACGAGCGCACGGCTCGTCCTACCCGGACCCATTGCGGTGCATCCCCGCGAGTCGCCGCCCGCACCAGTCAGACGTCCCGCACCGCAACCATCTGGAGACTGCCATGACCATGGCCTACCTCGCCAACCGCCACCAGCAGCAGACCCTTGAATGGCTCGACGGGGGACTGTTCACGGTCCTGCTCGACAGTCAGGCCACCCAAGGCCAGCTCACCGTCGGACGGTTCGACATCGCCAAGGACGAGGCCCCGCCCTTCCACCTCCACACCCGCGAGGACGAGGTGTTCCTCCTTCTCAAGGGCGAGGCGCTCGTGTGGGTCGGCGACGAACGCCACGAACTGTCCGAGGGCGGCATCGTCTACCTGCCCCGCAACATTCCCCACGGGTACCGCATCACCTCCGACCGCGCAGACCTCCTCCTGATGACCACCCCCGCGGGCATCGAGGAGATGTTCCGGCACGCCGGACGCGACATCACCACCCCCCGCCCCGACGGATTCGAGATCACCAAGGACAAGCTCGCCGAAGCCGCCGCCCTGCGCGGCAACCTCATCCTCGGACCGCCCCGCTGACCGTTTCACCCTCCCCTCCACACCCACTCGATGCACCACCGTTCAGCCAGACCCCTAGGAACCACGATGACTAATGTCGCCACCCTGCTGACAGGCTCCGCGTCGGCCCATGGTGACCGGATTGCAGTGCGGCACGAGAGCACCACACTGACCTACACCCAACTCGACGATCTGAGCGCACGCACCGCCGCGCTGCTGCAGGCCCGTGGCATCCGCCCGGGTGACCGGGTGGCCTTGATCATGGCCAACGTGCCGCCCTTCCCCGTCGCCTACTACGGCATCCTGCGCGCAGGCGCCGTCGTCGTGCCGATGAACCCGCTGCTCAAGGCCCGCGAGATTGCCTTCACCCTGCGCGACTGCGGCGCCCGGATGGTGCTGGCCTCGCCGATGTCGGCGACTGAGGCCGCCGTGGCGGCCAGCGCCGCCGGGACCGACTGCCTGGTCGTCGACCCGGCCGGCTTCGACGCACGGCTCGAGCGCATCCCGCCGCTGCCTGGCGTCGTCGACGCGGCGGACACCGACCTGGCGGTGATCCTCTACACCTCGGGTACCACCGGTAGGCCCAAGGGCGCCGAGCTGATGCACCGCAACCTCCTCAGCAACACCGCCACCGCCGCCGAGACGCTGTTCCACGTCGCCCCCGGCGACGTGCTCTTCGGCGGCCTGCCCCTGTTCCACGCTTTCGGCCAGACCTGCTGCCTCAACACGGCCGTGGCCGCGGGAGCCACACTGACCCTCCTCACCCGGTTCGATCCAGCGGCGGCGCTGGAGACCATCCGCCGGGACGCCGTCACCGTCTTCTTCGGCGTGCCGACGATGTACACGGCACTCCTGCACGCCGAGATTCCCGACGGCTTCGACACCACCCGCCTGCGCCTGGCCGTCTCCGGCGGCGCGTCGCTTCCGGTCGAGGTGCTGCGCGCCTTCGAGAAGCGCTTCGACGTCGACCTGCTCGAGGGCTACGGCCTGTCCGAGACCTCCCCGGTCGCCGCCTTCAACCCGCCGGACCACCCCCGCAAGCCAGGCTCCGTCGGCCTGCCCGTGCGCGGCGTCGAACTACGCCTGGTCAGCGAGGACGGGACGACGGCCGGGCCCGGCGAGGTCGGCGAGATCGCAGTCCGCGGCGAGAACGTGATGGCCGGCTACCACAACCGGCCGCAGGCCACCGCGGATGCGATCCGCGACGGCTGGTTCCACACCGGCGACCTCGCCCGGGTCGACGACGACGGCTACTACTTCATCGTCGACCGCACGAAGGACCTGATCATCCGCGGCGGGTACAACGTCTACCCGCGCGAGGTCGAGGAGGTCCTGTACACGCACCCGGCAGTCGCCGAGGCCGCCGTCGTCGGCGTACCGGACCCACTGCTGGGACAGGAGGTCGCAGCAGTGGTCCTCCTCAAGCCCGAGGCGCTCGCCACCGCCGAGGAGATCCGCGACCACGTCAAGGCACAGGTGGCCGCCTACAAGTACCCACGGGTGGTCACGCTCACCGACACCCTCCCCAAGGGGCCGACCGGCAAGATCCTAAAGCGCGAAATCGTCATCACCCCGCTCGCGTCCTGACCCGGATCCGCCTGCGCATGCGGCACCGACCACCGGTTGGTGCGCTCCTTCGTCGCCTCTCCGGTCCGGCGATGCCCGCCCCCAGTCGAACGACCGTCAGCGGTCCACGCTGATCCCATCGATGGAAGGAATCGTTAACACAGCCACACCCGGCCTGCCCAGCGAGCTGGAGTCCGTGTCGAGTAACGAGAGCCTGGCCAACCTGCTCAAGGAGGAGCGGCGGTTCGCTCGGCCTGCCCGTCACACCCCAGGCCCGTCCAGGGACGCAGAGCTCGCCGCACTGCGCACCTCGATCACCCGCACCGAACCGTTCGGCCCCGCGTGGGGGTGCTGTCGCGCCTTGGGACGTGCGGGGATGCCGCTGAACCCCCGTCTGTGATCCGGTGCTACAGCCCGCCGGCCCCCCTTCTGAGACATCCTGCCGGGCTCGTGCGGGTGGTCCTGTCGCGTTGTGGTTGCTGGTGGTGGTCCGGGTGGCCGTCAGGCCGACGCGGGGGCACACGCCGGTGGAGGACGGTCTGGCGGTGGCCGGCCCGCTGCTCGGCAAGGGCCGGGTTGGTGGCGGCTGGCCAGGTTGCGATGAGGTGCGCGGTCTTCGCCTCCAGATCGGGGTCGCGCCAGGAGCCCTGCAACCCGACCAGGACAGGCAGGTGGAAGTACCCCTTGGTCCGCTGTTCGACGCGCACCAGGTCCGGAGCATTGTGCCGCTCGCTCTTCTTGACGACCTCCACGTCGATGATGTCCGCCCAGTCGAAGTTCTGGCCGAACCGGAGCACGCTCCGCCACGACAGCGACGTTTCGTCAAAGCTCACTCATGCGAAGCCCGCGGCGATGAACCCGCCGGTGAAGAAGAGCCCGAGCAGCACGACGAACGGCCCGCCGACCGTCGTGCCCGGGGACACCGGTCCCGGGGCGGTCAGCACACGGAACGCGATGAAGGCCGCACCGGCCAAGAAGAGAGCGCGAAGAGCCACTGACGCCGCTGCTGCGCGGGCCAGAGCCGGTAGGTCGCTCTGTTGTTCACCGGCCGATTCTTACAGCAGCGGCGATGGCTGAACTGCCCATACTGACTTCGGCTCGTCAGGGTGGGATTTCCTGCAGTCCCTGACGGGCTTGATGCGGTGGCTGTATCCGGTTGCGTGTGAGAGCGGATGGGGGCGGGCTGACCGCCGCGGGACGCCTGCGCCGGGCGACGGTGCAGATGCAGGCGACCGAGTTGTTCGAGCAGAAGGTCAAGCCGCTGGAGGTGGCACGGCGTCTGCGGGTGAGTCCGAAGTCGGTCTACCCGTGGCACCAGTTGTGGCGGGACGGCGGGGTCGAGGCACTGGCCTCCCGCGGTCCGAACGGATCGCGGTGTCGTCTGTCGCCGCGCTGCTTGGAGAACCTCGCCGCCCATCTGGAGCGGGTCCGGCCGCGCACGGCTGGGCGGAGGACCAGGTGTGGAGGGCCGTGCGGGTGGCCACCCTGATCGGCCGGAAGTTCCACGTCTCCCACAGCGTCTCGGGTGCCACGAAGCTGATGCACCGGCTCGGCTTCAGCCCGCAAGTCCCCGCGCGGCGGGTCGCCGAACGGGACGGGCAGGCCGTCATCACCCGGCAGGAGGCGACCTGGGCGGAGGTGGAAAAGCCCGGGCGGCCTGCGGGCGCTACATCTGCTTCGAGCACGAGGCAGACTTCACCCGCCGACCGCCCAAGGGCCGCACCCCTGTCGTGACCGTCAGCGCCCGCCGCTCGGGACGCCTGTACGCCTGTCCGTAGCGGGACTGATCGCCATTCGGCCCGGCTCCCGCACCCGCACCCGCCTGTGCCAGCCTGCGCCCCCACCCCGCGGGCCGCGGCCGGCGCCGCAGCGTGGGCGAGCGTGACGTCGTCGCACTCGTCGACGACGTCCACCAGTTCGCCAAGGCCTTCTCTGTCAGCCTTGGGTGAAAATCCGAGGCGCCGATCGTGCTGGTCTGGGACCCCCTGAACACCCACCTCTCGCACGCCATGCCCGAGTTGATCGCCAAGGCCTGGCGGACGGTGTTCCTGCTTCCCGCCTACTCGCCCGACCTCAACTCCGTGGAGTTGGTCTGGGCACACGTCAAGCGCAGTCTGGTCGGTCTCGCCGTGGTCGCCCTCGACCGACTCGAAGCCCTCGTCCGCAACCGCCTCAAGCGCCTGCAGTACCGGCCCGACGTCCTCAACGGCTTCATGGCCGGCACCGGCCTGACCCTCGAAGCCCCAACCTCACCCTGACGAGCCGAGGTCAGTAGGGGCCGTGAGGGAGCCACCGGATCCCTCGGTCATGAGTGCGACTGCCGCTTTGTTGAGGCCGAGGAGCGGGGCTGTCGCGAGGCCGATGGCAACGGCACACAGGTGGCCGATGGTGGTGAAGTCGGGTAGGGCTCCGTACCAGGTGGCTGTGGACAGTAGGTAGCCGATGCCGGAGAGTAGCCACAGCGGCCGCAGTGGCCTGGGCAGGCGACCGGTGATGGCGGCCATGGTGGCCACGGCGCCGTAGCTGACGCCGAAGTCGAAGTCGTGCCGCTCTGCCGGGGCGTAGTGGTGCGCGGATATGCCGTACAGGATGACGGGGACGGTCAGCAGGGTTGCCGTGATGTGGCCTGCGGCGAAGGTGGCCAGTGCCCGCCAGGTTCCGTGGGTGCGCTCGATCAGGCCCATGCAGCAGCCGATGCCGATACCGACGGTCAGGATGCCGTCCGCGTTCAGCAGCGGCGTTGCGGAGAACAGCGCGCTGCCCAGCAGCGACTGCAGGGGGTGGTGGGCGAGGTTGTCCAGGTTCGTGCTGACGGAGAGCAGGAGGTGCAGCGCCTGGTCGTGCGGGAGCAGGCGCGTGGTGATCCAGTATGTGGTCACCAGGATGAGGAGGTAGCTGACGGTGGCGGGGCAGCGGCGCAAGGTCGGTAGCCACCCCGGTATTTGGAAGTGGGCACGCGCCGTCTGTACCGGCGAGGCCGGAGCAGCCGAGGTGTCTTTGTCGGCAGCGGATTGCTGGGCTGCAGGGGAGTGTGTGGTCGGCATGGACTGGCTGGCTCCGGATGGTCGAGCGTCATCACTGGCAGGGATGCAGGAGGGCGTAGTAGGTCAGCGGGGCACCCAACCGGCGACTCAGATGCAGGCTCGCGCTGTTCGCCTTGGCGGCGAGGGTGTTGAGCGGTGTATGGCGGCGCGCCGGGATTTCGCCGGCCACGAGGTGCCCCGTGGGCTTGAGCGGCGGCCGCACCCTGGTGCAGGTCGGGCCGGGCCCGGTGGAGCACGGTGGCATCGCGCCGCACCGGCGTGACCAGGTCGAGGAACCCGCTGTGCTCCGCCTTTCAGACGGCCTCGGTGAGGGCCGTGTAGCAGCGGTCGTGGCCTTCGGCCGCGTCCTGCGGCTCCATGGTCGGGAGCCGCAGGACGCGGGGGTGTTCCGCTCCCATGGAAGTCGGACAGACGACACGCTTATGTCCAGGGTGCGGTCAGGCTGCCCATGGGAAGTCGTGGACCAGGACGCTGATCTGTGGGCCGTTGGTGGGGTCACCGGCGACCGAATTCTGCTTCGCGGGGTTGTTAATGGACCCGCAGCCACCGCGTCACCCGGTGGGAGCACCGCCAGCCCACACCGCTGCCAGCAGGCGGGCCGTCCCGGCGCGCAACCATGGCACCGCGGGCGACCCGCTACCAGCTCTTGCGAACATCAGCGATTCCATTTCTGATCGATGTACAGGCCGACGACGAGCCGGCCGGAAATCCTCACCGCGCACGCGTGACAGAACCTCGAAGACGGCACACCAGCACCGGAAGACCCCGGGCCGGAAGGTGGCATCGGGCGGTTGTCCCGCCCCAACGAGCTGCCTGCGACACGTTCCGTGAGGGCCATCACGCACCCGCCCCGAAGACACCGGCCACCACGGCCGGCGACACCATCCACCTCCGGCAAGCGGGGAAGTCGCCGCTGCCCGCCACGGCCGTGTTGTCAGGCCAGCGCCTGTCCGGCGGTGGCGGTCCGGGCGCGGCCGGCGTCGCGGCCGGAGGGGATGAATGGGACCGCGAAACCCGAAGTCTGGACGGTGATCAGTGGCATGACCGCGGCATGGGCCTAGCCGACGATGAGCGCGCAACCGATCGCCGCACCTGGACCCGGCGGCCCAGATGCCGGGTCCGCCCGCCGCGATACCGGCCACCACTGATAGCACTCCTAATTTCCTCATATGATGAAACTATTTTCAGCATATGAGGAAACTGCTGTGGAGGGCAAGGGGCGGACCTGGCGTGGAAGGTGATGTGGCGTGACCGGGTGGGGCTCCCGAGGGGAACGCGGTGAGCAGGCGGACGAAATCACCGCCGCCGCGCGCAGATCCGTCGCCACCCGCGGCAACGCCGCGACCTCAGCGGTCGGTCGCCCGCGATGCCGGCATGGACTCCGGTCTGGTGCACTACTGCTTCCGCACCAAGACCCGGCTGTTGGAAGCGGTCATGCAATCCCCCGAGGCGTTCGGCGCGGCCGTGGCCGCCGCCGCGCAACAGCCCCTGCACGAGCGAGGACGAGCGTTCGTGTGGGCCACCCTGCAGCTGTGGGAAGACGCCGCCTCCGCCGAGACCCGCGCGCCTCGCCAGTAACGAGTTGGTGCGTGATAGCGGGTGAGGCGTCGTGCCTGGCCGGTGGCATGATCCGTCTGTAGCGATCACGGTCAATCGGGCGGTGCTGGCGCATCGGCTGTTCACGGGGCTCTCTCGGCGTCATCTCGCGTGCCTGGTCGAGGAGTTGGCGGTGCCGTGGCAAGCCGGAGTTGAGGGACGTCGCCATGCTGCACGAGGTGGAGCCAGGAAGCGGGCCGCGGGAGCCGGCGCCCGCCACCAGCTGGTCTTCGTCGACCGGCTGGTGGCCACGCTGATCCATCTGCGGCACGACCTGCCGCACTCGGTGCTGGGGCTGTTGTTCGGCGTCGACCGCTCCACCATCACCCGTGCGATCACAGAGATACGCACGCTCCTGGCCGAGCGGGGGTGCGCGGTCCCCGACCGTCCCGGCCTGCGATTGCGGACTCTGGCGGACGTGTTCGCCTACGCCCAGGCCGAAGGCGTTGAGCTGCGCCTGGATGCCACCGAGATCCAGGTACGCCGACCCCGGGCCGGCCGCGGCGGACGGCGGGCGTTCGTTTCCGGGAAGAAGAAACAGAACACCATGAAGGCCACCGTCATCGCTGACCGGCGGGACCGCACGTTATGGACCGACACCCTGCGGCCTGGTCGTATGCACGATGCCACGGCCGCCCGCAACGAAGGTATCGCCGTCTGCTTCCAGCACTTCCCCAACGTCGAAGTCCTCCTGGACGACGGCTACCTCGGCCTGAGCCGCGACCACCGCGGGCAAGCGATCACACCTCCAAGAAAGCCGCGTCCGGGAGCACTGCCCGGCAGAGTCCAGCAGTGGGAACGCGACCGACACGGGCACTCCTCCGACCGCATCACCGTCGAACACGCCCTCACCGACCACAAACGCTGGAAGCAACTGACCCGCTGGACCCACCGCCGCGACCGACTGCCAGACACCTACCTCGCCATCGCCAGCCTCGTCTCCGACCGCACCGCCAACATCTGAAAGCGGCCGTGAGCAAGGCAAACACACCTCACCCGCTATCACGCACCAACTCGTTAAAGCCGGGAACGAGGGCACGCGCTGAAGATGGCGAGGGCCCTCGCCCTGCCTGCTGCTCGTTGTCAGGAGTCGTCTGGTCGTTCCTAGAGACGGCACTGCTGCGATCCTTACGCAAGGGGACCGCGGCCGCGGAGGCGCGTTTGCAGGACAGCAGTGAGCAGATGTGTCCGTTGGCCCGCCTACGACCCGCTGCGGAAGAAGCCGGACCCCAGATCCCCGACGATGGCGTCGAGTGGATGTCCACTCACGATGAACGGTCCGCTCCATGGCGCACTCAGCGCGAAGAGCAGTGCCAGGCTGAGCCCGACCACGCTCCCAATGCCCGTGATGAGCAGAGACGTTCGCAGGCTGCTGCGGAAGGTCAGTGCCCCCGCGTTCACGATCAGGGCCAGTCCGCTGACCACAAGTGTGATGACGTAGAGCGCGGGAACGTCCCGAGCGGCGGCCGCAACACGAGCACGCCGACTGCTGGTGAGGCCGTCCAGGGAAACCAGCAACTCCGTACTCGTCGGGGATCCCAGCTCGGGCCGAGCCGCCTCGGTGCGCACGTTCCGCTCCAGCTTGGCGATGGCGCGAGCAGTGGATGGATCGTCACCGGACGCCGCTGCCGGGCCCTTCCACTCCCTGACTCGTGTGGTCTGCAGATAGTCCCGCAGTGCCATCTGGATCGGCTCCGACTGGACCCGCGGACTTGTCGCCGACCACGCCAGGCGGGATGCTGCGGCTGCCTCGTCGCTCACCAAGCCCTCCGCAGCGCGCAGGTAGCTGGCCTCGCTGGCCAGCGAGAGGGCCGCAAAGATCGCGAAGGCGGCGCCGAGTGTGGGCATCAAGGGCATGGCGATCTGCGGTACCCGTTCCTGCTCCCCGGCCGGTACCAGCGCCCGGACGCCGACCCGCGCCAGGGCCGCGACCAGCAGAGCGAGCAAGAGCCAGCCCACGACCAGCACCACAGCCGGCAGCGAGGTCAACCAGTCCACCACATCACCTACATCGTGTTCCCACGAGCGTCACATGTCCCCCGCGGCCTGGAGCTCCTCCTCGATCACCTGCAGCCAAGTTGCATGATCACAGGTCGAAGCCCTCCACGCTTGCGCCACCCGGCACGTCACCTCGTTGCTTCGACCGAACAGCCGAATACGCCAGCACGAGCGGCATCGACGATGACCGGCCGACGCCACCGGAAGTGCTTGCGCATCCTGGCCGCCGGCACCGAGACCCAACTGTCCGTGACCGCGACTGCCAGCCTTCCCGGGGACGACACCAGCAGACAGGCAAGCCGATAGTCGTACGATCAAGGGCTGTTGCCAGCAACAACTGCGCCGAACCATGCCCGGCACCAACCCGACCCGACCCGACCAGTGACGCGAACGCTGCCTGGTTCGCGTTCCTCAAATCCACAGCCGGTCGGTTCCACGCCGACTGGGAACGTACGTCTGAGTCCCAGAGGAGCTGAAAAGCCTCACAGTCTCCGTCTCCCATGACGACCCGAACCCGGTGTCCCTGAACGTCGGCTCGTTCGTCGTTGACGAGCCGATCGTCACAACTGGCATACCTCCGCTGCTGATGCCGTTCCCTTCTCGAACTGAAGCGGGTCAGGTAGAGGCTTGCGTGTGGCGCCGTGACCTGCCGCCGGTGGTCCGGCCAGGGGCGCTCTGGTGAGTGCTCTGTGCCGGGCGCGCCAAGTGCGGGAAGGACGCCCGATCGTCGCCGCGCATGCGAGGCACGAAGACCAGGAAGCGCAGCACCGCCGCGCCGCCCAGAGCAAGAACGGCGAGCGCACCGTAGACCTTGGTCGCGGGCGGCAGGACTTTGTCGGCGACGGCCGCCAGGCGCGAGGAAAGTGCCGTTGCCGGCGGGCAACAGTGGCGCCTTGCCGTCCGCACGGCCGATCTCGCTCGCGACCGAAGCGTCGGCGGCATCCAGGTTCTTGACGGAAGGGGTGATCCCTGCGTCGGACCCACCGCACGCGTCCGCCGGTCCCGACACCGCCGTCGACGAAAATCGGCTGGAAGAGCTGATCCTCGAGGCTCAGACTGCCCCGCCGGTTGAACTGCCTGCCCTGGTGAACCGGTGCGCCTCGGCCCTTGGCCTGGGCATCGCGCAGATCTACCTCGTTGACCTGCAACAACGGTTGCTCATCCCGCTCGACGAGGCCTTGGATCCGCTGCCGGTGGGCCGCTCGTCGGCCGGCTGGCGCGCCCGCAGCACCGGTGATGCGGGACTGTGCCGGACCTGGCTGTACCCGTGCGCCACCTTGCGCGGTCCTCACGCGCGTCGCCAGCTGCCGCAACGACGAGGCGGTCACCGCGCTGAGCCGCAGTCCGCCGGTCCAGCTGCGCGGGTCTGGCAGCAGGCGACGACAGACGTGCACACGTGACCCGTGCCCGGCACCTGCCGCCCCGCGGGTCCGGAGGCGCCTCGCCCGTGGCGAGCGCACGCCGTAGGTGGCAGAACGACACCTTCGGCCCCACAAGCGCCGAAGTTTCGCGCTGTGCATGCCGAAGTCCTTCCCATGTGGGCGAACGGCACATCAACGAGGTCAACGAAGCTCGGCGCTGTCAATGACCTGGCGGGGCAGTGACAGGCTCCTTGGCGCGATGGACAGCTCCCGGTTGACGGTGTCGGCGTCCATCTCGTCCGCCCGCGCCGCCGCCAGCTCGGCCAGCACTTCCGGCAGCGCCGGATCGTCGATCGCGGCGACGGGGAAGACGGGCGCTTCGCGCCCCGGCGGGCCGGGCCGGTCGGCGCCGCCTCGCCGGTGAGCATCCACCCCCACGTCGTCAGCGAGATCCGGTAGATCCGCGCGGAGGACTTCGCGATGCCCGCGCCTGTGAGGTACCGCTCGACCGCCGCGGTGTACAACGAGGGCGGGGCGGACAGCGGCACCACCCGGGCGCGCGGCAGCCGCAACGCGCCCCCAGTCCCGAGTTCGGTCACCGGTTCGATCGTCATGCCTGTCCCGCCCTTCCAGCGCTGCCGCAGTAAATGCGTACACCCCGCCCCGAAGCGGAATCACCGCCACCGCTACCCACTGCCTCGTTGGCGCCAGGCCGCCATCCAACCGCGAGCCCCACGGAGCCAATTATGCAATGTTTTGACAATTGCATGCATTATGTGACTAGTTGGGTTGTCCAGCCCGGCCGGCTGCCAGGATGAAGCGCATGGCGAGACTTGGGGAACCTCGTGGCCGACGAACGCTCGTGATCGGATGCACGTTCGGTTTTGTGGCGAGTACGGCGTGGATGGTCTTTCAGCTGGTCCACGGCGGACTGACTGGTGTGGATGTCGTCGGCATTGCCTCTCCTCCGACAATACTGGCTCTTTTCGGGCTGCTGTCGGTGCTTCCGGGGGATACGGAAGAGCAGGCGAAGACGTGGGCGGACACGCTGGCAAGCCGGGTGATGAAGTCCGAAGCGGCCCAGTCGCGCCGTCTGCTGGGCCGTGATGTCAAGCGCATCAACCTGGTGTATGGGCTGGTCCGCGAGGTGCGGGACGTCGAGTCCGCCCCGGCTTGCGGGAGCCTGGACGCTTCGGGGGTGCTGGACATCGTGTCGTACTACTGCGCGGTGAGCCCACGGCGGCTGGTGGTGACGGGGGCGGCGGGTGCGGGAAAGACGGTGCTGACCCTCCGGTTGACGCTGGGTCTGCTCAAGGTGCGTCGGCCGGGCGATCCCGTACCGGTGAGGTTCTCGCTGTCCGATTGGGACGCCGAGAAGGAGGAGTTCCGCGAGTTTGTCGTGCGGCAGTTGATGCTCATCCACCAATGTGCGCGGCAGAGGGCTGAGGCACTGTTCGACGGGCATCTGGTCCTGCCGGTTCTGGACGGTCTCGATGAGATGGGCCCGACGCTCGCGGGATCCGGTGGTTTGGCCAGTACCCTCGCTCCGCGCGCCTGCAAGGCTCTGGAGAAGCTGAACGACGAACAGCAGGACGACGATGCAGCACCTCTGATCCTGACATGCCGAAGCAGCCACTACGACGCTCTGATCCGTGAGGGGCGGCTGTGGGATGCCGCCCGGATCAGCATCGCCCCGGTGTCTGCTACCCAGGCGTGCGCCTACCTCACGGCACGTTTCTCGGACGGTGGCGTCCGAGTGCAGTCCCGCTGGCGGCGCGTCGTGGACGAACTCCAGGCTCGGCCCCAGGGGCCGCTGGCCCAGGCGCTGTCGACGCCATGGCGGTTAACCCTGGCGGCCACCGTGTACGGCAGCAGCGGCGTCGGTGATCCCGGCGAACTCGTAGACCTGGGGGGACTGTCCGCAGTCAGCGAGCATCTGCTCGCACGCTACGTGAGTGCTGCCACCCGGTTGACGCCTGGCCGTGGCTACACGGCACCGGAAGTCCACCGCTGGCTGCACCGTCTCGCCCGCGGCCTGGAGCGTCAGGCCGACTCTCCTCATACGGATCTGGTGCTCCACGACCTGTGGCGGACCGCCCGGCGTTGGCAGGTACTCCTGGCCGATGGCGCTCTGACGGGTCTTCTGGCCTGTCTTCTGCTGCCCCTGTGCCTGATGGTGTCCAGTCCCCAGGCGCTGTTCGCATTGATTGGGGCGGGCGTGTTGTTCTGCGCCTTCGCGGCGGTCCTGAGCGTCGTGGGCCTGCCTGCCCGAGTCGACTGGACAAATCTGAGGTCCCCACTGAAGGTGCTGCGGCTCGTGGCTGAGATTGCGCTCGGGCTCTCCAGCGGCCTCGGGGGAGCACTCGCCGCCGCGCTCCTGGGCGTCGGGATTCCCGTGCTGGGCCAGGCCATTGGCATCCGCCCCGGATTCGACTCCCAGTACGTTGTGCCCCGCGCCCTGGTCTTCGGCCTCGCTGCCGGCCTCGCCTTCGGCCTCGTCAGCGGCATCCGCAATGCGATCGCCAGCGAGCCGACATCCTCGGCAGATCCGCGCCTGCCCGTCCGCGAGGACATCGTCTTCGGAGCGGCAGTGGGACTCGGCAGCGGGGCCGTGGGAGGGCTGGTGGCGGCGACGACTTTCGGGATCAGCGAAGGTTTCGTCTACGGTCTGTGCGGGGGCCTCCTGGCGGGTTTCGCCTCTGCCTTCGCCGCCGGAACAGCAGGCGGCCGGGTGGGGCTGCGCTACCTCGCCTTCCTGCTCTGCTCGGTCGGGCAGCTGCCGTTGAGACTGGGCCCGTTCATGGACTGGGCCTACGGCGCTGGGCTGATGCGGTTGTCGGGGTCGGCCTACCAGTTCCGCCACGGCGAGTTGCAGAGGTGGCTGGCTGACCACCCCTACCCGGTGGACGGCTCGTGAACACGCGACGGCCCGTCGCGAGGTCCAGCGCGTAGACCGTGCCGTTGCGGTCCGACACGAACAGGACCTTGCCGAGGACGGCTGGAGCCGGACCCCAGTCCCTCTGGCCCGCCCTGCTGCTCCACCGTTTCTTGCCCGTGGCCGCGTCGAGGGCGAAGAGGCTGTGCCATCCGGCGACGTAGACGGTGCCCTGGTCCAGGGTTGCGACGCCGTTGATGCCGTCGTCGTCGGGGTTTTTCCGGACCCACCGAGTGGTTCCGTCGACCGCGTCGAGGGCGTACAGATCCCCCGTCTCGTTGGTGGCGTAGAGGGTGCCGTTCGCCACGGTGAGGACGGAGTAGTCACGGGTACGCGTCCAGCGGAGCGCGCCCGACGCCGCATCCAGCGCTGACACCTGGGCGCCCGGGAAGTGTGCGCTGCCAACGAAAACGTGCCCTCCGACGGCTGCGACCGTGTCCACGTTCCCGTCGAAGGAATGGGTCCAGCGCACCTTGCCGTTGGCCGCATCCAGGGCATAAACCGAATCGTCGTTGCTGCCCACGTAGACCGTACCGCCGACGATCGATGGTGAGGACTCGACCCGATCACCGACGGTACGCCTCCAGCGGACAGTGCCCGTGGCGGCGTCCAGTGCGTAGATCGTGTGGTCGTCGCTGGCGACGTACACCATGCCGCCCTTCACGGCCGGTGAGGACAGGATCGCGCCGCCTGTCACATGCGTCCAGCGCACCTTGCCGGTGGACGCTGCGAAGGCATAGACCTTCCCGTCCTCACTGCCGACATACACGCTTCTGTACGCGACCGCGGGGGCCGCGGCCACCAGGCCGCCCGTAGCCCGCGACCACCGAACTGCCCCGCTCGCCGCGTCCAGGCAGCGCACGGTGCGATCCCGTGTCCCAAGGTAGACGCGCCCCTCGCTCACCACTGGGCCGCCCCACATGCCGTGGTCGCCCGAGCGCAGGGATTCCAGATACCCGGCCACAGCATGCAGGGTGATCCAGTAGAAGACTCCTACACTCACGCTCACAGCCACAATCGCCACGTAAAGCAACGTGTTGACGCGGGAACGACCCCGCCGGAACTCCTGACCAGACGTGCGGCTCAACATTTCCCCCGCCTAAACTCCCGGACCACGACCCTCGGCCACTGCCCATTTCATTAGTCTGGCAGGGATGCAGGGTTCGGAGTCCCCCAGTGCGCGTACCAGACCCCCATCCGGCAAGCCCGAGTCCCCGCCCAGCGGGCCCACAAGCAGCCACGTGTCGGTGTCACACCACACGAGATGCTGGCGCGGCCCGGCCCTGGGCAGGTAGCGGAGCAGGATCATGCCTTCTCCGCGGCGGGCCGGGGGGGCTTCGCCGTCCGCGGCCCGGGGCCCGGGAACGGCCGCCGCGGCGAGGTTGAGGCGGGCGTCCATGTCAAGGTTCACGTCACCATAGGGCCGGACGTGGGACCAGAACAGTGGGGTCAGACCGCGCCGGTCGGCAGGGGTGAGGAGGCCCGCCCATTCCGGTTCGCCGAGGATGTCCTGGAGCATCAGGGTGCTCACGTGGAGAATCCGCAGGCACAGGACGAACATCTCCTGCTCGTCCCGCCGGTTCGAGGCGATCTCCCTGCCCTTGCCGTACGCGATCACTGAGTTGGCTCCGTTGGAGGACTCCATGGCGTTCAGGCCCTCCTCGATCTCCCGCTGAAGGTCACACAGCCGCAGATAGCGGGCCACAAAGATGGTCTTCTGCGTGCGGCCGACCTCCAGCATGGCCGCGTACGTTGGGTGGGAGGCGTTGCGGGTGAAGCGGCGCAGGATCGCCTCGGTGGACGCGGTCCGCGTGCGGATCGCCGTGGCGTGCTTGATCATCTGGTCACATTGCTGGGCGATCAGTTCCCAGCGGATGGGGCGGGTCAGCGCCGGAGCGAGCCGCGGGTAGGCATCCGGCTCGCCAGCCACCGGCCGGTACAGCTTCACCTTGTTGATCCGCTTGATCCGCGGTGGCAGGTCGAAGTGCAGGAGCCGGGTGATGCCGAACCCGATTTCCGACTGGCCGTGGCTGTCTGTGTAGTTGGCCTCGACGTCCATGGTGGTGCCGTGCCGCATCGCGCCCTCGACCATCGCGGCAACCTCGGATGCAGTGGAGTTGATCACCTGCCGACGGTCACGCAATTCCATGGCTGTGGGCACGTACTTCTCCAGCTGCCCGCAGTGGATGGCGTCGGCAGAGCACGGTTGTCAGTGGCTCCTGCGAGCATGCACGGATGACCTCAACTGACCACCTGCTCACCACCCCTGACGAGCAGCCGCGTGCCCGCCTTCTCGAGCTGGTCGGTGCCATCGAACCGTGGGACGACCTGGAGCGCACCCATCTGGAGTCCGCCACGCAGTGGATCGCCGGCGGAGCCCCGCTCTACCGGGTACGCAAACCGGATGTTCCGGCGATGCATCTGGTGAGCTACTTCGTCGTCCGCGACGACACGGGCGGGCAGGTGCTGCTCGTCGCGCACCGCAAGGCGGGCCTGTGGCTGCCGGCCGGAGGACACGTCGAGCCGGGTGAGGACCCGTGGGCCTCGGTGGTCCGCGAATGCCATGAGGAGCTGGGCATCGAGGCCGTGGCATCGCCGGTCACCGGCGAGAGTCCCCTCTTCCTGACCGTCACCCGAACGCAGGGGCAGAGCGCGCACACAGACGTCTCGTTCTGGTACCTCCTCCATGCCGACGCACACACCATCACCTCTTACGACCAAGGCGAGTTCAACGCAATCCGGTGGCTCACGGACGAGCAGGTGCTCGAGGAGCCGGCTGAGCTGCTCGACCCCCACATGCACCGCTTCACCCGCAAGCTGCAACACGCCCGGACCAATGGGTATCGCGGGTAGCCTCCTCCGGCTGTCCAAGGTGCCCGCGACCCCGCCACGCCCGGGAACCGACACCGGCACCGCTCACGTCCGCCGTCCCCCATGCGGAGCCGTGACCGCGAGGGTGCGCAGTGGCGTGACCGCCCTTCCCCCGGACTCTTACAGAGCGATCCGTCCGGTCAGCCGCCATTCGAGGTACTTGGCCAGGTTCGGAGCCACCCAGGTGCGGCTGTCGTCCTCGTGGTTCCAGGCGAAGACATCGGGCCGGTGGAGCCCGGGGAGGAGCGCGAAGAGGTCTCCGTTTCCCGCGTCCGCGAAGAAGAGCAGCGGATCGAAGGGCATGTAGAGCGTGGCGAGCTCCTCGTCCCCGCGAAGGATGGTGTTCTCGGAGGCGATCCGCTCGGCCGACCAGATGAGACCTTCCCCGTACTCGCCCTCGATGCCGTTGCTCTCCCGAAGGAGAGCCACAAGGTCCGCAGGCAGCGGATGCCCGAGCAGGGTGGCGCAGTTGAGCAGCGATGCCTCCGAGGCCGACGGCTGGAAGACCGCCGGGCCAGGCAGGGCGGTGACCAGTTCGGTCCACACGGCTGGAACGACCTCCATGAGACTGTCCGGCGATCGAGTGTTCAAGCGGCGCCGCCGCCGTGCGCTGGTGCCTCCTGTGTAGCGCGAGGCGCGACTCTACCCAATCGGACGGCAAGTCCGATTGTCGGCGCGTCACGTCACCGGCTTGGGATTCGCACCCGCGGCAGACATCCCCGAAAACCTGATCGAGCTGGAGCGCGCGGCCGAGACGGAGTGTGCCCGCATGGCCGGTCTCTCCGGCGAGGACTACGACGCGCAGTGGCGCCGCTGGCGGGAAGCATCGGAAGCAGCGCAGGCCACGATCACCGCTCACGCCGAGGAAAGCGGGGCCAGCCGCTACGAGTTGGAGCAGTCAGTGGAGAAAGCGGTGCGGCACGCTGGAGAGGGTCCGGCGGAATAGCAGCTCACTGCCCCGGCCCTCGACGGCTGGAAATCGCCCTGGGTAAAGCCGACGAAAAATGTAAGATCATCGGGCTTCTGTGGGGGGTGTGACGGCTGGGGGCCGGGAGCGACTGGGCGGCGCGCATCCCTTCCGTGTTCTCGGGGAGGATCACCTTGGTTCGTCGTGCCTTCAGTCATTCACGCGCGAGACGCGCGGCCGTCGTCCTAGCCGTCTCCGCAGCGCTCGCCGCAGGGTTGAGCCCGCTGCTTCCGTCGGCCTCGGCGACCGGCACACCGCAGGAGACGGTGGTGCCGGCGACGCTGCGCAACTCCTACACGACGGCCTCGCTGCTGTCGCCTTCGACGCACGGCGGTCACGACGGTGTGGGGACGCGAGGCGTCTTCCACCGGATCGAGGGCAGCAACGACCTGTGGTGGACTCCGTTCGGGGGCGGGGATCCGGTCCGCGTGCCGACCCGGACCGCCATCCTGCCGAGGGCCACGGGCACCGATGTCCTCGCCTACCAGCATGCCGATGGGAGGGTGGAATTCTGGGATGCAGTAGACGGCACGTTCCGCACCGTGCAGGTGCCGGACGGCCTTGCCTACCTGACGTCCTACGACAACCTGGTGCTCGCCTTCCGGAACACCACCGCCGAGGACGGCACGACCACGCACGTGATGCACCTGCTGACCCCGGAGGCGGACGGGACCACCCGGGACGTGACGGTGAACGGCGGGCCGGCAAACCTCAAACTCTTGATGCCGGTCGGTGCGGACGCCCGGAGCGTCTTCTTCCGCGCTGCCCTGGACGGCGGGACACGCATGGTGGCCGTCGACCGTGAGACCGGGCAGGTGCAGACCTGGACCGAGCCGCTTCCCGTCATCTACAGCGGATTGCTGGTCTCGCCGGACCACGTCATCGTGGTCGCCTATGACAAGGCCAAGATCTTGGTGCTGCCGCGCGCCGACCTCTCTGCGACCCCGGCCGAGGTCACGCTGGCCGGGACCAGTGACGGACCGAACACCACCCAAGACCTGGCCGTCGTCGGTGACTGGCTGGTGAACGGCATCAAGCAGGTTCGCGCACAGCCGATCACCGGCGGTGACGCGATCACCCTGATGCCGTCGTCGAGTTACGGCGTCGCGGTCAGCCCTGGCGGGACGGCAGTCAAGATCGGCCGTACGGGCACCGACGACTGGGGCATCCAGCGCATCCGGGCTGGCGCCGATGGCAGGCCGGTCGTCAGTATGGTCAAGGCGCTGCCGAAGCCGCCGTACCGGATCCAGGGGCTCTCGCTCGATCAAGGGCGACTGGTCGTCACGGACTACGGCACCAGCTACGGAGCCAACGGTCACCGCACCAGCCGCGTGCGTACCGTCGCCCCGTCCGGCACCCCCGAGTTCAGCGACGCCTCCGCCTTCCTGGACTCCAGCGTGATCGTGCCGCACTGCGCGGACAACGACACCGCCTGCGCCTCGATCCACGGTACGCCCGACGGGCAGATCGCCTGGCTGGAGCGCGGCTCCGCGGGGAGTTCCGACCGCATCAGGGTCTTCGGGGCCAAGTCCCGATTCTGGGAGCGGGGCGTGACCGACGGCGGACGGATCACGGCTGTCTCGGGCCGCTACCTGATCTACACGGGTCGAACCCACCAGTACGTCTACAAGATCGGCAACGCAGGCACCCCGGTCGTCACCCGCACCCCGACCGCCGCCGCCCTCTCCGGCGACGTCCTGTGGACCGCGGCCGCGACCCCCGGCACCCTCACGGCGTACAGCCTGTCGACGAAGAAGACGACCGAGACCGTCACGACCGACGCCGACTGCACACCCACCGAGCTGCAGGCGCTGGGGCGCTGGGTGTACTGGACGTGCGACGGACGGGCTGGTGTCTTCGACCGTACGACCGCCAAGTCCGTCCCCGTCCCTGCCGACGAGGCCGAGCTCGGAGACGGGTACGTCGTGACCCACGACAAGCAGGCCGGAAAACTCGTCCTCACAGTGGTCGCCGACGGCACGCCCGTGAGCAAGGTGGTCGGTGACCTGCCCGACACGGGCGCCTCCCAGCGGGACATCCGCTGGACGGTGGACGAGTCCGGCGCCAACGCTGCCTACGTGGATGACCAGGATCGGGTGCACCTCGTACCGTCGGGAGTGTCCCAGCAGCCGTTGCGGCTCCTGGCGCCGGCCGAGAACGCTGCGTCCGTCACGGCCCGCGAGCCCGACACGTCCTCAGACACCCTGACCACCCTGCTGCTGTCCAAGCCGGCTTCGGGCTGGCGCCTGACCGTGCGCAGCAAGGCGACCGGAAGCATCGTCGACAAGACCAGTGGCGATGCCGCTCGGGGCGAGCTGAGTGTCGGGTGGTCCGGCATTAGCCGCGATAGACGGGGCCTTCAGACCCGGCTGCACAACGGCGCGTACGACTGGACGTTGGCCGTGGATCCCGCCGACGGCGCCGGGCAGCCGCTGGAGGTCCGGGGCACGGTCCAGCTGCATGACGGCAGCCCCGTCCTCCACGACCACGTGGGCAAGGACGGGCTTCCCGACGGAATCGGCGATCTGCTCACCCTGAGCCCCTCAGGCTCTTTCGCCTTCCAGCAGGGCACGGGAAAGGGCACCTTCTCCGGGAAGTGGCCGGCCGGAGGCTGGTCGGCCAAGGCGGTGGCGGTGCCCTTCGGCGATCTGAACAACGACCGCTGCAACGACGTCCTGGTGCGCATGGCCGACGGTTCCCTGCGGGGCTACAAAGTCCCGTGCGGGCAGCCGCTCAGCACGTGGATGCCGTACAAGAAGCTCGGTACCGGCTGGAGCGCGTACAACGTGCTCACCTCGCCCGGGGATCTGACCGGCGACGCCCGGCCCGATCTGCTGGCGCGTAAGGCCTCCACCGGGGACGTGTACCTTTTCGCGGCCAAGAGCGACGGCACGCTGGCGGCCGCGAAGAAGATCCGCTCGGCCTGGACGGGATACAAGAAGATCGTCGGTGCCGGGGACCTGGACGGCGACGGGATCGGCGATGTCCTGGCCCAGGACAAGGCGGGCACCCTGTACCGCTACAGCGGCCGGGGCAACGGCTTGTTGAAGGACCGCGTGAAGCTGTTCTCCAACTGGGGCGGCTCGTACAACGCAGTGGTCGGCATCGGTGACATCACCGGGGACGGCAAGAGCGATCTGGTTGCGCGGGACACCTCGGGCAACCTGTACCTCCACGCTGACAACGGCCAGGGGTCCTTCGGATCCCGGACGAAGATCGGGGACGGCTGGCAGGGCTACAAGGGCATCTTCTAGCCACCTGAAAGACAGCCCCCTTCAACAGACGGCCTGTCACAACTGCTCGACCGGCCCGTGCACCTGTCGTACGGGCCGGTCAAGCAGAGACAACGCGGCGCGAGCGCCGACGGACACACACCGGCCGCACGGCCCGCTGACCCCGTTCCGGGCATTCCGTCACCCCGAAAGCCGCACTTCGTCGGCTGGCCGATACCCCTGGCAGGATCAGCGCAGGCTCATCACTCCCCGGCCCGGAGGCGTCAGCGGACTCAAATCCCCGGAACACCGTCCAGGCTCCCGCATGATCACTGTGTGAAACGTGTACCGAAGCAGGTCAGGCTGCTCTTTGTCGTCCTGGTTGTTGCCTTCCTGGCGTGGTACATCGCACGCTTCCACAAGGTCGACTCTCTGGTCGCCGTGGTCTCCGCGTTCACTGCCCTGCTCACGCTGCCCACCGCAGTAGCCGACGTGTTCCGCTCCAGCAAGACCCAACTGGCGCCCACCCATGTGGGGGACGTGGCCGACCAGCTCGCCCAGGCGGTGCGCCAGCAGTGGGAGGCCGAGGCCCAGCTGCGCCGCCTGAACGACCCCTTCCCGCTGCCGGTCGCATGGGAGGCGGCCGACGCGGAACTCGTCGAATCGTGGACGCAGCTGAGGGAGCTGGCCGAGGACTGGCCCGGCCATTGCCCCGGAGCCGATTCCGCGTGGGCTCGCGGCACGGCAGGGCTGGCCGGCAAGGGGGGCGACATCATCGAGGTCTTCGAGCGCGTCCCCACCCGCCGCCTTGTGGTCCTCGGCGAGCCCGGTGCTGGCAAGACCATGCGCCTCATCCGCCTCGTGCTGGGCCTGCTCGAGCACCGCCCGCCGGGCGGCCCCGTCCCGGTCCTGTTCCCCCTGGCTTCCTGGGACCCGGCCCGGCAGGACCTGTACACGTGGATGGCCGACGAACTCGCCCGAGACCACCCCGCTCTATGCGCCCTCGCCCCCGCCGGCACCCCACAGGCCGGCACCGGCACCCAGGCGCGCGCCCTGCTTGCGCAGCGGCTGGTCCTGCCCATCCTCGACGGCCTGGACGAACTCCCCGAACACCTGCGCGCCCGTGCCCTGCACGCCGTCAACCAGGCACTGCCGGCCCGGCAGCCGCTGGTGCTCTCCAGCCGCACCGCCGAGTACCAAAGTGCCGTGACCACACCAGCAGGGGTGACCGTGCTCCTCAACGGAGCTGCGGGCATCCGCCTCCTCCCGCTGGATCCCGCGAAAGCTGCCGCCTACCTCGAACGCGACGCCGGAGGTCCCGACACGAAGGCCGCGGCCCGCTGGAGGCGGGTCACCGCTTCACTGGGCACCGGCGCCCCCATCTCCCTGGCACTGAGCACCCCGCTCGGACTGTTCCTGGCCCGCACCATCTACAACCCCCGCCCCGACGAACACCTCTCCGACCTACCCGACCTGTCCGACCCCGACGAACTCCTCGACCAAGCCCGCTTCCCCACCCGCCAGGACATCGACACCCACCTGTTCACCGCCTTCATCCCCGCCGCCTACCGCCCCCACCCCGCCCAGCCCACACCTTGGAACACCCAACAGGCCCAGCGCACCCTCGCTTTCCTCGCCCACCACCTCCAACAAACCCTCCACGGCACCCCCAACCTCGCGTGGTGGGAACTCCCTAAAGCCTTTCCCGCATATGGGCGGGCGCTGGCGGTCGGGACCGCAGTCTGGATCACGGTCGGGTTCTCACTCGGCCTCAGGGCCCTTCTCCTGCCCGGGCCCCAGGGCGGGCTCAGGGCCGGGCTCGGAGTCGGGTTCCCGTGCGCAGTGCTAGCGGCCTTCATCACCGCGGCCGCACGAGACAGAAACCCAAGTTCAGGGATCCGTTGGAGCTGGAGAGGTAAGTCCTGGCTCACCTTCGGACTCACCTTCGGCCTCTATTTCGGGCACGCGGTCGGGGTCAATAGTGGGTTGAGGTACGGGCTCCTGGCCGGACTCGCGGGCGGGCTCCCCTTCGCGCTCATGGGCGGGCTCCGGTCGGTACACCCCGACCTCGGCAAAGCGGTGGGACCAGGCACAGTCCTGGCCCGGGATCGGCGCACCTTCTCGGCCCTCACGCTCACGATGGGGATCCTGGGCGCGCTCGCGTTCGGGCTCACTATCGCGCTTAGGTCCCCGTTTTGGTACTGGTTCGAGTCTCTCGGGGCCACGCTCGGGTACGGACTCGGCGCCGGGCTCGCGGTGGGCCTCATGCTTGCACTCGCCCGGTCGGTGTGGATGCAGTTCTTGCTGGCGCGCATCACACGGGGCGTGTGCCCTGGCGCTTCATGAGCTTCCTGGCCGACGCCCACGAGCGACGCGGCGTACTACGCCAAGCAGGAGCCGTCTACCAGTTCCGCCACCTCGACCTCCAACGCCACCTCGCACAACACCACCCATGATCGGCCGCATTGCCGTTTCCCCGGAGTGTTGTCAGTGGTTCCCACTACGGTGGAGTCCGGCCGCCACACGTCGGCCCGACTCCGAGCCAGCTCCCGCCCACGCCGGGGGTGGCGACCGAGGACAGAGGGTCTCCGACTCACGTGCCGCACCTGCCCGTCCGACCGTGGTCACGACGCCTGTGGCGGGGATGCGTGGGATCTCCGCCGTCTGAAGGGGAATTCCGTGGCCAGCGACAAGCAGTTCAAGAAGGCCGCCCGCGCCCTGCGCGACCGTGAGGGCATCTCGTACACCGACGCCTGTTGGCGCCTGCGGAAGGCGGCAGCAGCGCCGACGGACGCGGTCCGGTACGGGTGGCAGCAGATCACGGTCGACGCGCTGTCCGCCGTCGTCGCCGAGCACGGCGTCGTGCCCGTGCGGGTGATCTGGTCCGAGGACACCCGCCGGCCCGCCGGACGCCACACCGGGGAGCGCTGGGGTGTGGCCGAGCCCGCCGCCGACGGCTATCTCATCCGCGAAGTCCCGGCGCCCGTGGGGGTCGTGGACAAGGGCACGCGGATGCCGGTGCCGTACCGCACGGCGGACGGGCGGGTGGAGGTCGCCGCGCTGTGGCCGGTGGTGTGGCAGTCCAACGACGAGCCGTTCTGGCGGTTCGTGCACAACGGCTGGTCCGTCGAGAAGCCCGGCGACTTCCCCGACGGGCTGGACCCGATGTGCCCGAGCCCCGATCTGCCCTACGAGGTACGCGTCTACACCGTCCCGGACGGGATCGTCGGTGAAGACCACTGGGGTGGCGCGCCTCGCTGGTGGACCAAGGCCTGGTGCACCGGCCTCGACAAGGCTCGCGAGCTCGCCGATGCCCTGGTCGCCCACCGGCTGCACACCACCGAGCCTCCGGCCGGAGGAGACTGCGGGGAGCTGCGGGCCGAGGTCTGGGAGCACCTCACCACGGACCGATCCGTGCTGCCGAGCCGGGTCCACCGGGCCGACGCCGACCCCGACCGGTCGAAGGTGCCGCACCTGCCGTTCGACACCTGGCCGCCGGGGCGCCTGGACTCCCCCGTGCCCACGCCTGAACCCGCGTGGTTCCCCGACGAGAAGCACCCGCCGCACTACGAGCTGACGGTGTGGAACGAGCGCGACGGGTGGGTCTCGCTGGCCTGGTTCACCGGCGGCCGCAACCCGGCCGGTATCGCGGCGACGCTGCTGCGGGTCGGCACGGGCGGCCGCTACGCCTTCGCCGACACGTGGGGGCCGCGCCACCCCGACGCCTGGGCGCACGACTGGACTCAGGAAGGCCGGTGCGTGACCGACCACCACCCGGACATGCCCTATGCGGAGGACTCCGCCCGCCTCAAGGCCGAACGCCAGGCGAAGGAGGACCACCTGGTTGCTGCCCTCGCCGAGCGCAGCGGGGGCGCGCTCACCGTCGACCAGGCCGCCGAACGGCTCCGGGGCGGCGGGCCGGAGTACCGGGACTTCCTCCACATCGGGGCCGTCTGCATCGCCGAAGCCCTGCACCGCGCACGCCGCGCCTCCGAGGGCGCCGAACGGCTGCGTCTGCGGGAGGCCCTGGACGCGCTGGAAGGCCGTCACGAGGTCGCCGACTGGGTCACCGACCTCACCCACGCCCACCTCGCCACCGATCCCGACGCCCACTTCGAGGACGGGGCCCGGGCGTTCCGGCGCAGGGCCCTGCAGGAGTTCCTCGCACCCGGCACGACCGCGGACGGAGTCCCCGGCTTGGCCACCGCCTGACCTGTCACGAACCCCAGGCCGCCCCGTCGGCGACTCGCTCGTCCGCGGGGCGTCCTGCGGTGTCACAGAGGTACGCGGCAGGCGTGTTTTTCCTGAACCGATCGGGTCGATTCCTCCTGGGCCTTGGTGCGGGAAGGGCACTTACCGCGACAGCCGACCAGGCCGTTGACCAGGGTAGTTGGCCACAGACGCCGTTCGGCCGTGGCTTTACGAGGACAGAGCCGTTGCAGTCCTTGGCCAGGTCTCCAGCCGCGTCGGTTCAAGCCGAGGTGGTAGCGGCTCCGGCACACAAGGCGTCAGACATGAACTACATCTGGCTGTTCCGGCGCCGGTCCACCACCGCGCCATTGAAAGACGCCGGGGCTCACCACGTCGGACTCCGCAGCGACAACCGATGCCAACTCGTCAGGCCACTGAGTGTTCAAATCCCAGATTGCGTCGAACAGGATCGCGAGAGTCAGGTCCGCACGGATCAGGTCCGCACCGATCAGGATCGCGCCGGTCAGGTCCGCGCCGGCCAGGTTCGCGAAGGTCAGGTGCGCGCCAACCAGGTCCCCGCCCGACAAATCCGCTCCGGAGAGCTCCACCTTTGTATAGCGTCCGCCTTTGGGTTGGCCGAGCTCAGCGGCTTGAGGCACTGGTTCCCGGGGCGTTTCCTCCGCGCGCTGTGCGATGGCTTCAGCGGTTGCGGTGATGGCGGGGAATGGGGCGTCAGGGCAGGCGAGGTAGAGCAGTCCGCGTAGGCGGGCTGCGTGCTCGGCGTGTTCGGATTCCGTCACCACGTCTCCAGGGTGGGGCGGTGGGTCACAGCGCAGATCATTGAGCTTCTTCGAGGTCGCCACCGATCGGATGATGGGCCGTGAAGCGCAACAAGCGAGGCCCCCGGGCTGTTGATCGAGATGTCTGACGTCTCAATCTCGTTGCTTGGGGGCCTCGTTGGTCATCCATCCTGCCGCACTCGACCTGCCGCATGCACTCGTGGAGTGGGTCACCATGCTGATCGTCACCCGTGAGGGCGACCGGCGCTGCAAGCTCCGGCCGTCCCAGCGCGCGATGGTGGCACTGGTGTACCTGCGCGAACACATCACTCTGGCGAAGATCGCCACCGGGTTCGGAATCAGCGAGTCCACCGCCCACGCCTACACCAGCGCGGTCGTCGACCTGCTCGCCGCGCGTGCGCCGGGTCTGCTGAAGACACTGCGCGAGCACGAGCCCGACTTCGTCCTACTCGACGGCACCCTCGCCGAGTGCGACCGGGTCGGCGACGGCCGGGCCGACTACTCCCACAAACACCGGCGCCACGGCGTGAACGTGCAGGTCGTCACCGATCCCGGTGGCCGGCTGTTATGGCTCTCGCCCGCCCTGCCGGGCCGCACTCACGACCTGACCGCCGCACCCACCCACCGGATCATCCGAATCTGCGAACGCCAGGGCGTTCCGATCGTGGCCGATCTCGCCTACCAGGGCGCCGGCCCGTGGCTGACCACCGGCATTAAGCGCAGGCCCCTCCAGGAACTCACTCCCACCGACAGGACCCGCAACCGTGCCCTGGCCGCGGCACGAGCACCCGTCGAACGCGGCGTCGCCCGCCTGAAGTCCTGGCGGATCTTCCGCAGATCCCGCTGCAGCCCCAACCGCATGACGTCAATCGCCAAGGCGGTCCTCACACTGGAGCTGCAACGCTGAAGAAGCTCAATCAGGTCGAATCACCGGACTTACCTTCCATGTCAACCAGGCCCCGGCTCCCAAGCAGGCCTGAGGTCGGCCCACTACTGCCTCTCTCACCACCCCGAAGACGACCCGGACGTGGCGGGTGTTCTCGTACGTGATCACCGGAACCGATCCGCCGCGACATCCACCACATCCCGGTGAGCTTCGTCAGATCGGCCACCGACCGGGCCACGGAGTGCCCGAAGCGAGGCCCTCGGATGTTGAGCGAGATCCCGTGAAGTCTCAACTTGCCAGTCGGAGAGACCTCGTTGGTGACCTATCATCGGGCACTTAGAACTCCTAACGAAAAGCCTTCTCGGCGTCTTCTGGTTCCTCGTGTGTCGGTCCGGCGGCATAGGCCAGCGGGGGTGCGATTGCTTGGGCATCGGATCCCTCGCCGGCCCATAGCCCGATGAAGAGCGCGGCGGTCGCTTCCAGGAGTCCCGCTCGTTCGAGACCGCCGCCTGCCACGGGCTCGCAGCCGACCTGCCGCACCAACTGGTGTACAAGCGCGAGGGCCGTTTCGTCGTCTCCACAGACCGGAACGGCCAGTGGCCGCCCGTCGAAGACGGGCGGCATCATACGCCACACGTCCTCGTGGCAGAGGTTGAATGCCTTGACCACATGGGTTCCCGGTGCCGCTGCGGCCAGTTGCTGTGCGGCTGAGAGGCCGCTCTGTGTCAGCAGCAGGAAGCCCGGACCGACCGGATTGGAACAGTCGATCAGCACCTTGCTGTGCAGGGGCGCCCGGAGTTCCCGCGCCACGCTCGCCCCCGCCCCGAAGGGCAGTGCAGCCAGCACCACCTGACCGAAATCGGCCGCCGCACGCAGACTGGCCGGCTTCGCGCTGCCCCCGAGGCGTGCCGCGAGCCGCTCCGCCTTGTGCACGTCCCGTCCTCCGATGACCACTTCGTGCCCGGCCCGCACCCAGTGCGTGGCGAGCGCATCCGCCATGTTGCCCGTGCCCAGTACACCGATTCTCATCACGCATTCCCTCCCAGGACGTGCTCGGACCGTTCGCAACGACGCTAGAGGGCCTGTCGGGCACCATTTGGTACGTGACGACCGACGCTTTCCTCGCCGATTGCCGCGCCCGCCTCGCCTTCGACCTCCTCTCCAACACCTGGAACGCCGTTGTGCTCTGGGCACTGCGCGACGGCCCCAGACGCCCGGTCGAACTACGCCGTCAGATCGGGGGAATCAGTTCCAAGGTCCTCACCGAGACGCTGCGGCGCTTGCAGTCCAACGGCCTGGTGGACCGGCAGGCACACCCCGGAGCGCCACCGGGCGTTGCGTACCAGCTCACCGCCCTGGGGCGAACTTTGCTGACACCCATCGACGCTGTCGGAGCATGGGCCTTCGAGCATGGCTATGAGCTCATGGCCGCCCAGGAAGCCGAATGCACCGCTACCCTCCAATCCTCCTCAGAGTGAGCGCACGCGCCGCCAGCAGATGAGGGCGCATCCAAGGGTGAGGAAGGCTTCGTGGATGTCGTCGCGGATCTCCCAGCGGATCCGCAGGCGGCGGAACCAGTGCAGATGGGCGAACGTGCGCTCGACGACCCAGCGTTGGGTGCCGAGCCCGGAGCCGTGCACGGTGCCACGGCGGGCGATCAGCGGCTTCACGCCGAGGCCCCAGACCAGGCGGCGGTACTTGTCGTGGTCGTAGCCGCGGTCGGCAAGGAGCACGTCCGGGCGGCGCCGGGCCGGCCGCGTTTGCCGCGCACGGGCGGCACGGCCTGAAGGAGTGGGATCAGTTGGGTGACGTCGATGCGGTTGCCGCCGGTGAGGGTGGCAGCGAGCGGTATGCCGGTGGCGTCGGTGATCAGATGGTGTTTGCTGCCAGTTCTGCCCCGGTCAACAGGGCTTCGCCCGGTCTTGGAGCCCCCTTTAACGCGCGGATGTGGGAGCCGTCGACGGCCGCCCGGGAGAAGTCCAGCGCGTTCGCGCTGCGCAGCCTGGCGAGGAGAGCCTCGTGCAGCCGGGGCCACACCCCGGCCTCGGTCCACTCGGCCAGGCGGCGCCAGCACGTCATGCCCGATCCGAAGCCGAGTTCCTGCGGCAGGTGTTCCCAGGAGATCCCGGTGTGCAGTACGAACAGGATGCCCTGGAACACCAGCCGGTCCGGATGCCGCTTGCGTCCCGGATGCCGTGTCCGCCGCTCCACCTTGGAAAGTAGCGGCTCGATCACCGACCACAACTCGTCATCGACCACCCACGGCTTCGGCCGCGCCACCCCGCACCCCCAGATCATCAATCCCGGAGCGATCCAACCACCTCAAAGATCATTTCGTTAGGAGTTCTTAGGCGGCGTTGTTTCGCACTTCGGGCATCCTGCCCTCCAGGGCCAACAGGAGTCCGGGCCGCAAATACTCAGCTCTGCTTCGCGCACGCCTTCTGCTTCGTCAGCCCCGACACGATCCCGGACACTTCACCGATCACGGCATTCTTGTCCTTGATCCGCTCCGACATCGTGACCTCGGCCGCAGGGCTACGCCCGTACGACAGAACCGTCTTCACCCCGTCGTGGGTCTTCTTCTCGTTTACGACCCAGTCGACCCCCTTCACCGACGTGCATGGAGCCGACTCAGGAACGTCCGAGATGTTCCCGCACCGGAGAGTGACCTCACCGTCCCCCCACACGGCAGTTCCCTTCTGGTCGGAATCGTTGCGTTCATGGCCGCCCAGCTTCTGCGGCGCCTTGCTCACCAGACTGGAGAACGCGGCACTGGCACCCCCCGGAGCTCCCGACACGTTGTAGGAACGCGAGGAGCTCCCGCACGCTGCAAGAGCGGCAGCACATATAGCGATCACACCAACCTGTGCCAGACGCCGACCAGAGGTCATCTTCATGAGAAATCCCTTGTCCAGGTAACGTAGTTATGGGCATTCTTCGGCGAAGGCACCCGGTCGGAGGCGGTACACGGTGCTCTCGTACGGAACGCCGGCCATGCCGGTGACCGGGGTCAGTCCTCGCGGACGCTGAGCAGGTCGCCGGGCTGGCAGTTCAATTCGCGGCAGATCGCGGTGAGGGTGGAGAAGCGGATCGCCTTCGCCCGGTCGTTCTTCAGGACGGAGAGGTTGACCACCGTCACCCCGACCCTGGCCGCCAGTTCGGACAAGGTCATGCCGCGCTCGGCCAGCAGCCGGTCCAGGTGGACCTGAACCCGGTGTTCCTCCTCTGATGGCATCAGACCAACCCCTCAGTGTCGGCGCGGAGCTTCGTGCCGCGCCGGAACACCTCGCCCAGGGCCAGGATGAGGAAGGCGAGCAGGACGTACTCGCCGGTGAAGGTAATCGAGGAGGGGATCTGATCAGCCATGGGGGTGCCATTCACCAGACCCGCCGTGGTGAGCGCCGGCAGCACCGGGGAGAGGACCGCCTGCACCAGCACCGCGAGCCCTATGGCGCTCAGACGGCGGGCGTTGCTCGGCACGAAGACGTCGCCGCCGCGCAGGGTCCTGGCCATCTGAAGGAGGAGCGCCAGGACGAGGAGCAGGAGCAGGCTGCCGATGACCTCGGGCAGCGCGAGCAACAGACGCTGACTCAGGTCGGGGTGAGCGAAAACGAGGTTGGCCTGGTGGGTGCCGGCGAGGGTCATGCCGTGGCCCGCCACCGCGTCGGTCACGGTGCCCGGCACCCGGGTCGCGGTCTCGACCTTGACCTCGCGGGTGTCCACCGGGTCGATGACGCCGACCACCCCGAGGACCGGCAGCAGCACCCCGAAGACGCCGGCGAGCAGAGCCGCCAGGCCCAGAGCCGCCTCCAGCAGCCGATTGTCGGTCCGGCTCCACCAGGACTTCGTACCCACGGTTTCCCCCTGTCACCCGCAGCGCCCATATCGCTTATCGATACTATCGATAAGCGATATGGGCGCTGTCAAGCTCAAGGTGCGGCGGCGGGGCAGGCGGCGTTGAACCACTTGACGATTCCGCAGGCCAGGCTGAGCCTTCCGTTCGGTATCGGGCCCGCACCACGCGGACCCAGAGGTCGTGCCCTGGTCCCGCACCACACAGCAAAACGCCCACGCCAAAGCGCGGGCGGGCACTGCCAACCACGACATCTGACAGCGACGCACACGGCGAAACCGGCTCTCACCTGAAAGCAACAGTCCTGATCGGTTCGGCTCACTGACGTCTTCATGCTGATCCGCTGCCCGTTGCTGCGGGCCAGACGAGCACACGGCCCCTTCATTCAACGAGTGCGAACGACGCCTTCTCCTGCCACTTCGCACCGTCATGCACCAAGAGGTCAACTGACGAGGCCCGGTACGTGATGGGGAGTTTGCTGACCAGTTCGGCCTCAATCTCATCCAGAACTGCCTCGTCCTGACCGTCAGCGACGGTCAGGTGGGGCACGATCTCGGTGAACTGGCCCCCATAGGGACGGGCCTCGGGCCACCGATCAGCGACTCACGAGGGCTTGAGCCAGCTCGCCCCCTGGCGATCGGTCGCCTATCTGCGTGATCTGCTCATTCAGGCCGGAGTCCTGCCACCCGCCGACCGGCACCTGCTGCTGTTCCAGCGATGGCTCGCCGAGAAGCTGTCGACCGTCAATGACGTCGAGCACCGCAGGCTCTTGGAGCTCTTCGCCACTTGGCACGTCCAGCGCCGTCTCCGCACCATGGCCGACCGCAGTCCGCTCACCGGCAACCAGATCCAGCAGGCCCGCAACGAGCTTCAGCTCGCCACCGCCTTCCTCGGCCACCTCGCTCAGCGCGGACACGCCCTCGCCGACTGCACCCAAGCCGATGTCGATACCTGGTACGCAGGCGGCTACACCGCCCGGCGCCTCACTCACGCCTTCCTGCGGTGGGCGATGCGGTCCCAGCACATGCCCACGGTCACCGTCCCGCACCGCTCCACGAGCAATCCGGCCCCGCTCGCCCAGCACCACCGGCTCGCGTTACTACGGCAGACCATTGACCGCGGGGATGACCCACTCCAGGACCGCGTGGCCGCCATGCTCGTACTTCTCTACGCGCAGCCACTCACCCGGATTACGCGGCTCACCATCGACGATGTCCTTCAAGAAGACGGTGAGTTCCCTGGTCCGGCTCGGCGACCCACCCTCGCCAGTCCCGGCCCCTTTCGCCGCAATACTGCTGGGCTATCTGGGCCAACGGCCGAACACCATGATCGCTTCCAACCCGGACGCCCGATGGCTCTTTCCCGGTCGCCGAGCAGGACTGCCTATGACCGCAGAGGCACTCGAACTCCGCCTCCGGCGCCTGGGATTTCCCCTCCAGCGCGGACGCGCGGCCGCGATCCGCCAGCTCGCCCTCCAGACCCCCGCACCCGTGGTCGCCCGCATGCTCGGCTATCACGACGACACCACCGCTCTACTCGCTGCCGAGGCTGGAGGAACCTGGCGCCACTATGCCCCCGGCGACCACTCACGGTGAGCACGAGCCTTCACATGCTGCTGAATAGGCGACTCACGATTACGCGAGGTTGCCAGTTTCATGCCCCCAAGAGGCCGTCGAGCAGAACCGCGGCGCCACGACCTGGGCCAGCGATGCGCCAGCCAGGTTGGCGTCACACGCGACACACGCCCCGGCTGCCGCGCGCAGGCGGGCCTCGTACAGGTGAATGACTGCGTACATCCAGGCGATCGCCACCCGCCCCGCCCACCCGGCGGGGGAACACGTCTGTCTTCGGACCAATCCACAGGGAGCTCCGAATGTCCCAGACCAGACGTTTCCGCACCACCGCCCTCACGACCAGCGCGCTCATCGCCGCCACCCTCCCCTCCGCCTGGGCGGACACAACGCAACCGGCAGTGGCCGCGCGCGCCACCACCCACCAGGAGCCTGGCCACCCCGCCATCTTGTTCCCCGGCCAGACCAGGACGGCGGCGGCCTACTGCCCGGCAGGAACGAAAGTCACTGGGGGCGGCGCGACAGTCGAGAGCCCCCCAGCGACCGACATCTTCCTCAGGGAGTCGGCCCCGGACCCGGACAACAACCGCTGGCGCGTACAGGCCTACAACAGCAGCCCCACCGAGGTCTACACGCTGCACCCCACGGCGATCTGCTCGACCGACACCGACATCACCTACCCGCCCGGGCCGGACGAGCCCCTAGAACCTGGGGAGTCGAACCGGCCCAGCACCGTGTCCTGCGGCAACGACCGGTTCGTGGTCGGCGGCGGATTCAAGGCCGGACCCGAGACCTTCGCCAGCTCGTCGGACTTCTCCACCATCAGGGGGTGGACGTCGCGGGCGAAGTACACGAACACCGACCCGGCGGCCCCGAACTCGTTCGTGCGGGTGATCGCCAGTTGCTCGCTCAACCAGCCGCCCGGCCTCAAATTCAGCGACTCCGCGAAGATGGACCCGGGGGGTTCGGCAACGGCCCATGCGGAGTGCCCCGACAACCAGGTACCGACCGGCGGCGGCGGGTCAGGCGGCCTCGACGTGCTGCTGACCATGTCGGCCCCGACGGCGAACGGCTGGACGGTCCGGGCCACGAACAAGGCGTTCGGCGTACGCACCGTCTTCGCCACCGTCCTGTGCACCAACGCCTGACCCTGCTGTCCCCCTCCCGCCGGCAGCGCCGGGCAACCGGCGCAGACATCGTGGTACGGGATGACCGCGTCACCTCCGATGCGGCGTCTCGAAGGCATTCCGCGGAGTTCGACGAGGCCCCCGGCCCCGAACCGCGCCCACGCCCCGCCGAACTCTGCCGCCCACCCGCCCCTCACCTCTCGACCCCACCCCTCGGCCCTTTCGGCGAGCGTTCAAGGCGTGTGCGTTCCGCTCAAGATCCACTGACGGCGGCTTCTGGGGTTACCTGGGCTGGACCCCTGTGACGTTCGAGGAGGAGGGCGACACTTCCAGCCGCCTCCACCCGCTTCAGCGGCCGAAGTTCGGCGAGCTGCTCACGTACGCGCGGCGGGGTGACACCGTGCACATCTCCGAGATGTTCCGCCTCGTGCGCGGCACCGGGCACATCCTCGACGTGCTCGACGTCCTCCACCGCGACCAGGTCGCCCTGCGGATCCACGACGGCGCGTTCTCCGCGATGGACCCCACCGCCCGCCACCCGCGCACCGGCGAGCTGCTGTCCACGGTGAAGTTCATGGTGCAGACCCTCGCCGCCGCCGGCGAACTCCAACGCGACCTTCAGCGCGAGCTGACCTACGACGGACTGCGGCCGCCGAGGCCAAGGGCAACAAGGGCGGCCGCCGCCCGGCCGTCCCTGCTGGCAAGACCGACGATGTGCGCACCGCGTACCTGGCCGGCCAGTCCATCGCCAGCCTCGCCCGCGAGCACGACGTCAGCCGCGGGGCCATCCGTACCGCCATCGCCGACCTCCTGCCCGAGCACACCGTCGTCGACCTGGACACCCCGGCCCCGGAGCTGCCGGTCCTCCTCGACATGCCGGGCAAGGTCGCCGACTTCCTCCGCGCGGCCGAACTGGAGCCTGCCGAGCGCGCCGTGCTCGACCAGGGGCGTGACTGTACGACGCGGCCAGGGCTACACCCTGCGCGTGAACGCCATCCCGGCGGTACACCGCCAACTCGTTCTCCAGGCCCCCGCACCCGTGATTGCCCGCATGCTCGGCTACCACGACGACACCACCGCCCAGCTCGCCGCCGAGGCAGGAGGAACCTGGCGCCACTATGCCCCCGGCGAGCACGCACGGTGACACCAGCGCCGCGATGACCAAGGATTAGGCGTCAGTCGATTACGCGAGGTCATGTGCCGGCCGACGGGCCTCAGTACACCCGCGTCAGCAGGTCCAGCACCTCCCGTTCCTGAGGCAGCCGCGGTGCGTTCTTCGTCACCGCGTCCGCGATCGCGCCCGCCGCAACGGCAGGCAGCAGGTCACGGTCGGCCCCCAGCTCACGCAGGGGCCGTTTGATGTCCAGCCCCGCGGACAGCTCGCGTACCGCCGCCACGGCTGCCCGCGCCCAGTCGCCGTCGGCGGGCGCCGGTACACGCATCTGTGCGGACTTCGACGGCGAACGCCTCCCGGCGGGCCTGGACCCGGACTGCTGCCGGGGTGACGGCGCGTAGGTCTTGTCGTACGCCTGACTCACAGCTTCGGGACCGAGAAACGGATCCCGTAGCGCTTCTCCAACTTGCGGATCTCCTTGGGTAGTTCCGTGCGCACCTTCATGATCTCCGCGGCGTGTGCGGCACGGAACTTCCTGCTCAGCCGGTCCCGCAGGGGCTCCCGGACGGCTTCCACGGGTTTCATGCAGGTCGCGTAGGCGGCGGCCAGTCTCCGGCCCCCGGCGGTGTCGGAGACCTGGAGACGCTGGTCGACCAGCCCGAAGAACGCGTCCTCGTTCCGGGCGTTCACTTGGTGGTCGGCCAGACAGCGCGCGAAGGAGTCGTAGGCCTTGCGTACCTGGGGATCCCGGTTGACCGGCGCAAGCTGTGCGAACCACTGGGACTGCAAAGGGGCGTAGACCTCCTGCAGTTCGCGGACGACGGGGCGTGTCCGGCCCATGCACCGCCGCAGCTGAGCGCTCGGCGTGGCGGCGGCTTCTGGCGTCCGCCCCTCGGTCGGTGGCGCTCCGGGGACGAAGGACCCGCCGTCGAAGCCGTGGACCCGGAGGAACTCCAGATCCGGCAGCGCGGAGAAGCGGGTGAACATGGGCGGTGGTCCCTCGGGCGGCGTCTCACCGTGTTGGTGGGCGCAGTCGGACAGCGCCCAGGCGGCGGCCAGTTTGCCGAACGCGTCCAGGCCCTGGGTCCCGCGGGACTCCGCTCCGGTCGCCGGGAGCACCATGGACGTGGGGTCCGTGGGCAGGCCGTAGGTCACTGCAGCGGGGCGGACCGACGGGACCGGGCGGTGTGCCGCCGTGTTCTGCGTGGGCTGCGGCGAGCAGGCGCTCAGCAAGGGAAGTGCCACGCCACACGTGAGAGCGAGGCCCAGGCGGGCGAGGCCCCTGGGGCGCCGCGCGAGGCGACGCCCCAGGGAAGCGTCAGTGTGTGATCTCGACATAGTCGCCGCCGTCGTAGAAGCTGCCGACGCCGAACTCACGGCCGGGGGTCAGGTCGCTGACGAGAACGATCGAGCCCAGCGCGTGATACCCGTCGTAGATCGCCGGGTCGCCCACTCGATAGCCGCGCGATCCCTTGGTCCACACACCGGAGGAGTTCTTGTAGTACCCGGCGTAGTAGTCGTGGTCGCTCGTCGCGTCGTTCGAGTAGGTCAGGTTGAGGTCCAGGCAACCGGCGTTGGCCTTGTAGGCCGTGCTGCCTATCCACTGCATTCCCGTGCTGAGCCCGGTGGTGACACAGCCGGAGGCGGAGGCCGTCGGGGCCATGGTGACCAGCGACGCGGCGGCTATGCCGGCGACCGCGAGGGCGGCCAGGGACTTCTTCATCGATGACTCCTTGAGAAGAGCGAAAAGGCGAGAAGGGTGAAATGAAGTGAGAAGAGCGAGCGGTGCGATCGGCTGCTCGCTCTCGGGCCGCGCGAACGGAACACTCAGTGCGTGATGACGACCCAGTCGCCGCCGTTGTACTCGCTGGCGACGCTGAACGCCCGGCCGTTCGACAGGTTCGAGACGAGGACGATCTCGCCGAGGCCGTAGGCGCCGTCACTGAGCAGTCCGGTGTAGCCACTCGATCCCCGGGTCCAGGTCCCCGAGGAGTTCTTGTAGTAGCCGGCGTAGCTGTCCCAGCCCTTGTTGGCCGAGTCGTAGGAGTAGGTCAGGTTGAGGTCCCTGCAACCGCTGGCAGCTTTGTACGCGACCGATCCGGGGCCCTGGTAGCCGGTGGTGATTCCGCTGGACGTGCAGCTTGCGGCGGACGCCGTCGGGGCCATCGTGACCAGCGACGCGGCGGCTACGCCGGCGACCGCGAGGGCGGCGAGGGGCTTCTTCATCAAGGACTCCTTCGGGAGGGCGAGCGCATGGTTCGGCCGCGCGAACGGAACAGTGGCAGCTGTCCCGTGACGGTGTATTGGACGAAAACGAGTTCGAGTTCCCGTTCGAACCCTTCGCTGTTCCGCTCAACCGGCCAGCCAGAAGCTCGACTGCGACCCGGTGGCGAGGAAGCGGCCCGGTGGCATCCCTGTCATCGCCTTGAACTCGCGAATGAGGTGCGACTGGTCGTACAGACCGCAGGCGAGCGCCGTGTCGGCCCCTCCGCGGCCCATGGACAGCATCCAGATGGTGCGGTTCAGCCGCAGCACGCGGGCGAGCCGTTTGGGAGCGAGCCCGATCTGCTCCCGGAACCGGGTCTCCAGGTGACGTACTCCCCACCCGGTCCGCGTCGCCACCTCCCGGATGGAGACGGCGCCCGAGGTGCAGGTGAGAATCTCCCAGGCGTGCAGGACTGCCGGGGCCAGCGCACGGGACGGGTCCGCGTCAGCCGTCCAGCGCAGCAGAGTCCGGTCGAGCAGGGCGAAGCGCTCACGCCAGCACGGCAGGGCGCCCAGTGCCTCGCAGAGGTGGCGGAAACGCCGGCCGAGCACCTCCGCCGGATCGGTCACGCTGTCCGCCAGCTCTCCGAGCGTGGTGCCGACGAGCAGGCGTTGGGCGGCCCAGGGGGCGAGGGTGACCTCCGCGCCCTGGAGTTCACCCTGATGCTCGAGCACCCGGGCGCCGGTGTGCAGCCCGGACAGCACCGAGGTGTGCCGGAAGTCGGTGGCGGGCACCGCCCTCGACCGCCTGCCCATGTGGCGGCCGACGTGTGTCTCACCCTGGAAACCGATCAGCAAGGACACCGTCCCCCGCGGCACGACCAACCGCTCCCGTGTCGGGCCGCCGGCCAGCCGGAATCCCCGGTAGCCGAGGATGCCCGGCCGTAGCCGGGCATCGGGTCGTGCGTAGAACCTGTCACAGCCGCCCTGCGGGCACACTCGATGCTTCACCGTGAATCCCCCTAGGTTCCCGGGACTGTCCCGAGACCGGCCACCACTTTGGAACCGGGCGGGGAGCGCATGCCACGGACGCCGACGTCCCAGGGATGACGCGGGACGTCCCACGCCCCTGACCTGCCAGAACTTGTCGCCGGTGCCTGGCGCCCGGGACGCCGGGACGGCGCTCAGTGGGCTGGGACGGCGTCGAAGCGGACCAGGCCGAGGAGCAGGCGGCCGAGCGCGTGATGTGGAGCATGGTGCGTGCGGCGCTGGGGATCTGACGGGTCGCCCGGGCCGGGGCAGCCTTGAGGTCTTCCCACGGAAGACTGCTCAGTACCGCTGAGCTGCGCCTGCGTCGGGCTGGTCGTGCGCGCAGTGGCGCCGTTCTTCACGGCACGGGGCCGGCACTTCCTCTTGGTGAACCGTGCCACGATCAGTGGGGCGGCGGTGGACGAGGGAGTCGGGCAGGGGTCGTGCCAGCCAGCTCGGAACCGTCTACCGCAACCGCGCGCACCCTGCGCCCTACCGCGCACGATGGGCTGCAGTCCGAGAAGGAAATGAAGAGACCGCACTCGACGGCCACACCAACACGGTCCGTGCGTTGTGCACGGTGGCACTGCCCGAAGGAGGCATCCTGCTCGCCTCCGCCAGCAACAACAGCACGGTCCGGCTGTGGAACGGCAGTACAGGTTGTCTGATGGCGCATATACCTGTGGGAGGCAGTCCCACCAGGCTGATCGCTATGGATTCAGTCCTCGGAATTGGGCTCCCACACGGCATCCTCGCTGTGAGCAGCGGCCTTGCATGAACACTGCTACAGCTCGCTCTCGATGTGCTCCACGTCGGTGAGCTCCACGGCCAGGCTGTGGGAGCGGCCCTGCCGTGCGGTGCGGACACAACCCGGCCCCCGATCAGCGCATGCTAGTGCAGGAGTGCCGGGGCAGCTGCGCGTAGCGCTGCTCCTCCGCGGGAGGTACCTCGGTCAGGCACGCTTCGTCCTGGGCTTGTTGTTCCTGTTTCTAGAGCCGAAGGACCGTAGCGACCTTCCTCCTGCGGCGTTCTTCTTTCTGCTCCCGCAGCCTGGCCTGCCGTCGGCATTCCTCGAGCCGTTCGTCTTCCACTCAGCGCGTCCTCTCCTGTGGTGTTGCGATCGGGTCGATAGTCAGCGCACGCCGAGGCCGAGGGTCTGCTGGGCTTGCTGGACGTTTTGCTAAGCCTCGTCCACCGCGGTTGGCGTACCAGCCCGGCGCGGACGGGATCCAGACTGAGTCCCTGAAACCATGGCGCGGTCGACCGCATGCACGATCTAGTGTCTCGGCATGCGGCGCACAGATGTCACTCGGGACGACGGCACATGGACGGGCTTGTCTCTGGCGGTACAGGCACGTCGCCAACCAGGCCTACGCCTATTCTGCGCCGAACGGCGGATGCTTCTGGCCCAGCAGTCGCAGCCCGTGCTCCTTGTCGCCGTCGACGAGGATCTCTGTGGAGTTGAGTTCTGGCGCACTGAGACCTACCGCTCTCCCATTCCCCCGTTGCGTGCCGAGACGGGACGGGCGTTGGCTGGCAACCTGGATCGCTGGGCGTACCGCTTCGTACAGCACCTGTTCGATTCACCGGGCAGTCCTCTGCATGACGGCCGATGGCTGCTCTCCCGCGAGAGCCCGCTCCTGCGCTGGAACCACGGCCGCCAGCCGCAGGCCGAGTACTGGAACTCGATGCTCATCGACGGCCATCCGGACGGATACATCGACTGGTTCATCCATGCCGGCTCGTGGGAGATCCTCCCGTTGCGACCGATGCCCGATGCGAGCGACGGCCGGGTCAAGGCCTACCGCAAGCAGGCTCGTGACGGAACGCTCCCGCCCGTTCTGCTGTGGTGGGTCAGCGGATTGGACTGCCATCTGATTCTGGATGGCCACGCGCGGCTCGCTGCAGCCATCGCCGAGTTGACCCCACCCCCGCTGCTGCACTTGCACCGCACTGCACCGAGCGATGAGGTGACCGCAGGCACAGTGCGGGCGGTGCACTTCTACGAGGACGAACTGGCCCGCTTCACCGAACTCCGCGCCCTCCATGGCACCGCTGTCCCAGATGGTGCCGCCCTCGCGGGACCGTCCCTTGCCCGCCGTCTCCAGGAACTCCACACAGCGCAACGGCCCACCTGGGCCTGGCCCTTGCCAGGCGGGAAAGCCCAGTGGCGCCAGGTCGCACATGAGGTGACTGCCGGCCAGTGGGCTACAGACGGGGGATCATCTGCGTGACCGCGGCCCAGATCACGACAACGGGGAGTGGGGCAACCTCTCCGCGGACACCATGTTGGAGAACGTCGTCGCGGCCGCACCCTCTACACCCTCTCGTTCATGGAGGAGGTCTTCGCCCGCCGCGGGTGGGCGTGGGAGCCGCGTGAGGCGACGCCCGGCAAGCGCCCGGTCATGGAGATCGCGGGTATCGACCGGCGGCTGATCGGCTGGCAGTCGCCCCGCCAGCAGATGGCGGACGTGTGGTGATCAGCGGGGTGGAAGTCCTTCAGCGCTGTCACAGACGCGCGGGAGCGGACTGTCCCTGGCTCCCGCCGGCGCGCCTCGGCTGCGGAAACCGACCCTCGCCCGGAACCGGCAACGTGCGCTTCGATGTCCGCCGGTGCTCGGCCAAGGAGATCGTGACCATCCACTCGCCCCGTTGCAGACTGCTCCGGCACCGTCCGACGCAGAGACTCGGCGCAGGCGGACCTACGGATGCCACTGGCTCAACTGCCCTCAGTCCACAGACTCCACCGCCAGATGTGATGACCTGTCGTGTTGTGGCACTCCTGTGATGAAGGGTCCCTTTCCTCCCACGCAGACTCACCAGCGCAATAAAAGCGACATTCTGCGTATGTGTTGCCCGCGCGCGGCAGAGAAGAATTCCTCGCCAGACGTGCCAAGGGCTGCCGGCAGGCCGCCACTGGATTGGGGGGACATGCCCGAGGAGACCGCGGACGCGGGTGCCCTGGCACCGGTGGGTGCAGAACTGTTCCGCTTGACGGCACTTCGGCCGCCGAGTCCGGCTTCCGGGCGGGTACCGCGGGTGGTCCTGGCCCCCGCCGAGTCCCGTTCTCGCGGCGCCGGTCCCGGACTCGTCACATCAGACACCGGACGGCTGCGCGCGCTGAGCGTGGCCATCGGACAGACCGACGCCGAGTTCCCGTTCCACGACCTCGACATGCAGTTGACCCAGCGCCGCGACCGCTGGTCGGCGCACGACATCGACAGCTGGGTGCACGACCGGACCGGCCACCACGTGCGGGACTTCGTCGGCGCCGCCGCATGGACCACGCACCGTCAGGAGGTGCACACCGGACTGGTAAACGCGATCACCAGCACGGCCGGCGGCGCGTTGGCCAATCTGGCGATGGCGACCGCGCTGCTGCGGGTGTGCCGGCTAATCGGCATGCTGGAGGCGGTGGCCGCGGCCGACCCTGCAGTACGGACGGCGGCAGCCGTACATAACTACCTGGCCTATTCGACTGTGCAGTTACCGGACGGCATCGCGACGGCCCGCCCATCGCCGCTGGCCCGGCCCCCCGCCGTAGCCGACCTCAAGGTCGTCAAACTCGGGTCCGCCACATACGAGGCGAGCGACATCGCGTACATCGAGAACGTCATGGCCCGGGAGAAGCGGAAGCGTACGTTCACGGTGCACACCGAGGACGAGACGACCATGACGACCACCACGCAGCGGACCGAGGAGAACGAGCACGACCTCACCACGACCTCCCAGGTCCAGATGCAACAAGAGGCCTCGCAGATCATCCAGTCGACCACCGACCTGGAGGCAGGCCTGCATGCCAGCGCCTCATACGGCCCGACGGTCAGCGTCTCGGCCGACGCCCGGGTCGCCCGGCACGACAGCTCGGAGTCGACCAACCGGGAGGCCGCCAGCTACGCCAACTCGATCACCCAGCAGGCCCGCCAGCGGGTGGTGGAGAGCACCACCGTCACTCGCGCCGAGCGACGGCTGCTGGTGACCGACGACTCAAACGTGCATGGCTTCGACAACACCGCCGGCAAGGAACACATCGTCGGGGTCTACCGCCACGTCGACCAAATCCAGGACGCCTGGATCGAGAACTACGGCAAGCGGCTGATGCTGGAGTTCCTGGTGCCCGAACCCGCGGCTGTCCTGCAGTGGGCCCTGACGGCCACCCCGGACGGGGACACGGACCACGAGCCCCCACGGCCAACCGACCCGGAGGACCCAACCCAGCCCCTGCTGCCCAGCCACATCAACGAGGCGAACTACCTGAAGCTGGTAGGTACGTACGGCGCTTCCGACGTGTCGCCGCCTCCACCGGACAGCACCGAGCTGGCCGTCACGTTCCAGGGCGACCGTGCGCAGAACGAACTCTTCGAATTCAACGACAGCAAGACGATCAAGGTACCCGTCGGCTATCGCGCAACGCATTGGGTCGCGCAATGCGTGACCTGGGGAAAGGACGACGGACCGGACCCCAACTCATGGATGGTCGGCGTCGGGCAGGACGCCGCGCCCACCGAAGAGAACACTGATGCGCTGAACAAGTTCCTCAGCGGCGACCTCGACGCTGCCGAGAACTCGATCATCCCAGTGGTCATGCAGGGCCGACACCTGGTCAACATGTCCGCCTCGGTCCGGATCCACTGCGTGCGGACGGTTGACAACCTCAACGACTGGAAGCTCAAGGTCTACCAGAAGATCATGTCGGCCTGGACCACCGCGCATCAGGACTGGGCGGCCCGTGTTGCCCGCGCGCAGGCGCTCGCCCGCGCTGACAAGGCGAACTCACCACTGCAGGGCAGCACAGACGCGGACGCCAACCGCGTGGTCGAACGGCGTGAACTGCGCCGCGGCGTGATCCACCTGCTTCTGGGCGGTCCGCAGGACTCGGGCCTGTTCACGCCCGCACCGGTCAGCTACCCGGCCGACGGCGAACGCCCGGTCCTCGATCTGGACGCGGCTGCCCGGGAACGCGACGCGATCGCCTTCTTCGAGCAGGCCTTCGAATGGGCCAACATGACCTGGCTGCACTACCCCTACTACTGGGCCGCGGGCGAACGCTGGGCGCAGGACATCCGGCTCAGCTCCGCAGACCCGCAGTGGGCGGCGTTCCTGACCGCCGGCGCCACGCGCGTCGTCGTGCCGGTCCGGCCCGGATTCGAGTGGGCCATCGGGCTCTACCTGAGTCTCGGCGTGATCTGGTCGGGCGGCGCTGTCCCGACCGTCGGCGACCCGGCCTACCTGGGCATCGCCGAGGAGATCGCGGAAAGCCTCGGCACTGGGCAGGTCGACCCACAGGTCACGCCTCTGCAGCCGGTACGCCTGCCCACCACGCTGATCTGGTTGCAGCCGACCTCCACGCTCAACCCGACCCCGGAGGCCTCCCGATGAATGGAGGAGAGCCTCCCGCCGGTACCCCGCCGGATTCGGCGGAGAACGTGCTACGCGCCATCATCGACGGCGCGCTTCTCTTCAGCGGATCGCCCAGCACGAAAGAAGACGCCTCAGGCGGGGTGCAGCCTTCCCGGATGCTCGGCGACTTTTTCGAGCAGGCGCTGAAGGGGCTCTACGAGGCCACCGGCGCCCGCGCGGACGTGACGACCTGGCTCGCCGACGCACTCGGGGTGCGCACCTCATACCGCGCCGACGTAGTGCTGGCGCTCGCGCGGCTGCTCGACGCCAGCGGCAGCGAGCCAGGCCCCGAGTTCGAGGTTGCGCTGATGAGCCCCGACGAGGACCAGGCAGACCTGGAGACCTCCAGACGGGCCGCCGACGCCTTCGGCGCGATCCCCGACGGCCTGACCACCGAGACGCCATGACCAAACTGATGCCGCCGACCCCGCCGGGCTGCCGGCCCGCCCCCAAGGTCGTCTCGCTGACCGGACGCTTCGACGAGGAGCTCGAGATGCGCCGCGCGCTGCGGGTCAGCGCCGACGAAAGCGTCGATGGCCGGCTCGCGCCGGGCGACCGGCGACACGTGCGGCCGAGCCTGCGCATGTACACCACGGACCTGAGAGCGGTGCCGCGCGATGCCCGGGCCAGCGAGGCGGTCTTCGACCGCTGGCGCCGGGCCTGGTTCCAAGCGCTCGCCGAGGAGGCGCAGCATCTGCCACTGGCAGCCCTGCTCACCGCACTGGGCGAGCCGCTGCTGTGCCGCTCGACCAAGCCGGACGGGCAGCTGCTCGCGTACATCGTCGGACGATTTGTGCATCTCCGCATCATGCAGGCGTACCGGGCCGAGTACCGCGGCAACCGCATCAGCTGCGACGGCCGGGTGTTCTTCCCGACCGGCGCCTCGGAACGGCTGTCTACTTTGGCAGTGCGCAGTCCGCGCAGCGAGTACGGCGTGCTGAACTGGTCACTGGCCGGGCAGAGGGCCGACATCATCGACTTCGACCGGCACGAGATGTGGGAGATCAAGCCAGCCGGCCTGGCGTCGCGGGCGCTGCTCCAGGTGTTCAGCTACCTGGACAACTACGAGGCCGCCCGGGTGGTGCAGCACTACATCGGTCCAACCCCGCCACCCCTGGCGCCCGGCTCTCCGGCCACACTCCCCGATCGCGTGCTCAAACCCTTCGAGCTGGAGATCACCGAAGAGACGTCGCTGACCGTCGCACCCTACGTAGTCCCCGAGCTGCCCGGACTGATCCTCTACACCGTCCGGGTACGCACGCGACGCCAGCCAGATCAGGCCGCTGCGCGGCAGGTCGTCGCGGCCACCAGCTCGGACGTCGAGCAGGTCCTCGTTGCGGCACGCCGCGACATGCAGCAACTGATCGAGGTCCGCGACGCCGAAACCCGGCGGCTGCTCGTGTACGCGGCGCTATTCGTGATCTGCCTAGGGGCGACAGCGGTAGCCGCCGCAGCCCTGCCCGCCACGGTGATGGCGCCCGTACTCGTGCCCACCGCACTCGAGAGTGCTGTAGCGGCTGAGGGCGTGGCGGGGACCGTCGCGGGCGTCACAGGGGCGGAGGGCCTCGCTGGCGAGGTCATCTTCCTGGACTCGGCCCGAGCCGCGCAAACTGCGGTCAAGACGATCGCAGCAGCTGTGGCGCCGCGCATCGCGGCTTCGGTGACCGTGTACTTCGCCGGTCGGCAGTTTGTGCTGCCGCCCGAGACGCCGGGGCTGTGCATCGGTGGAGGCTGCGAACTCGGCGACGCGGTCACGCGGCAGAAGCCCTGAAAGAGCGTTTTGCCCCTGCGGGGCTGCTGGGTCGAGGTTCAGGTGTCGCGCCAGTTCGGGGTGGATTCGCGGGTGAGGCGTCGGCTTATGAGGTCGATCATCGCGACGCGAATTATGGCTTCGGAGCGGTGAGGGTGAGTCTCGTAGTCGCGGGCGAGTCGACGGTGGTGCGTCAGCCAGCCGAAGGTCCGCTCCACAGCCCAGCGTCGGGGGATCACTTTGAACCCTTTGGCGCCGGGGTCGCGTTGGACGGCTTCGACGTCGATGCCGAGGCGAGCTCCGTGGTCGATGGCCTTGGTGCGGTAGCCGTTGTCGGCCCGCGCTTTGGTTACGCGAGGGCTTGTGGTGGCGATCTGGGAGAGCAGGTGGATACGGCCGGTGTTGTCGGAGACGCTGGCTGCGGTCACCCAGATAGCCAGGAGGAGGCCGCGGGTGTCGACGCCGAGGTGACGCTTGCGACCTGCGATTTTCTTGCCGGCATCGATACCTTGGGTGGCCGCGGCCTCGGTAGCAGAGTCGAACCTGCCAGGGTGGATGCCGGTGTCGACCTGACGGGTCGTGGTGCTCATCGTGACCGACAGATCCGTGTTCATCATGATTTTCTCTGAGTCCCGTCACACCCGCCTTTTCGTCGCAGACTTTGTGTCGCCTGGATCCCGGATATGGGGGGGCTTATCCGGCACCCATGACCGGGACCGACTCGCCGAAGAGGCCCGCAGCGGCTCAGGCCCCTCGGCGATCACCGGCCACGTCCCCCGGCCGCGGCTACCGCCCTCCCACGTCCCCCGCAAACGGATCCGGCGTCACCCCGAACCGCTCGGCTCAGGTGCGATCAGCCCCTGGCGATAGGCGATCGCCACCGCCTCTGTGCGGCTCGCGGCGCCCAGCTTGGCGAGAATGTTGGAGACGTGCACGCTGGCGGTCTTCCCGGTGATGAACAGCTCCTCGCCGATCTGCCGGTTACTGCGCCCGCGCGCGAGCAGCCGCAGCACGTCCTGCTCCCGCGCGGTGAGCGCTGCGGCGCGGTCCTCGCCGGGTGAAGGGACCGCGCGTATCAGCTGGTCGACGCGCTCCAGGAGGGGTACGGCACCGAGCGCGGCCGCCGTCCGCCGGGCCTCCCGCGCACACTCCACCGCTTCCGAGCTACGGCCGGCCGCCATCAGGGCCTGCGCATGGCGCAGCCGGCACCGGGCCTGCTCGTAGCTGTCGCCGTACGCGAACGCGGCGACCGCCTTCTCCCAGGCCGCCGGATCCGGCCCCGACACGGCGGAGGCCCACTCCGCCTCGGCGCGGGTCAGCCACGCCTGCCCCTCCGGCCCCTGGGGACGGCCCTCCTCGTCCCGCCCGGCCGAGCCACGCGCCTGCTCCAGCAGCTCGGTCCCGGTGTCCGTCCAGCGGCGCAGCTCCCGCTCGTCCCCGCCACGGCGCAGCTCGGCGGCGCGGTCGGCGACGGCCGCGAGGCAGAGGGCGGCGAGCCGGACCACCACGTCGGGCTGCCGCCCCGAGTCGTCGCCGAGCGCCGTCAGCGCCGCCCGCATCCGCTCCACGGCCGCCTCCGGGTCGCCGCGCAGCGCTGCGGCGTCGGTGAGGACGATGTCGGCGACCAGCGTGCCCATCCAGTTGAACGGGCCGTCCAACAGGGCGTGCGCCCGCTCGACTGCTCCGAGATCCCCGCGTGCCACGGCCACGTACAGCGCGGGTCCCGCCGCGAAGGCGCCCGTGGCGGGCAGCACCGCCTCGGCGTCGGCCGCCACCCGCAGGCACTCGTCCCAGCGGCCGAGCGTGTACATCGTCAGCAGCTGCAGATACCGCATCGCCAGCGGATGGGGCGAGGACAGCAGGCCGGCCCGGCGGGCTCGCTCCAGCGCCTCGGCCAGCAGCGGCAGACAGGCCTCGAGCTCGCCGGCCTCGAAGCGGCTCATGGCCTGGCTGTACAGCGCGCGCATCTCCACGGGGCCGTGCCCGGCCCAGCGTGCCAGCTCCTGGGCCCGCCGCAGCCTCTCCTGGCCCTGCGCCGAGCGTCGGCCGCCTCCTTCGATGTTGGCCAGGGAGACCAGCAGATCGGCCTGGGCGTCGGCCATGCCCAGCTCCTCCGCGACCCCCAGGGCGCGCCGGGCGATGCTCAGGGCCGTCTCGTCCTCACCGAGGTGACGGGCCGCCATGACATGTGTGGCCGCCGCCCACACCCAGGTCCGCGACGGCGGCTCGGCCGGGATCAGCGCCAGCGCCTCGCTGCTGTACCGGAAGGCGGCCTGCAGCTGGTCCACGGTGAGCAGGTTCCCGGCGAGGGTGTAGCGGATCCGGGCGGCGAGTGCGGAGTCGGCGTCCTGGCCGACCTCGGCAAGCGCGGCCCGGGTGAGGGAGACCGCACGGTGGGATTCCCCGGCGTGCGCGGCCGCGGCCGAGGCGCGCAGCGTCAGAGTGACCGGGTCGACCCCGTCGGCACCGGGCCGTGCCTCGGCCGGCACCGAGGACCACAGGTCCAGGGCGGTCTCCAGGTGCCGCAGCTCCTCGGCCGGGGCGCCCAGCCGCTGGGCGTGGTCGGCCGCCTCCAGGGAGGCGGTCAGCGCCTCGGGCAGGGCATGGCTCTCTCGGTAGTGGTGGGCGCGCTCGGCGGCGGTCTCCGCAATGTGTCCGCGCGAGGCGAGCAGGCGGGCGTAGGCGCCGTGCAGCCGGGACCGCTCGCCGGGCAGCAGGTCGGCGTAGACCGCCTCGCGCGTGAGGGCGTGCCGGAAGGCGTACGTGTCGCCGCCCCCGGGGACGAGCAGCTGCCGCCCGACGGCCTCGCGCAGCGCCGACTCCAGCTCGTCCTCGGGCAGCCCGGCGGCCTCCCGCAGCAGATCGTGCCCGACCCGGCGGCCGGCCACCGCGGCCGTCCGCAGCACCTGCTGGGCCGTCTCCGACACCTGCTCGACCCGGATCAGCAGGAGATCGGCCAGCGCGCTGGGCACCCCGTCGGCGTCCGCACCGGCCGCCGCGACCAGCTCCTCCGCGTAGAAGGCGTTGCCCTCGGCACGCGCCACGATGCCGCGCACGGTGGCCTCGGGCAGCGGGCGCTCGGGCAGCGCCCGCACCAGCCGGGCGACCTCCGCGTCGGGCAGCGGCCGCAGTTCCAGGCGCTCCACGGCCGGCAGTCGCACCAGCTCGGCGAGCAGGGGGCGCAGGGGATGGCGCCGGTGCAGATCGTCGGCGCGGTAGGAGGCGAGCACCGCGAGCCGCCGGCCGGGCCCGGGCCGGTGCAACACGCCTCGGCTCAGCAGGAAGCGCAGCAGGTCGCGGGAGGACTGGTCGGCCCAGTGCAGGTCCTCCAGGACGAGCAGCAGCGGTGCGGCGGCGGCCAGCTCGGCAAGCAGTCCGGCGACGTCCTCGAACAGCCTGAGTCGACCGCCCGGGTCCCGTGCCGGGTCCGCTCCCACGCCCAGCAGCCGGTCCGCCGCGGGGTGCGCGGCCAGCACGGCCGCGTACCGCTCGTCGGCGGCGAGCACACCGAGGATCTCGGTGAACGGCAGATACGGCAGACCGACGTCACCGAGGTCCACACAGTGCCCGGTGACCACAGTTGTGCCGGCCCGCGCCGCCCGCCCGGCGACCTCGTCCAGCAGCCGGGTCTTGCCGACGCCCGCGTCCCCGGCGATCAGCATCGCCCGCGCCGCACCGCTCCGGGCATGCTCCAGTACGCCCGTGAGCCGGGCCAGTTCCCCGTCCCGGCCGATCAACGGTGGTGTAATGAAGGTGGTCTGTGACACGGCCCCATCCTGACACGCGGCACCGACAACGTCCGCGTGCCTGACGTGCGGGCGGGCAGCAGGGGGCGTTCATGGCACGTAGACCAAATCTGGCACCGCTAGCAAGCGGGCCAGCGGTTGATCTGCTGCGAAGGGCACTACCCAATTCTGGTTGCATCGGGCGGCTCGGCTGCTCGGTGTGACGGCCGGGGTGGAAGGCATGGGTCCATGACCTGAAGGCTGCCCGAACCCATGCTCGCTGCCGCGGTGCCCGACCCGGTACTGCCCCAAGGCTCGGCCGCAGAACCGAAGTGGGACGGTTGGCGTGCGTTGTTGTCCGTTGACGCCGGGCGAATCGTGCTCCGCTCACGCAAGGGCGCCGACCTCAGCCCGGCCTTCCCGGAGCTCCAATCCGCGAGCACCCAACTGTCGGACGCGACCGCCATGGACGGAGAACTGGTCGTATGGGAGTCCGGGCGCTTGGCGTTTGAGCGTTTGAGCCTTTGCAAGAGGTGGCGCAGGTGGGCACGGGCATGGCGGAGCCATTTGGCCTCGGAGGTGTAGCCGAGTATGGCCTGCATCGTGGCGAGGGTGACCAGTTCGGCATCGCTCAGGTGGGGCGTAATGCCGACCGGCGGGCGCCACGGCGCCAGCGCGGGATGCTCCTTCAGCATGTCGTCGGCCGTCGCATAGAGTCATGTCGCGAGGGTGTCCACGTCGTTCGTCAAAAACGATCTTGGACACCCTCGTTCTCGTCTCCGCAGGCACCCCTTGGACCACACCACCAGGAGGAACCAGTGTCATACCCGCAACTGCTCACCCCCGAGGGGAAACTCGCCGACGCGAAGAAGCTGTTGGGCCTCCCGCGTATCGTCGTGATCTGCGGCTCCACCCGCTTCATGACCGAGATGACCGAGGCCGATCTGCGGGAGACCAAAGCCGGAAAGATTGTCGTCAAACCGGCCTGTGACATGAAGTCGCCGCGCGAACTTTGCTCCGATCCTGTCGAGGCCGAGGCGCTGAAGGTGCGACTCGACGATCTGCACCGGGCGAAGATCCGGCTCGCTGATGAGGTGCTCGTAGTCGGCGACTACATCGGAGACAGCACCCGAGCCGAAATCGCCTACGCCCGGTCGCTGGGCAAGCCCGTGCGGTTCACGCACCCCGAAGTCAACCCCGACGCCTGACCGCCCACTGCCACCTCGACAACCAGGGCCGGCAGCCCGCCGCCTGACCGTCTTGCGGTGGCTTCGGCCGCCGGCCACCCCACACCCCCTGCAGGCATCTCCTGGAATTGATCATCTGGTGCGCGGCGCCGACTGTGTCAGAGTCGCACAGGCAGCCTGGACGGCTCAGTGGTCGCCCATGGGCGGGCGCACGAGGCGTGGCAGTGGCTGATGCCAGTCGCCCAGCCTTGTGAGGAGAAACTGGCGACCGAGAGAACGAATGTCGTCCCACGCCGAATCTGTGGCCAGAGCGTTGCCCCAGAGGCCGACGCGGCGGGTGGCATCGATCTCGCCGATACGACGGCCGATGGCCCCAAGATGACGCTGATCCTCAGGCTCGAAGGCGCCGCGCTCCGCGAGCCCTTCGGACACGCGACACATGAGCTCCACCTCTTCAACGACGTCCTTCGTCTCCAGCTCACCCTCGCCCAACCAGGCGAGTTGATCTTGGATGTCGGCCGCCAGGAGCGCCGCAACGCGCAGCGTCCAGGTGCGCAGGTTCGCGTCGCCGAGATGATTCATCCATGCATGATCGCACCCAGCCCTCGCAATCGCGTTCGGGGGCCTGGAGGGCGGCAACGGCCTGCGTGCCGGTCGCGAAGGGGCTGAAGCGGAATTACTACCGCTGCAATCGCACAGTCCCAGACGGCGGCGCCTCCCATAGTCGTGAACATCTGCTGTCCGTTCTCGGCTCTGTCACAGATCTTGGGGAGCGGTCGCGGAGTGTCACTGGTGTCCATTCAACGGCTCAGGAAATTCTTGGCCACGGGGCACGGCATGGCTATCTCCTGTCGGCAGCGCTCCAAGAAGGCGTCACCCGCTTTACCCATCTGCATGGCCACGTCGTGGGCTCGTGCGCCCCGATCGACCGGTTCAGTTACCTGCTCGGCGTCAGCAAGGTCACGTAGGTAGTCGTTTCCTCCATGCCAGCCAGCGAGCCACATCTGGTGAGCAGCGGTGCGCACCTCGTCCGTGGCGAAGAGAGCGACTCGGTTGTAGGCCTTGCGGAATGCCGTACGCAGCTCTCGGCGGCAGCCCGCTGCTCGCGCCCTGAGGGCGTGGCGAGCAACGGTAGTTCGGCGCGGATGAACTGGAGTGCTTCCTCCCCGGCGATGGAGAGCTGGGCATAGGCGTTCAGCCGTTCGTCACGCAGCCAATGAGCATGCTCTGCGGCGCGGCGCATGGCTTCAAGCTCGCGGGCGTCCCGCCCCCGGCGCCGTTCCAGGTATGAGTTCGCCAAGAAGGTCAGCACAGCAGCGCTGAGGGTTGCGGCCACCGTGATCACCTGCGTCGTCGTCTCCACAACACCCCCGCCTTGTCCGCCAAGAGCCTTGTGACTCATCCCCTTGCGTCGTGTCTGAGGCAACAGATGAGTGGGGTACAGAGTGGAGGACTCGTGGAACGGTCTCGGCAAGGACCACCGGAGCCGGCACGCGCCACTCCCTGAACGGCCATGCAGGCGTGGATGAAGTACGGGCTGCCACTCTCCCGAGAAACTTGATCCCGGCAGCCCACAACCGGCCAGATCAGACCGACAGCCAGGCAGCGTTCACGGCACACTGGCTGTCGGTCCGCTTGCAGAGCGGAAAGCGCCCCATCTCTCCTGCGTGCTCGTGCGTCACCTGGAAGGGCTGGCGCAGGCCCTCGGGCCAGGGGCAGAGACGTAGCGTCCGCACGTACCCCCTGCGCCACCAGCAGCGCCTGCCAATATGCCGCCCGGTACGCGTCTCGAGCCGTGTGTCGGGGAGCTGAGCAGTACTGCGTGGACCGGCTCGTGGCCTCATTGTCAGTGGTGGGAGGCAGTATGCCGGTCATGACTACACCTGCAGCAGTGATCGTGGATGGCGCCGCCTATGCGCAGGCGGTCGAGGATGCAGTACGGGCGGCGGCCGCGTACTACGAGGGCGGCACCTCGGCGCTGGACGATGATGCCTACGACCGGCTGGTGCGCGGGATCGCCGTTTACGAGGCCGAGCACCCCGAGCAGGTGCTGCCCGACTCGCCCAGCGGGAAAGTTGCCGGCGGCGCGGCCGAGGGCGATGTCCCGCACTCGGTGGCGATGCTGAGCCTGGACAACGTCTTCTCCGCGGAGGAGTTCACCACCTGGACGGTGTCTTTGGCGCGCCGTATCGGGCACGAGGTCACCCGCTTCAGCGTCGGGCCGAAGCTGGACGGGCTAGCGATCGCCGCCCGTTACACCGGCGGCCGCCTGACGCAGCTGATCACCCGCGGGGACGGGACGGCCGGGGAGGACGTCTCGCACGCGAAGAGCACCATCGAGGGGCTGCCCGAGCAACTGGCCGAGCCGGTAACCGTGGAGATTCGCGGCGAAGTCCTCATGACGAACGCCCAGTTCGAGCACGCCAACGAGGTGCGCACCGGTCATGGTGGGCAGCCGTTCGCCAACCCGCGCAACGCCGCGGCGGGCACGCTGCGGGCCAAGGAGCGCCTCTACACCGTGCCGATGACGTTCTTCGGCTACGGCCTGCTGCCCCTGCCCGACACCGACCGTGTCCTGGCCGAGCGGCTGAACGCATCCGCGCACAGTGACCTGATGGACCAGGCGGCCAACCTTGGCGTGCACACCAGCGCCCACACCACGGTCCCGGACACCGTCGCCGGGAGCGTGGAGCAGGTCCTGGCCCGGGTGCGCGAGATCGCCGCGCTCCGTGCCGAGCTGCCGTTCGGCATCGACGGCATCGTCATCAAGGCCGACCTCGCCGCGGACCAGCAGGCCGCCGGATCCGGCTCCCGTGCGCCACGGTGGGCTATCGCCTACAAGCTCCCGGCGGTGGAGAAGATCACCCGGCTGCTGGAGGTGGAGTGGAACGTCGGCCGTACCGGGATCATCGCCCCACGCGGCGTCCTCGAACCGGTCGTCATCGAAGGCTCCACCATCACCTACGCCACCCTGCACAACCCGGCCGACATCACACGACGCGACCTGCGTCTGGGCGACCAGGTCATGGTCCACCGCGCCGGCGACGTCATTCCCCGGATCGAGGCTCCCCTCGCCCACCTGCGCACCGGCAACGAACGGCCCATCGTATTCCCCCAAGTCTGCCCACGCTGCGGATCAACCATCGACAAGAGCCAGGAACGCTGGCGGTGTACGCAAGGCCGCAACTGCCACCTGGTCGCCTCCCTCTCCTATGCCGCCGGCCGCGACCAGCTCGACATCGAAGGGCTCGGCGGCTCGCGCGTCGTCCAACTCGTCGACGCCGGCCTCGTCACCGATCTCGCCGACCTGTTCACCCTCACCCGCGAGGCATTGCTCGCACTGGACCGGATGGGCGAAACCAGCACCGACAACCTGCTCGCCGCGATCGGCAAGGCCAAACAGCAGCCACTGTCGCGGGTGTTGTGCGCGCTCGGGGTGCGAGGCACCGGCCGCTCCATGTCCCGCCGTATCGCCCGCCACTTCGCCACCATGGACGCCATCCGTGCCGCCGACGCCGACGCGATGCAGCACGTCGAAGGCATCGGCCCGGAGAAAGCTCCCTCGATCGTCGCGGAACTGGCTGAACTGGCCCCCCTCATCGACAAACTCGCCGCCCTGGGCCTCAGCATGACCGAGCCGGGCGCCACCCCGCCCCCAGCCACAGGTGAAGCCAGCCCAGCCGCCGGCGAAGCCAGCCCTGCCGACGGGACGCCCGCGGCCGCGGCGGAAGGTGGCCCGCTGGCCGGCATGGCAGTGGTCGTCACCGGCGCGATGAGCGGGGCCCTGGAGAAACTCTCCCGCAACGAAATGAACGAGCTCATCGAGCGGGCCGGCGGCCGCTCCTCCTCCAGCGTCTCCAAAAAGACAACGCTCGTCGTCGCGGGCGACGGCGCGGGCTCCAAGCGCACCAAGGCCGAACAGCTCGGCATCCGCCTCCTTACCCCCGACGAGTTCGCCACCCTGATCGCCGACCTCCTGACCTGAACCACCAACCCCACACACAGGAGGGGGCGATACCCGTGCAGCACAACCCCCCTACGCGCCCGATACAACCGGCCGCGGCGCATGATGGGACTTCGCGGGTTGCCTCACCGCCTCTCGACGTCTTCGCCTCCAGCCGGACCACCCAGGCCGACGGCGCCGCAAAAACTGGTCCGGCACCGCCTCACTTCCGACTCTCCCGTGAACCATGGCTGTTCGACCGCTTCTGCTGGCGGCTCCGTGAAACTGCGCAGCCTGCCGGGCTAGGCCCAATGCCTTTGCGCTATGAACCTGCGGGTTGGGGTCTCGTGATGAGGACGGCTTGCGCGCCGCCGTCTTCGACCTCCTCAACTCGCCCCCGATTGGACCAAGGTCGTCGCCTTCGGCACTGACTCCTTCTACACAAGCCGATCCAGGGGGATGATTTGCGTGCACCAGGCATTGCTCGGCCCAGCCGCTCTGCGGAGGGACCCTTTGCGGGGTCCGTCACTACAATGCTTACCGGGCCGGTAATGACGCGGAGGGGTCACGGTGTTCACCACGGGATCGGACGATACTGACGGACCGCGTCGCGAAGAAGCGCTCCGACGGGCAGCGCAGGCCGACGATCCCGGCGCCTGGATCGGGCTCGGCCGGTGGCTGTTAGAAAACGGAAGATCGGCACGTGAATACGGTCCCTGGCTCCGCAAGGCAAGGGCCAGGCGGCTAGGCGGACTCGACTATCAACTGGAGCTTCAACTCGACGACCTGGTCGCTTCGGGAAGGTTCCAGGAGGCGTTCGAGTCCCTCTTCCTCTCGGGAGCCTCGTCTGAAGTGGACGCTGTCCTGAGGGTGGTGCTGCGCGTAGAGCGGTACCACCCGCAGCAGGCCGAAGAGTGGTACCGGCGTGCCGCCGACACTGGGGAACCCGCCGGACTCATCGCCTACGGGCGATGGCTGGAGAAGGCCGGCCGGGGCACCGAGGCCGGGCCCCTCTACGACGGGGCACATGCCCGAGGAGACCTGGAAGGCTCCCTTGCTGCGAGCCGTTGGCACGCCGCGCGTGGCGGACACCAGCGGGCCCGATCGGATGCCCGGTACGCGGTGCAGAGCGTCGAGACCGAGTTGCGCCGCCTGCGGCAAGTCCTTCGGCGCACGCTGTTCCAGGCGGGGGACGTGGCGTTCCTTTGCGGCGACACGGAGGGCATGGCCGAGTTGTACGGTCGCGCCGAAGCCATCGAACCAGAGGAATCACCACGGGCACCCGGTTGGGTAACAGCGGTGACCTCGGCCACCGTCGCCGTCGCCGTAGTCCCCTTCGTCCAAGCCCTAGCGGGCCAAGCCGCACAGGACGCGCACGAGTCCGCACGAAAGGTCCTGCGCAGGATGTTCCGACGCAGCAGCGACTCCCGTGACACACTCGCAGACCCCAGTCAACGCATCCTCATCGCCGAGGACTTCAGCCATCAGCTCACACTGCACATTCCTACCGAAGCGGCGAACGAAGCCCTCGACGCCCTGTCTCGGCTCGAGCTCTCCCCGGACTTGCCGGAAGGCCACCGGGGAACGCTCCATTGGAACTCCTCCCTTCGCAGATGGGAGCTTCGCCCCTGACCGGAACCGGGCCAGCAAGGAGTCGGCCGGAATCTCCGTGATCGGCGGCGGCACTCGCTGACCTGGGAAACCCCGCCACGGTGATCCGGTTGATGAAGGCCTCCAGGCCTATGCAGGCGTCCTCGCTTGCTCCTTGTCGACGGCCACATGCACGGCGCTGGACCAGCGTCCCAAGAACGCGGTCACCCCGAACGCCTGTTTACAGGCCTGTCCCCGACGCGGTCCGGACATCTGACGGACTGGGACCGCACCTTGCGGGCCGGTAACCATCCGTACACGACCCCTACGACTATTGGCCGCGGCCCAGCTCGGCCGCTATCTCGCCGAGCACTCGTCCGACCCGGACGCCGACCCTGCGGCCGATGATCCGGGGCGCGGTCGACCAGCATCCCGATCAACTGCTCGTCCGACACCGCCTCCGCAGCCAACTCGGCGACCGCCTCCCCCACGGCCTCGGCTCGGCGATCGTCTCGCTCATAAGGCGTCTCCTTCATCGTCGGATCCGCCGTCGATTAGACACTCCCGTTGGCATGCCCGGGCGGCGGTGACGCGCGCAGGGACAAGCGAGTGCGCGTGAGCAGGCCCTTCACCACGGCTTCGGACGGTCCTTGTTCGCTCAGCAGCCGATTGCAGTGCAGATGCACGAAGCTGCCGCACAGCGAGGTCAGAGGCTGGGTGAGCCGGTGCTCGGCGGCGAGCTGCCGCAGCCGGGCGGCCGAGGACTTCAGGGCGGCTCTCATGTCGGAGAGGATCTGGTTCAGAGGGTCGGGACGTGCAGCAAGGGCGGCCGCTCCGGCATCGTCGAGCAACCGGCGAAGTGCGATCTTTCGGGACCGGTACTCGGGTCCACTCTGCCGTCGGACGTCCGGCGCGACCTGTAACAACTGCAGCAGATCCGGCTCGGCGAGTCCGAGACCGGTGAGCAGTTCATCCACGCTCAACACGGCCAGCTCGGTCCGGTCCAGGCCGAGTTCCGTCGAACGCTCCGCCGACAGCAGCTCACTGACGGCGAGGCTGTCCGCGGCAAACACGTCCTCCGCGATGGCCATGCCCGCGACGCCGCCGTAGCGGGAGATCTCCCGGTTATAAGTGTCCAGGCACAGCCGAGTGCACAGCTCGCGGTCCGTCAGGTGCCGGCCCCAGGCGAGGATCTGCGGCAACAGGTCGTTCACCAGGCGATCCGGCTCACCCTTGAACCTGAGTCGAAGGTGCGGGTCGGGATCCCAGTAGCGCAGGAAGAACCAGGAATCCGCGAGGCCCGACAGCACCGCGGACGCGCAGAAGGCGCGCAAGGGTCCGGCGATGATGTCCTCCGTGAACACCGCCGGGGTGTAGATCTTGACGAACAGCCAATCGGAACCAGGGAGTCGGAGCCGGTCCGAGGCCATACCGTCCACGGCGAACGTCGTTGCCGGCGACGGTGGTCGAACCGCCGTCGGGGCGGGGGCGGGTTGCACTAATGACACCACTAGATCCGCAAGGTGTCGGCCGTCCGGCCCGGGCAGCCACGCATCCTCGTGTGCAGGGAGTGCTTCCTCGAGCGCGAGGGAGCGGCCGTCGCGCAACTGCCGCAGCTCCCGGCGAAGCTCTTCCCGCTGGTCCTCGTCCTCCAGGTCCAGGAGCAGGCGATTGTCGCCAGCACTGAGGTACACCCAGCGGGGGACGTGGGCCTCGCTGCGCCAGGTCGCCGGGGCGGCGTCGAATGCGGCCGGGTCCGCAAGCAGGCGTTGGGCCAGCGGATGGTCGATCCGCCACCGTGCGAGAGACAGCACGATGCGACCGGACTGGACGCGGGGCAACACCGGGCTGAGGCCAGCCGGCCCCCAGTCGAACCCGTAGAGCTGGACGAGACCATCCTGCCGTATGTCGTCGAGGAACCGGCACACCTCCGGCGCCTGATGGTTGTTGAGCATGTGACCGGAGCAGGCACTCACGAGCATGTTCACGCGCGGCCAGCGCACATAGAGTCGCGACTCCGACACGCCGACGACCAGTTCGTTCAGTGGTACGACGCGATCCGGCGGCACGGATGCGGGGGTGCCCACGGGGATCTGGTGCGGGCGCACCTGCGGGCGCAGAACGACGTTCGCGGAACGGGGTTGCACCGGGAGGTAGACGAGCTCAGCGAGGAGGTGGTCGGGGCGGTGCTCGGATTCGGTCCGGTGGATCTCCGCGAGGGTCTCCTCGGCCGCGGGGCCGAGCAGATCGGAGAAGCGGCCGAGGACGCGTCCTGCGGCCGACGCCCCGAGGTTCGGCCCGATGACGAGGCGGTAGTCGCCGGCGTCCATCGCCTGAGCCGACGGTGCGGCGACGTGGACGAACAGGTCGAGGGACAGCGGCGCGATCTCCGGGGTCGGCCGACAGGTCTCGAGTTTCCGTAGAGCGGTGCGATCCAGCTCCACCACCATCCGGCCGTCATCCACGGCATCGGCCGCCCAGTCCCGTAGCGCCTCGTGCCGGGTCGGCGGGCCTGGGGGCGGCCCGGTCGCGTATGCCGCGGTCGAGGGCGATCCAAGGCCGAAGGCCGGGTCGAGCAACTCGAGCAACGGCACCTCACCTGCCGTGCCGTATCGGGCCTCGAAGGCGTGCCGGTACTTCGCAAGGTGTGGGAGGCCGGCGGGCAGCGGGCTGATCCGCAGCAGCAGCTCGGCTGCGCGTATGGTGTCGGCGGCGACGGAGGCGGCCACCGCCCGGCCGCCCACGGACAGAGCCATGTCGACCTGGGGCACGGCGTCCTCCGCAGGAGGGCCTGCTGCCTGCGCGCCGTCGATCAGCCCTCGGAATTCTACTGCGGCTCGGTCGTCAGGCAGATCGTCCCAGGCCGCCATCGCCGCGAGCAGGTCCGTCAGGCGCCGGGCGCTGCCATCCGCGCCGGGGAGGAGCCGGAGCCGGTCCGCGACATACCGGCCGGGGTTCGCCGTGGTCAGCGGGGGACGCAGATCGGTCAGCAGGAAGCCCTGGTGGCACAGTTCGTCGAGCAGACCCTCGGCCTTCTCCTCCGTACCACCGGGGCGTTGCAGCAGGACCTCGACCAGGCGGCGATAGCCGATCGGCTGTCGCGCGAGCTCGAGGGCATGCTGTATGGCCCCCGTCGCCCGTACGGACACGGGGTGGCCCTGCGCCGGACGCGGCAGGAACAGTCGATCCCCGCGGTGGTACACACCGGTGTGGGTCACCAGGTTGAGCTCGCGCCTGACTTCCGGCCTGTCTTCCAGCGACGTCACGAGGCCGAGCAGCCAGGACATGTCAGGGCGGGTCCGGGTTGCGTGCCGCCCCGTCAGGGACAGCGTGGTGCGCTCGCCCCATTCCGCGAAGGCGACGCCGGCGAAGCAGCCGTAGGGGGTTGGGCGGGTGGACATCCGGATCAGGTAGCGGAGCAGTTTGCCTCGCCTGCGTGCGGCGTCGCGGTCGGACGTCGTCGGGCGGGAGAGGGCGGCAGGGAGGTCTCCGGCGCCAACCTGCAGGGCGAGTTGGACGCGTGAATCGTCGGTGGCCGACCAGGAGTGCTTGCGTTCGCCGTCGTCGTGCGACGGTGCGGACAGCGCCGCGTACGCGTCCACAGGCAGGAGCGGTGCGCGGACAAACACCTTGTTCACCACGCGATAGAGCGGGCCGGCGGTCATGACAGGAGGAAACATCGGTCCCACCGGGGCGGGACGTCGGATGCGGCCGCGAGCAGAGCGAGGGCGACGCCCACCGCACCGTCGAGCAAGCCCGGCTGGTCCACCCGCCGCCCGTCCGGCTCGAGGTCCCGGAAGCCGAGCATCGAGTCGGGCTCGTATGCCTCGTCCAGGAGCTGATCGGTCAGGTCACGGGCCGCACGCATCAATTCCGGGGCACCGGTGTCGACGGCGAACCTCACCACTATGGCTAGCAGGCCGGCGACGCCGTGACAGAACGTCGGGGAGTCGATGCGCCGTTCGGCGACCGGCCGGCGCATGACCGCAGCTACGGACTCGACAGCGAGGTCCCGAAGCTCCGGCCGGTCCAGGGCGAGGCCAGCCAGCCACAGCGCGCGAGCGATCCCGGGGCTGCCGTAGCACCACGCCGTACGGCTGGTGTCCTGCCGGCCGGGAGCGAGAGCCTGGCCATCCGGGATAGCCACGACCGTCGGCCAGTTCGGCCCCCAGCGGTCGTCGCTGCGGTGCTCCTGCAGCCATCGGGCCATGCGCTCGAGGCCGTCGGTGACTCCCGGCAGCGGCGGGCCGTACAGGTGGGCGAGAGACAAGAACGCGACCGGGCCCGGGACGCCGTGCGCAAGGCCGCAGTTGAGCACGCCGCGGGGGTACAGCCGCGCGAGGCTCTCGTCCGCCAGCAGCCGCGGTGGCGTGTGCCAGGCGGGCAAGTCGTCGTGCTCTTCGCTGAGCGCCACCAGGGCCCGCGATACCTCCGACATGCCCCGGTGGCCGTATCCGTCACCTCTCGCCAGCAGATATCCGCCGGTCCCGCTCAGCCCGGAAATCAAGTCGAACGAACTCACCGGCACGCCGCCCCGTCCGTCGCCGCAGGCGTCGGCCGCCGCTGCGGTCATGGGCACGAGAGCTTCATCGAGTGCCGTCAGCATCCGGCGGTAGCGGACGCCACCGCGTGCCAGGCTCAGCGCGGCCGTGCCGACGCCTGCGAGCCCGCCGAAGAGCCCCGGACCGCGGCCGGGTGATTCCTGGGCGGCGCTGCACGCACTGTTCAGATAGTGGTGGCCTACGACATCCCAGCCCTGGCTGGGAAAGCACGCATCGAAGTACGAGCAGGCCAACGCGATGCCTGCGGCTCCCTGCGCCAGATCGGCACCGTCCCGGCCACCACCCCGCGGATAGCCGGTCTGCGCCACCGCCGCGGCAGCGGCAGCTCGGACCACAGAGGGTTGTCGTACGCGCCGCGCCACGTCCAGGGCCACGTGCCGCGCCCAACGCTGTTGGGTGACGGGCAGCACGGAATGCCACGACTCGCGGGACCGCACCGGTCGAGCGCTGCCTAGCATTGGCGCCCGCAGGTGGGGATGTGCGGATTCCGCGTCTCGCAGTCACAGGTGCGCTGACAATCGGTCGGGCACGTGTTGCACGTGGCCTGGCCGCAAGCGGTGTCGCAGGTACCGCAGGTCGCCTGCTCGCACCGGGTGAGGCAGGTGTTGCAGGTCGCCTCGCACGTCGGCTGACCGCATTGCGTCCGGCACGTATCGCAGGTCGCCTGACCGCAGTCCGTCCGGCAGGTCTCGCAGGTGACGCATGTGTCGCGGCACGTGCGCCCGCGACAGGTCTGCGCGACGCAGGTGCCGTCACAGGAGCGGCACGTGCCGACCGTACAGCCGGCCTGTTCGGTGCCTGGGCACCGGCACGTAACCGCGGTGTCTTCGCAGCCCTGGCACGTACCACTGGTCAACCCGCAGCCGGGGCAGGTGAAGAAGCAGGTGCCCGCCGTACAGTCGTCGCCTTGCACACAGGTGGCGCCACCGCAGGTGTCGTCCGTGGCCGCGCGGGCCCGACCTGTCGCGCCACGGCCGCTGAAGCGCACGTCGATGTCGAACTCGTCCAGCGCTCCCGGCGTCCGGTGCCACGTGTAGTTGACGGCCGCGTCGCGCCGCAGCGACACCCGGCTGCTGTCGAGTCCCGCGAACGGCAACGCGTCTGGTGACAGTCGCTGTACGTCAAGCACGTCATCGGCGCGGAACTCGGCGAAGTAGTCCAGGTCGCGGGTGAAGTAGATCCGGTGGTACCCGGGGCGGTCGCTGGGACCGAGCAGACCAGCGAGGTCCAGCGTCCTCAGCGGAGGCTCTGCGGCATCCGGCCGCATGCGCTGAACGAAGGGATCGGCGGCGAGCCACCCACCGGTCTCGCTACTGACCGGGGCGTCGTCGCGCGGCGAACCGGTGGTCTCCGCGTTTGCGGAGCTGTCATCCGGCGCGGAATTCGCCGGCTCGCTATCGGTCATGGTGGCTCCCTCGGTGCTGCCTCAGCGAAGGGCGCAACCAGTGTGTTGGACCGCACCACTGTGCGGTCAATGGTCAGGGTCCACGGTACGTCGAATATCGGTATCAATTGCTCTCATCGACGAGTACCCGAGACGGAGGGGCCCTCACCCGTGAACACGAGCCGTAAGGCGATATGCAGCTCGCGGTGTATGAAACAGCGGCCGGTTTGCCCGAAGGGGCGCGTGGCAGTGAGCGAGGTGTACGACCGCGGGCCACACGGTCTCTCCACCGCCGCCTCGTACAACACCCTCCGCCTCTGGGACGTCTCCACCCGACACTTGATCCGCACGCCCGTCGCCAGTACCGACGGCATCAGCCGCGTGGTCTTCAGCCCCAACAACCACAGCTTCTTGGTCACCGGACGTAACGGAAAGATCCAGCAATGGACTGTCCTCGCGCAGGCACAGCCGGAAGCCCCTGCCACAGCAATCTGCGTCCAGGCCAGCCGACAGCTGACCAAGGCCGAATAGGGCCACTACGTGAAATACACCCCACTATCAGTGGATCTCCTCCACGTCTTGATACGGTCGGCTCCGCCGACCTGCCCTGCCCGACCGAATGGGGCCGGGCTGCGCGGGACGGGCGTGGCGGCGGCCTGTGGGCGGTCGCGCGCCGGGGGCCGCAGGGGGCGGGGGCGGGTTAGGGGCCCGACGTACGCAGGAACGAGCAGCCCCGATCTCGTCGTAGTGCCGCAGCGTCCGGGACGTCGCCCCGGACATCCGGGCCATGTCCGCGATGGACCAGGCCATAGCCGTGCCTTTCATCGCCAGGGCCGGTCTCTGCGGCCACACCGATGACCGTAGGAGTTGACGTAGCGGAAAGCGCACGCAAGAGACACCGACCGGCATACCTGTCCCCCACTTCGGCCTTCCGTCCCCACACAACCGTGGCGAGGTCTGGCACGTCTTGCGTGTGCGTGGCATCCACCAGATCTTCGTGCCGCACCCCACCCGCACCCGGCGGGCGGCGAACCGGAAGGGGCACACGGCGACATGTCGAAGCGAAGAACACAAAGGTACCGACATAAACCTAGAGAATTACGGGCGTACAGCCTCCTGGCCCTCATCGTCTCGCTCGCGCTGCTGCTGACCGGGACCGCCGGACCAGCCGCCGCTGCCGCGAGCGCGAAGTCCTCGGCCCAGCGGACCGCGCCGGTCGCGCTCGGCGCGTCCGGCACCGCCCGCGCGTCGCTGGTGAGCGACGGCGACGGCGACCTCGCACTCACCCTTGACGCGGGCACTCCGTACGATCCCCAGGTCATGCAGCGTCAGCTGGACGAGGACGTCAGTCAGCACCGGCTCCTGAGCGACACGATCCGGCAGGAGATCGACGAGGAGCTTGACGGCATCTCCGACGACACGAAGTGGGCGGACTTCGACGGCACCGTGAGCATGGCCGGGAACACCGGCCTGACCCTCACCGTCCCCGCCGCGAACGTGCAGACGGCGGCGACCTGGAAGCAGCAGTTCTTCGCGATGGGCGTGGGTATGCTCGCGAAGTACCTGACCCAGGCGGCCTGTTTCGTTGTCCTCCCCGAGGCCGCCCTGACATGCCCCACGATCGGACGGTTCACCGGCGCTCTGGTCAAGGGCCTGGTGCTACAAGCCTTCGACCATGAGCTCAAGGACCCGAAAGCGTACGCCAGGACGTTCGTCGACGCGCTCAAGGCAGCGCTGTGGAAGAACGCGAGGGACAGCCTGGTGGCATGGCTGAAGACCAAGTTCCCGGGAGTTCTGGCCCTCATCGCCGCGTCGATCAAGTCCCAGGTGCTCTCCTGGGTCCAGGACGCGGCGAACTGGATGGCCGCAGTACTTCGGGACATGGCCGACCTGCTGCCGGACGGGATCGCCGAATGGGGGCCGCCGCCGACTACGACCAACGCTCCCCCGCTGCGCGTCATGGTCGTGGGAGATTCCATGACCGAGGGAATGGAGGGCGACTACACCTGGCGCTACCGACTGTGGCAGTGGTTCCAGGACCAGAACGTCGCCGTCGACTTCGTCGGCCCGTACAAGGGGACCAAGCAACCCGACCCGGGCGGGCCACCGGCCCCGCCTTCGTTGCAGGGCGAGATCGAGAACCCGTCGGCGACGCCCCCGCCCGTTTCCGGCGCCTACGCCCGAGGCGTTTCCCCGAACTTCGACAGCGACCACTTCGCCGTGTGGGGCCGCCAGGCCGCCCAGGACAAGGATCTGATCGGGCCCATGGTCGCGCAGTACAAGCCCGACCTGGTCCTCTTCGGCCTCGGTTTCAATGACATGGGCTGGTTCGTGAGCGACGCGAGCGGCACCTTGGACAGCATGAAGACCCTGGTCGACCGCGCCCGTGCGGCCAAGCCGGACATCCGTTTCGCCGTGGCGAACGTTCCCCAGCGCCTCTTCATCAACGGCCGCCAGGACCTGGTGGACAAGACCAACCAGTACAACGACCTGCTCAAGGCGGCCATCCCCTCCTGGAGCACCTCCGCCTCCCCGGTGAAGCTGGTCGACTGGGCAGCGGCCTACAGTTGCAGGCCCACCGCCTGTCCAGCCGGCTACGACGGCCTGCACCCCAACGCCCTGGGCGAGTTCCAGATCGCCTATGCCTACGCGCGCACCCTGCAAGAAGGGTTCGGCATCGGGCAGTCCACGCCCAGCAGTCTCGGCAACGTTCCCGAGCGGCTGACCTACCCGGTGTCGGGGCTCAAGGCGGAGTCCGTCCCCAGCGGTGTGAAAGTGAGCTGGGATCCGGTGTTCGGCGCACGCGGGTACACCGTCCGCTACCGTCTCGTGGGGGCGAGCGCGTGGCAGGAGACCACGGTGTCGACCAACTCGTACTACACCACCTGGACCGAGGACGGCTGGACGTGGGAGTACCAGGTCCGCACCGACAACTACACGGACGGGACGTCGTCCTGGTCCATGGCCAGTGCGACCGCGCATCCCGAAACGGCAGCCCCGCCCAAGAAGATCGTCACCGCGGCAACGTCGACGGGTGTCGACGTGTCCTGGGACGCGGCACAGGGGCCACACACCGACGCCATCGACCGGTACCAGATCATCACCTGGGACAAGGACGTACCGGGGGCGTACATCAGTGGCACGGCCGTGCGGGGAACCGCCGCGCACATCGACGGACTCACGCCGGGACACCACTATCTCGTCGCGGTGGCCACCTGGAACCGGGCCGGCGGCGGCATGCCGGGGGTCGCCCGGTCCGTGACCGTGGGCAGGGGCACACCGCCCGTACCGACGAACGTCACGATCAAGTCCCTCGACGCCACGACCGTCCAGCTGAACTGGCAGGGCTCTCCCGAGGCGGCCGGGTACCGGGTGTGGGTCCGCAACGTGAACGCACCCGGCGGTTCGACGGATCCGGACCCGTACATCACGGATACCCCGGATCACCAGATCGCCTTCCTCTACCCCGGCAACTGGAACTTCGAGTTCTGCGTCACCGCGATCAACGGCGCACTGGAGTCGAGCCGCTCCGACTGCGTCCGTGTTCCGCTCCCGCCCCCTTCGACCGGCGTGTCCAAACGGCCGCCCTCCGCGCGTAGTCACGGATCGATGTCGAACCGGGTCGAGACGTCCCCGTTCGTCGACGGCCGACTGACCGAGCGGCAAGGGGACTTGACCACTGCCGTGCCCCGCGGCTGAGCCCAGCCGCAGTTTGCTGTTCCTGTGGGCCGCCCGAGCCCACAGGAACAGCTCCCACCGAGACGTCGTCTCACCGCTCGCCCCCGAACAGCGGTCAGGGTGTGTCGCCGGAGCAGTGGAGGCGGCAGCTCACACCCGTTTCCCGGGCTCGGCCATGGTGGGCTCCGTTCGAAGAGGACGGTGTGCTCTTCACGCAGGCTGCGTCGTGATCGCGAGGCCATCAAGCCGAAAGTCAGGTGTGGTGCACGGGGTGAGTGAAACTGGTGCGGAATCCTCGTTCACCGTCCCGCCATATGGGAATCAGGCTGAGGAGGTCAGCGCCCGCTCGCTGCCCGCACAGCACAGCACCAGCGTGACCCGCGTACCCGGGTGGTCCCACAGGCTCTGCAGGTACTCCAGGCACGGCACGGGCAGGCGCTGCGCCTCATCGACCACCAGCACCCACGCCTCTCCCAGAGCCCCCGCGACCGCGCCGTCGGCCAGTGCAGATGTGTGCGGGAAGCGGCCCGGCAGCGCCAGAGCGTCGAACACCGCCCGCCTCATGGCGGCCACCGACGGGCGCACCGGCACCGGCACCGGCACCGGCACCCATGTCACCTTCCAGCCCGCAGGCACTTCATGGAGCGCCGTCCGCACCGCGACGGTCTTGCCCCGGCCCGGGTCGCCGAACACACGCCGCGCCCTGAACCGCCATCGCGTGACCGACCGCCTCGGCCACCGCCCGCACCGAAGACGTCCGCGTCAACTGCGCTCCCGCCGGGAACGCCACACCCACCGGCGCAGCGCCCTCCCCCGACGGTCATCCCCCGGTCGCCTCTGGTACCAGACGCCGTGGCGGTAACGCAGACGCCTTCGCCGCGCCGCCCTCACACGGCCTGGCCAGGGCGAGTTCCGAAGTGCCTGCCGCGTTTGCTGCTCCTCCCGCGCCCGCCGCCCTCGAACTGATGGAGCAGTACGCGGCACGGATGCGCCGGAAGCCCACGCGGACGACCTTCGCCGACCTGGGCCGGCCACCGACTCTCGACCAGCGGCGCGGGTTCGCAGCAGCCTGCCGGTCGCGGCGCAGGGATACGCCCACGGCATCCTCGCCATCGCCCGGCCGGCCCTCACCACCGACAACGACTCCTACGCCCGCGTCCTTCAAGACCTGCAAACGCGCGGGGTCTTCCTCGCCTACCTCCCCACGGCAGATGCGCTCCGGTGGGCGGTGTGAGCGGGCGTGGCGAGGCGGCTGAGCAGTGCGTGGGATCGTCGGGTCGTGGTCCTGGCCTCCGCGGTGTGCCCCGTGGCGTCGAGAGCGAGCGCCAGCACGCCCATCGTCTCCGCCAGCTCGGTCATGTGTGTTCCGGGGGCACGGGCGGCCAGGCGGCGGCGTACGGCGAACGCTCGGCGTGCCATGCGCAGGGCCTCATGGTGGCGGCCCGCTGCCGTGAGGGCCAGGGCCAGTACGTGCAGGGCGGCTCCGAGTGCGATGCGGTGCTGCGACGCGTCGTCCTGCGGGGGCGCCAAGGGCGCGGTGAGTGATCTGAGCACGCCGCGGGCCAGTCCGAGCGCCCGGGGCCATGAGCCGTTTTCCAGCAACGTCCAGGCCAATGAGGTCAGGGCTTCGTCCAGAGCGAGGCGATCGCCGCCCCGAGCGGGGATCGCTTCACCTGCTGCTTCCTTCGCGTACAGCAGTACCAGGTGCTGGCAGGCGTCCACTGCCGCTTCGGGGCGCCCGGCGGCCGACTGCGCGGCGGCGTACAGGTGCAGCGCCTGGCAGTACCCGTCCCTGCGACCCTCGGCGGGGAGGCCTGGCTGGTCCTCGTGGTGTCGGACAGCCTCCTCGGCGGCGGCCAGCGCCTCGGTGTCGTCCGCCTGTTGCAGCACTGCGGCCAGTTGTACGAGGAGTGCGCCCTCGTTCGCCTTCTCGTCCTCCTCGGCCTCGCTCGCCTCGTCGTCGTCCTCCTCGGCCCGGTCGTCGTCGTTCTCGCCCTCGACCACGCTCTCGCTCACGCCCCGTCGCAGGGCGAGGGCCTCACGCACGGGATCGACGGCCTCGGACGGTCGCCCCGCGTTGCACAGCACGTCGGCGAGACGCGACAGATCCCCGGCCAGGGAGAGGCGGTGGTCGGCGTCTTCGGGGTCGGAGTCCAAGAGCCGGCGGCGCAGGTCGACCATTTCCCGTACGCAGTCCGTCGCCTCCTCGTGACGGCCCAGTTCCTCGAACGCCGATATCCGGTGCCCCAGGAGTTCGAGCAGGGTGTCAAACCTCTGGGGATGTTCCTCGGCCGAGGGCTGGCGGCACAGGGCCAACGCCTGCTCGGTCCGTGTCAGGATGTCCGACCAGCGGCTCAACTGGTGCATGTAGAACACCAGGTTTCCCACGACGCGGACGAACTCGTCGACGAAGGCCCCGGGTTCCTCGGCCACTGCGGCCGAGAACCTGTCGTACGCCTCCGTCGCCGTGGCCAGGGCGGCCTCAGTGTCTCCTGAGTCGTACAACGCGTAGGACTGAAGATCGAGCACACGGGCCAACTCCGGTCCGTGTGCGGCGGGCAGCCGGTCGGCGAGGGGACGCAGGACGGCGACCGATTCGCCGAAGGCGCGCAGCGCTTTGGAGTACTGCTCGGCGTCGGCGAGGGCGTTGCCGAGTGCGGCGCGAGCGAGGGCCGGGGCGGATCCGTGGGCACCGGGGGTCGAGGCCTCGGTCTTTTCGTAGATCGCGACGGCTTCGCCGAGCAGGTCGATCCCCTGCTCCGGAACATGGTGGGAAAGTGCGATCAGGGCGTTGGCGAGCGACGGTGCCGCGGTCGGGTCGTGTTCGACCAGGGGCCGCAGCAGTTCCACGGCTTCCTCCGCCGACGCCTGCGCCCTGTCCGCGTCCCCGTGGTCGTCGAAGACGGCCGAGGCGTCGGACAGCCGCTCGGCCAGGTCTTGGGTGAAGCGGTTCGGGTCATGTGCGGCCAGGCGCCGGGATTCGGTCAGGCACTCCTCGACCGTGTCCACCGCCTCTGCGAGCAGGCCGGCTGTACGGAGGAGTTCGGCGTGGTTGCCGAGGACCTCCGGTATGCGTGGACGGTATTGGTCTGGCCACCGAGCGGCGAGGTCAAGGTAGAGGTCCCTTGCTCTGCGGGCGCTGGCCGTTGCCGCCCCGTGCTGCCCGAGCGCACCGTGGATCCGGATGAGGTTGTACTCGGACAGGGCGACATCGGGGAGGTGGGCCGGGTCGGCGCAGGCAAGATCGTGGTGGAGGTCGCGGGCGGTGAGTGCCCCTTCCAGCGCTTCGTCGAGCCGGTCCGCGTCGGCGAGTCGGTTCGCGTGGTTGTTCCAGGCCATCGCCAGATCGGCGGTGTACGTTTCGGGATCCCGCGTCGCCAGGTCCTCGTAGTACCGCAGCACGTCCTGGGAGAGCGACAGCGCTTCTGCACCGGACCGATCCTGGTCGGTCACCAGGGCCAGGGTGTTCAGGGCCAGGCCGAGGCCGCTCTCGGCTCCCGGCCAGCCGTGCGCGGTGAGTGTGTGCCACAGGGCGACGGACTTCTCGGCAGCGGTGCGGGCTGCCGGGATCCGCCCGATCTCGACCAGCCGGACGGCGTGACGGTGCAGCCGCCGAGCCTGTTCGGCCGACACCTCGTGAGGATCCAGCGTCGTGGGTCCCGGTGGTTGTCGGGCCAGCAGGCCCGAGAGGTCCGCCGCCCATTCGTCGAGGGCCAGCGTGGGAAGCGGAACCGCGTTGTACAGCCGCTGTGCCAGTGATCCGCACTGGTCCACAGCGCCCGTGATCTCGTCCAGTACGGCGGCCAGGGCCTGCCGGAGCGGGGCCGGGTTCTCCACCGCGACCACGGCGTCGACGGCCCGTAGGGCGAGTGGATCGGGGCGGGCGGTGACGACGATCCGGAGTGGTTCGGTGATGTGCGACTGGTGGAGCTGGGCCCGGGACAGCAGGTGGAAGGCGGCCGAGGTCTGGCGTTCGGTCGTGTCGGGCAGCAGGCGACCCAGCAACTCGGGATCCTCCGCGAGGACACCGCCCAGGAGATGTTCGCCCAGCCGGTCGGGCTGGAGGGGACCCCAGTGGTCGTCGTCGGATGGATAGAGGTTGGACAGCCAACGTCCGCAGCGCACTGGGTCCGGCAGCGGCGTCCGGGGTTCCTCGATGTGGCCGGTCGGCCGGAGCCTGCTGAGGACGGCCAGGGCCTGCTGTTCGTCCTCGGCGGGGCAGAGTGTGGCGGCAGCGACCATACGGCGGTACTCGAAGAGCGGTAGGTCGCCGATGCCGTGGCTGTACGCGGTGCGCCTCCAGACCTTCTGCTCGTGACGGAGGAGGACAGCCTCATGGCGTTCGCCGTTCGTGACGCGTACCGGGTCCACAGCCTGCAGCAGGGCTACAAGGGCGGCCATTTGGAGGTTGAGGGCGCCGGAGTAACGGACCTCGGTGACGGACGGCGGCACTGCCGCGCGTATCGCCTGCCGTGCCTTCGGCCCCGGGTACAGGGTGGTCAGTCCGTCTTCGAGGTCGGCCATGGCGTCGCGAACGGCGGTGGCACGGAGTGCGGCGGTGGGCTCCAGGGGAGGCAGCGGGCGTACGGCGGTGTCGCGCGGGACATGCGCGTGCTCGCGGAGTCGGCTCCACCACTGGCCGGCCTTGCGGGCCAGGATCAGGAGCCGCACCGGATGGCAGCGGTCTGGGACGGACTGGCCGAACACGTCGAGAAGGTCGTTCATCTGTGACTGGCGGGTCTCGGCGTAGTCCACGACCAGCAGCAAGGGAGTGTCGAGGGTGGCCAGGCGGGGCAGTGCCCGGATGTCGGCGCGTTCGGCGAGGAATCCAGCCGTCCAGCCGTCTTCCTCGGCGGCGCGGACTGCTTCCAGGGCCACCCTCGTCTTGCCCTGGCCACCTGGGCCGGTGATCAGGAGCACCGAGTCGCCGGCATCGGAGTGTCGCCAGTTCGCGAGGTCGCGGAGGGTTTCCTCGCGGCCGTGGAAACGGACCGCGGCCGCTTCCGGCCTGAGGAGTGAGATGGGGGTGAGCGTCGGACGCCCGGTGGGTCGGTGCAGCACCCTTGCGAGTTCGGCCGGCCGAGGGCGGACCGCCTGGAGACCGAGCAGTTCGCGGGCCTCGGGATCCTCCCACAGGGGTGCCGTCTCCTCGATCTCGACGCCGTCGAGTGCGTCGGCGCGCACCACGACCCCCACGAGCAGGCCGTCGCACATGACGGCTGCACCCGACATGCCATCCCAGCGGGTCCTCTTCTTCTCGTTCGGCCCCGCGGCTCCGTCGGGCAGTGGCGGCACGGGTTGGGCGACGTGGACAACGTGCCGTGATCCGAGGGCGTCCGAGGAGACCAGGGTGCCGCTGATGTGGGCGGTGTCCCGCATCACGGTGGCCAGTTGTGGGCCGCCCCGGTCCTCGTACACCCTGAGGCCCGCGGGAAAGCCGGTGGCTTCGATCCGTGCCGAACAGGGCCGGGTGGCCAGCCGTCCCCAGCGCACCGGTGGCAGCGCGGACAGGCCGGGCGCCCCGGCCTCGTCCTCGACGCGCAGCACGGCGAGGTCCCTGGGTCTGCGGTGTCCTTGACCCTCGGGCGCGTCCGGGTCCGAATAGCGGCGCAGCAGTACTCGGCAGCGCAGCCACGGGCCCGTCCCGCCGGGGCGGATCCACACCTCGCCGGTACCGGGTGTGGGCACGGTGTGCGCGGCCGTGATCACCAGTCCGTCGTGCAGCAGATATCCGGACCCGGCGGTGTGGGTTCGCGCACCGGGCCGCAGCGACGCGAGTTCGACCACACGCGGGTCCGCCGCCACGGCACGTTCACTCATCCGCTCTCCCACCCGTCGGCTGCACGCACGCTCCCGCGGCACATCCTGACAGACTGTGCGGGACAGTGTGACGGGGCGCTTCCGGTGGGTAACGATGGGGTTGACCGACGCAGTGCGACAGGGGGATGACATGTCCGACCGAGACTCCGCCGAGAATTTCGTCGAACTCGCGCAGGCCATCGGGTCGTTGCGCAATCAACTCGACACGGCCCGGCGGCTGGCGCCCGAAGGGGGGCTTTCCTTCGAAGTCGGGCCGGTGGAGCTGGAGTTCCAGGTGGCTCTGTTGAGCGGCAGCGAGATCACCGGGGGTGCCCGGTTCTACGTTCTGTCGGGCGGTGGGGCCAAGCGGCGGGAGCGGACGTCCACGCACACCATCCGGCTCACCCTGACACCTCGGGGACCGGACGGTGGGCCGCTCGAAGTATCGGACACCACGGAGAAGTTGCCGCAGAGGTGAGCTGGACGATCCCACCCGTCGCCCGGCGGGTGGTAGAGGTCTACCGGACCTCGGACGGCGGTCGGCACCGGATCGCCACGGGCCATCTGCTGGATGACCGGCTGGTGTTGACGGCAGGTCATGCCGTCCGTGGCGCGACGACGGCCCGTATCCGGTTGCTCGACGGCGGCTCGGTCTGGAACTGCTCGGTGGTCTGGCGTCGCTACGACAGCGCGGCGGGGACCGGGATCGACGCGGCGTTGCTCCGGATCGACGATGGCTCGTTCCGGGAGCCGGACGGGCTTCCACCGCTGGTGTGGGGACGGCTGGGTACGGGCGCCCGCCGTCCCGTCGAGGCGGTCGGGTTCCCGGCCGGTATGCGGGTGCGTGAAGAGGGTGCGCCGGCCTTCAGGGACACCGCGCACATTACCGGCCACATCGCGCCGGGCAGCAGGCTCAAGGCCGGCCGTCACGAGATCAAGGTGGACAACCCGGTGCCCGCCGTCGTCCCCGTGGGGTGCGCCGGAGAGGGCGCCGGGAACGTGTCCCGTTGGGGCGGGATGTCCGGGGCGGGGGTGACGTCCGATGGCGTGCTGGTGGGGCTGGTGGTGGTCGACCCCGCCCCGGGCTCGGCCGGCGGGGCGCTGACCGCCGTGCCGTCGACCTCGCTGCTGGAGGACGAGCAGGCGGCCGCACTGCTGGGGAGGCCCCGCATGAATGACGTCGCGCTCGCGGGCGTCCTTCAGCCCCCGCCCTCGCCCGCCCGGTCACCGGCGGGTCTCCTGCGGGCCGAGGTCAGCCCGGTCGGTTTCCACGGCCGGGAGTCGTTGATGGACGGGCTCGTCGAGTGGTGCCAGGCTCCGGGTCTGTGGTCGCTGAAGCTGCTGACCGCGCCGGGAGGTCAGGGCAAGACGCGGGTGGCGGCCGAGCTGGTGGATCGGATGGCCCGCCGGAACTGGAACACCGGGTTCCTGGACGACGACCCCGATGCCGACCTGGGCGCACTCGGTGAACTGTCCGCTCCCCTCCTGCTCGTCGTGGACTACGCGGAGACCCGTCTCGATCAACTGCTGGAACTGCTGAGGCTGTTCGGGACGATGGCCGGGACGGGGGTGGGACCGCCGGTCCGTCTGCTGATGCTCGCCAGAAGCGACGGGGAGTGGTGGCAACACGTGTGCCGGAAGAGCCGGGCACTGCGGGAGCCGCCGCCCGGCACCGTGGAGGAGCTGGGGCCGCTCGCCGACGATCCCGCGACCCGGTCCGAGGCGTTTCGCCACGCGGTCGTGGATCTGGCGCACGCTCTGGCCCGGTTGCCGGAGCTTCCCGCGGCGCCGCCCGGTTTTCGACCGGAGTCGGTGACACCGCCACGGCTGTCGGACGAGCGGTTCGCCAGGGCCCTGGAACTGCACAGTACGGCGCTGGCCGCGCTGTTGCAGCACCTGTTCCCGGTCCCGGCCGCTTCCCGGGGGCAGGGCATGGAACTGCTGATGCGGCACGAGGAGGCGTACTGGACGCGGACCGTGTCCGCCCACCGGATCGGTCACTTGCACACGGAGACCCTGCGGCAGCTGGTCGTCACCGCGACGCTGTGCCGGGCCCGTACCCCCGACGAGGCCAGAAATCTGTTGGAGGGGAGCGGGATCCTGCGCGGGGAGACCGCCAACACGGTCCTCGGCGCGGCGATGTGGCTCAACGAGCTGTACGGCGGCCGCGACGGCTACTGGGTGGGACTGGTGCCCGACCTGCTGGGCGAGCATCTGGTCGGTACGACCGCGCGGGCCTTCCCCGAGCTGCTGTCCGCGCTCACCGAACTGCCCGACGCCCAGCGGGCCGGTCATCTGCTGCGCGTGCTGTGCCGGGCCGGACAGAGCTTCCCGGAACTCGACGAGCGGATCGTCGGCCTGATCGCCGGACGCCCCCGGCCGCTGGCGCCCGTCGCCGTCGAACTGCTGGCCCGGGAGGGGTACGGCGTCCTGGGCCGAGCGGTGGACGCGGTGCTGGATGGGCCGGACGGGCGGGGTCCGCTCTCCGCCGAACTGCTCGCCGCGGTGCCCCGCCACACCGTGGTGCTCGCGGGTCGCGCGGCCCGGATGGCCGAAGAGGCCGTGGCGCATGCCCGGGGTACGACGGGCGCACCGCGGGAACTGGCCTCCGCACTCCATGCCCTGGCCTACCGGCTCGCCCGGGCGAGCCGGTATCCCGAGGCGCTGGAGGCGTGCGAGGAGGGTGTCCGACTCCGGGGAGGCGACAGCCTCGATGCCGCGGTGGATGCGGAGTTCATGGACGTCCTGCTGGGGTACGGCGCTCGGCTGGACGAGGTCGGCCGTCCGCACGACGCGGTCGCAGTCGGCGAGCGTCTGCTGGCCGCGCTCGGCCCGGGCCATCTTCCGGACACCCCCGAGGCTCAGGGCCGCCGGGCGACCGTACTGCACCAGCAGGCCCTGTGGCTGTACCGCGCGGGCCGCCACGACGAGGCCCTGCTGCTGGGGGCCGAATGCGTACGGCTGCGCGAACGGCTCCTGCGCCGGGACCCGGGGTGGCCGGCGGTGGAGATGGCCGACGCACGCCTGCACCTCGCCCTCTACCTCCACCAGGACGGTCGTGTCGCGGAGGCGGCCGAGGAGACCGCGCGTGCCGTGGCGATCCTGCGGGTGCTGGCGGAGGAGCACCCGGACGCCTACCTGGTTCGGCTGGCGGAAGCGCTGCACAACGAGGCCCGGACACGTGCGGCACTGAGCGAGCACGGGACGGCGCTGGGCCTGGCCGAGGAGGCCGTCGCCATCCAGCGGGGTCTGCTGGACGACGAACCCGCCCCCTCCCAATTGGGGCTTCTGGCCCGGTTGTTGAGTGGACTGGTCAGCCGGCTGACGGCGATGCGCCGTCTGCCCGATGCCCTGGAGGCCGCAACGGAGGCGGTGCGCCTGCGACGTACGCTCGCCACCGGGCGAGACCCCCGGGCTGTGGGTGAACTGGCCTGTGTACTGGCGGATCTGGCGCTGTCGCTGCGTCGTGTGGGTGACGACGAAGGGGCGGTGGTGGCCTCGGAGGAATCGGCGGTGGCTCTGCGCGAGGCGACCGGAGGCGGTGGGGCTCCGGTGGGCGGGGAAGGCGCCCGCATTCTGTGCGTCCATGGTCTCGTACTCGGCTCCCGCGATCCGGAGCGGGCCCTGAAGGTCCTGGAGGAGGCCGCGGACGTGGCCCGAGCGGGGCGACACACCGTGTTGCTCCGGCGATGCCTGACCGAAATTGAGCGGCTGCGCGCCAGTTTCTGACCGTCAACTGACTTTGATGGACCGAGAGGAGACTCAAACCATCACTGTCGGAGCACTCCGGGAAAGAGGCGATCACCGCACCTTCCGGGCGGGGACCATTCCGGCATACCGTCGCCTAGGCTGAAGCCAGCGCATCCCCCTGTGAACGGTCGTCCCTGCAAGGGAGTTCAGACATGCCCAAGAAGCCCAAGACGTCGGAGCAGGACGGCAAGGCCGCCCCCGCACCGGAATTGTCGGCGGCTCGGCCTGCCCCTTCCGCGCAGGATGCTGCCGGTCTCACCCCGCAGGACGCGGATCTCGACCTGAACAGCGAGACTTGGTCCAACTTCTCCGAGGTGGACGACGAACTCGACGGGCTGCCCGAGCGGTGACACCACCCGGTCCGGCAGCCGTCGACCACCGCACGGACCCCCGTGTCGTCGAGGTCTACAGCAGCAGGCCGGACGGCCGGGGCGGCGGCACCGGCTACCTCCTCGACGACGGCCTCGTCCTGACCGCCGGCCACGTCGTCAGCCGTGGCGACTGGCGGCAGGCCGAGGTGACGGTGAAGTTGCCGGGCTCGAAGGACTACCTGCCGTGCGACGTGGAGTGGTACGGCTACGAAGCCCATGAGCCCGTCGACACACGGATGGACGCCGCCGTCCTGCGGATCTCGTCGCCGCTTCCGGTGCCACCGGACGGCGGTTCGCCCCCATTGCGCTGGGGCCGCCTGGTCACCGGGCTGACGGAGGTTCCGGTCGACCTCGTCGGCTATCCGTCCGGCATGAACGTACGGCGCGACGACGACATGGGAAGGCTGGTGCTGCGGGATACCGTCAGGGTGCGGGGAACCGTCAACACCGGAACAGCCGTCAAGGCCAGGCGCTACCACATCGTTCTGGGGCAGCCGATCCCCTACTCGCCGGCCGCCGCCGTGTCCCGTTGGGAGGGAGCCTCCGGCGCGGCGTTGCTCAGCCATGATCTGCTGTGCGGTGTCGTCGTCACGGCCAAGGACGAGCCGGGGCACGGTAGGGCCCGCGCGATCCCGGCCGAGGAACTCCTGGCAGACCCCGGCTTCCGCGCCCTGTTTCCGAATGCCGTCACCGAACCGGTCGAACTGCAGCCGCTGCTGGAACGGGAGTCGGTCCGGCCGGTCAACACCCCCGTGTCGCTGCTCAGGCCAGACGCTACGGCCGTGCCGTTCACCGGACGCCGGGACGTCCTGGCCCGCCTGAGCGCATGGTGCGAGCAGCCCGGCCGGTTCTCCGTACGGCTCGTCACCGGACCCGGAGGCCAGGGCAAGACCCGACTCGCCGCAGAACTCGTTCGCCGTCTGCGGCTGCGGAACTGGAGTGCCGGATTCCTGGCCGCGGGAGCCTCCCCGGCTCTCCTGCCCCTGGTCACTGAGACCCGTACCCCGTTGCTGCTCGTCGTCGACTACGCCGAGACGAGGGCCGAGCAACTCCAGACCCTCCTCGATCTCGTCGACCGACACGAGCACACGGACACCTTGGCGCTGCGACTGCTGCTGCTCGCCCGGGACGAGGAATCGGGCGACTGGTGGGAGAACCTGTGCAGCGAGGCCCTGCCCCTGCGCGACCCGCCGCCGGGGACGGTGCTCCCGCTGCCCGACCTCTACGGCGAGGATGAAGAACCACCGGACGACAACACCTTCCGCATGATCGGTGAGAACCTCGCCGAGGCACTGGCCGGGCTGCCCACCGTCACCGCGCCCTGGGATCCCGCCGTCCTGCGCACCCTGCCCGTGCCCGACCTGGACGACCCCCGTCACCACCGCGCCCTGGACCTCCAGATGGCGGCCCTGGTCGCCCTGCTCCAGGCCCTCGACCCCGAGGACGGCCCGGCGGACGAGCCGTACGAGGGCGTACTGCTGAGGCATGAGCAGAAGATCTGGAGGCACACCGCGCACGACCGGGGACTGGGCGTCCTGACCCTGGGTGCCCGGCGGGAACTGGTTGCCTCGGCCACGCTGTGCGGCTCACCCGCCGACCGGGACCAGGCCCGGGACGTCCTCGCGCGGCTGTCGACGCTCACGACCGACGCACCGGACGTCGCGGACTCCGACGCCACCCCCGACGTGGTCGGCGCCGCCGCGGAATGGCTCGCCACCCTCTATCCCGACCCGCACACCTTCTGGGGGCCGTTGCGCCCGGACCGGATCGGGGAATATCTCGTCGGGCTCGCCGTCGACCGACGCCCGGCGCTGCTGGACGAACTGCTCGCCACGGCTCCGACCGCCCAGGCCACCGACGCACTGAGGGTGGCCGCCCGAGCGGCACCCCGGCACTGTGGGCTCGGGCCGCCCCTGCACGCCGTCGTGGTCCGCCACCCCCGGCGGCTGGCCGGACCGGCCGTGACCGCGGCGACCACCAGCGGATCGGAACCGGGCCCCCTGCACACCGCCCTCGCCGAGGTCGTACGCGATCACCCCGACGATCAGACGCTCCTCCGGAGCATGTTCACCCGGCTGCCCGCGCACTCCCGCAACCTGTCCGTGTGGGGAGCTGACCTCGCCGGGGCCCTCGTCACGCTGGCCGGAGGAGCGCTCGGCGAACAGCCGGACGACACCGCCTGGGCACGACTGGCGGCCGCCTTCAACGACCACGCCCACTGGCTGACCGCCGTCGGCATGCACGACGAGGCACTGGAACGCGGCGCGATGGCGGTCCGGCTCTACGAGGGCGTCGCCGGCCGGGAACCCGGCCGCTACGCCCACGACCTGGCCACCGCGCACGAGGGCTACGCCCACCAACTCCATCTGCAGGGCAGGCGGGAGGACGCGTTGGCATCCGCCGAGCGCGCGGTCGCCCTGCGGCGCGAGCTGGCCGACGGGCCCGTCGCCCGCGCGGCGCTCGCGGTGGCGCTCACCGGGTACGCCCACCATCTGTCCAGCCTCGGACAGGACGTGGAGGCCGCCGGGGCGAGCGGCGAGTCCGTGTTCCTGTACTCCGGACTTCCCCCCAGGACACTGTCGGCCCATGAGGACGAGTACGCCGCCGCACTGCTGGCCCATGCCGTCTGCCTCGCGGAGCTGGCCGAATACGACGACGCCATCGACGCCGTGGACCGGGCGATCGTCCACTACCGCCGGCTCTCCCGCCGTTACCCCGATGCCCATCTACGACCTCTCGCTGCCGCGTTGGCGACTCGGGCCGACCTCCTGGTGGACACCGGATCCTACGAACGCGCCCTAGACGATGCCGGGTCGGCGCTGAAGACGTACGAACGTCTCGCCGCGGGCCCGGTCGACCTGTACACCGGTGAACGTGCCGCCGCGCTGCACTGCGTCGCCCGCTGTCTGGGGCCCCTCGGCCGCTGGGAGGAGGCGGAACGACGGTCCCGGGAGGCCGTCGAACTCTACGACGAGCTACGGCGGGCCGCGCCGCGGACGCACACCTTCGCCTGGGCCCGGGCAGCCGACGGCTGGGCCATCGCTCTGTCGGAGTCCGGTCGCGACCGGCAGGCCGTGGAGGTGAGCCGCGGCGCCGTCGACGCGCTGGAGGAACTGCACGCCGACGGCGACCCCGGGACGCAGAGCGCGCTGGCCGACGCGTCGCGCAACCACGCGGTGATCCTCTTGGAGCAGGGGCGGGCGGCCGACGCGGAGCCCTTCGCAGCCCGGGCCCTCGCACTCTGCCGGGAGACAGCCGTCCACGACGACGGGGCCTTCGCCTACGAGACGGTGCTGTCCCTGCTGGTCCAGGGCATGGTGCTGGCCACGCTCCGGCCCCGCGAGAGCGTACGGCCGCTGCTGGAGGGACTCGGCCGAGCCCAGGAGGCCGATGACCAGGAGACGGGTGCGCGGTTGGCAGCGGTGCTGGTCGACGCCTACCGGGCGGACCCCGCCGTGGCCGATCTGGTCCACGAACTCACCGGCGCCGTACCCGACTGGCTTCGCGCCTGACCCGGGCGCCGGTCAAGGGCGGGGCGGCGGGAGGAGGCCCTGGATCCGGGTGTTCTGGAAGGAGACGAGTTCCCAGCCGTGTTTCCGGTGGGCGGCGGTTCATCAGCGGACGATCTCCCAGCCCCATGACCGAGCTGGGGTGGAAGTCGGTGGGCCGCTCGTGGATCAGCTCCGCACCGGTGGCCGGCTCGTCCAGCCGATCGGGCAGGGCGGGCAGGAGCGCCTCGAGCTGTACGAGCGGCAGGCCCACAACCTGATGCACCGCAGGACGGTCACCGCGGCCCGGTTCGTCCGGCTGTACGGTGCCCATGGCTATGACCAGCGGTGACGCGCTCAGCGCTGGTAGGTCCCGACCAGGGTGCCGGAGGCCAGCTCCCTGCCCTTCAGGGCACGGTGCACGTCCTCGGCGCCCGGGTGGCCGTGCAGCGGCAGCGGCTCGGACAGGGCGTGCAGGCGGAAGAAGTAGCGGTGCGGCCCGTGCCCCGGTGGAGGCATCGGCCCTCCCCAGCCCACGCGGCCGAATCCATTGGGCCAGGGCAGGCCGCCCTGCGGCTTCTGGCCCTCCGCCGTCCCGGTGGTCCCCGGATCGAAGCCGGTCACCAGCCAGTGCAGGAAGGTCGTCCCCGGCGCGTCCGGGCCCTCGCACAGGAGCACCGGCTCCGTGGCCTCCTGGGGCACCCCCGACCAGGTCAGAGGCGGTGAGATGTTCTCGCCCTCCCCGCTGTACCGACGGGGGATCACCGTTCTGTCGTCGAACGCGGTGCTGCTGAGTTCAATTCCGCTCATGCGCGCCGCCATACCCGATCTGGTCTCGCACCGGGTGCGGAGACCCTTTTGGGGAAGCGCGGCGGAGGACAACGAGGAAAGCAGCGGCGGCCGTGGACAGGGTGATGTCCCGATACCACGCTTCGTAGCCGCGCACTTGACAGTGAAAGCATGCCGGTGCGTGGCCCGCGGTGCGTGCGGTGCTCGACCCTGATGTGCGCGCAGGACACCTGCGGGGCCGCAATCCTCGGCCTGCGCGGCAAGCCCCGACAGGAACCGGTGTGGAACTATCTCACCGACGCCTGGACCGCTGCGCGGTTGTGGGAGGCGAGCTGCGATGTGAGCGGTGTCGGCTTCCGTACGTTCCCGGGACAGCCTCACGGCACGCACTCGTCGTCCGGGGAGTTCGAGACTGCGACGGCGTCCATGACGGCTCCCCCGCCGCAATGACGTTGGTGACGGCGCGCACTGGCCCGGCTTTCACCGTGGCCGAGCCGAATCCCTGTCCCCTGTGCTGGATGCGCTGGATGTGCACACCTCACGGCACTGCTACCCCTGGCGTCAGTACGCGGAGTTGACGTTGTCGATGGAACCGTAGCGGTGCGCGGCGTAGTTGGCGGCCGCGGTGATGTTCGCCACCGGGTCGGTGACGCTGTGAGCGGTGCCGACGACGTGGTAGGCGTTGAAGGTGGGGTCGATCACCTGCAGAAGGCCCTTGGAGGGGGTGCCCTTCTGCGCGTTGACGTCCCAGTTGTTCTGGGCGTTGGGATTGCCGCCCGACTCACGCATGATGTTGCGGCGCAGGCCCTCGTAGCTGCCCGGGATGCCCTTCTCCTTCATGATGGCCAGGGACTTCTTGATCCAGCCGTCGAGGTTCCCCGCGCTGCCGCTGGCGCCCTTGGGTTCGGTGTGGCTGTCGCGGGCGGGCGCCGCGATGCTGTGGGCGGCCTGCGGCGCCTCCGCGGCCTGCGCGGAAGCCGGCATCAGCGTGAGAGCAGCGGCCGCGGCGCCGGTGGTGGCGATACCGGTGAGGGCGAGAGTACGCAGGCGGGCAAGGCGGCGGGGGGCGGTGATCGCGGTCATGAGAATGGGACTCTCCTGTGAGACGTCTTAGAGGCGCCGGCCGGTGTCGGTCGCGGCCTGTAGGGCGTCGGGGCGAGGCCCCGTGCTGCGCGGCGGGAACGGACAGGCCTGGCGTTGAACGCCCGGTCGGCCTCGCAGCTCCCGGCAACGAGAAACATGATTAGCGGCGGCCAGAAACAGGCGCAAGAATGTGACGTACTACCCCACTACGGAGAAATGCCCGAAATGAGCATTTCGGTGGGTTCCCTCCCTGCTCGCAGCGAAGCCCGCCTACGATCCACGATAGGATGTGACGTGGGTCCTATGGGTGGCGTCACGCCCCAGCCCCCATTCGCCCCCGGCAAGAGCAGACCACAGCCCGACCGCCGCACATCCCGCCACGGACCCCACGACGACGGGGCCTGGGCGCCACGAAAGCCCAAGGTCGATCAGCACGCGGCGATCCACTGCGACGCCAGGACCCACGTGCCCACGCCCACCGTCACACGGAACCACGGCGGCAGCTTCAACACCGTGCAGCAAACTCTGATCTGGACCCCGGGCCCGGCCACAGCACGGCGGAGTGCCCCGCTGTGCGGCACACCGCCCACCGCTTACCCCGGTAGCCGGACCTCAGGGCCCTGGACGACATCGCCCGGGTGGCTTTGTTCACGAGAACGGGTGTCTGGCACAGCTTCCGTGCAGCGGACACTCTCGACCGCCCCCCAGTCCCACCGCGCGCCCTGTCCGAGGACGCGCCGCGAGCGGTACACCCCTGGTGCAAGCCGAGACAACCTGAGGCGTCTGGTGAACCCAGAACGCGCCGGGTGATCACCATGAGTGTTGGTAACCCGGGCTGTCAGAAGCTGCGGAATGCCCGGTGCCCTCGGCATCGGCCGAGGGCAGTGGCGGCTCAGTGGTCGCTGGAGAAGATCTCCTTCCCTTCACGCGCGGCGTAGTAGACCAGGGCGTAGCCAGTGGCCGGGTCCGCCCACCACCACCCGAGGGTGGCGTTGAGGACGAGGCCGAGCAAGACAGCCACGGCCAGAAGGCCGTCGATCAGGGTGACTTGGCCCTCGGTGTCGAAACCCGTGTTGTTGACCGCGGAGCCGAGGCGAGCCTTACCGCCGGCCAGGGCGAACTCTCCCTGGTCCTCCTGCTGATCATCTGCAAGCATGGGACAAACTAGGTCGCCTCGGGCGACAACCTCACGGAGCTTGTCCACCGAGGGAAGGCTGCCCACCTTGCACTACAGGCTCGGTTCCTGCACCGGGTGGGCGAACAGATCAGCCCCGCCGACCAGCACCCACCGCCACCGACATCCGCCCGTGGTGCCGGGCCACTGACACAGCCGACCAAGCCGACGGCATCATCGTCGAGTCCCGGCACGCCGAGTCGATGTACACGGAGTGGCGCACCCAAGTCCGCTCCGACCTCAAGGCACTGCAGAGTCGCGAGCCACACCTGTTCCAGGACACAGAACTCTTCGGCATCTGCTCCGCATCCCTGGTGCCCGGCCTCCTGCAGAGCAAGGGCGAGGCCGCAGGCGTCCTCGGGATCAGCGCCCGCTTCCGGGACGTGCCCGTGGACAACAGCGCTGAAGCGGCCCGGATCCGTGTCGAACGCAGCCGCATCATTCAGGAGCCGGGACTCCGACTGGTGGCCGTCATCAAGGAGGCGGTACTGCGCTATCAGGCGTGCGAGGCCGACGCGATGGCGGCACAGCTCGGGCACCTTCTCACCGCCGGGACCCTTCCCCAGGTGTCTCTCGGCAATTTCCCCATGGCGACGGCCGGAAGAGAACCGTGGCCGCGCGAGACCTTCCACGTCTGTGACGGCTGCCTCGTCGGCATGGAGCTGGTCTCCGCACGCGTACGAATCACACAGCCATCCGAAACTGCGCTGTACCTGCAGGTCTTCGAGTAGCTGCGCGGCATGGCTGTGTATGGCGCCGACGTTCGCGCGCTGATCGTGAAGGCTATTGACGCGTTGCCATGACGCGGAAGTTTCGCCCACTTCACGCACCGCCACCCGCCCTGGAGCCCCCTGCGGCTCCGTGTTCGACGCCATGACGCTCATGGCCGCCTCGCGGGCGCGCTACATGCGGTGATCAGGCAACGCCAGGCCATCGCCGACGATCCATGGGAGTTGAGCCGACGCGGCGGAACTCCTCAATCACGGCCCCGCTCCAGGTGGTCGCCGGTGTCGACGGCCGGATCGACTGGAACCCCCTCCGTCCCGCTGATGACCCGACGCCTGGCTTGTCCCGTTGGTCAGCGGCCAGGCCGATGGCGAATGCTTGCTCAGGCGCATCGGTTCGGCGGTGCATTCGGCCAAGCCCGAGGCGGTCCGCGGTGCCCTTCCATAAAGGGCACTTGAGGGGCACTCAACAATTACTTATGGAAAGACGGTTTCATGTGACAGGCGTCTCTGGTTCTGAAGGAACCAAAAGCAGTCACAGCTCGTCCGCCCGCGCACCTAAACCTCCTTGCCTGCATGGCCAGTTCATGTAAAGCCCGTTCCGAATGTTGAGATATCCTTCTGCCCCGGATGCCCCGCTCATCGCGGGTGCACCGTTGATTGAAATCGTCAACGACAGGGCCTTCCTCCGCGCCGGAGCGGCCCCACTCGTCGTACCGCCGTCGGCTCTTTCCATTCCGACGGTTCACGCCTTCGAGCAGGAATTGATGCCCGTTCAACCACTCGCGGAGCTCATACGCTTCGCGCGCCACAACTCGCCTTTCTACCGTGAGCTCTACGCTCACCTGCCCAGTCATGCGGCACACCTCACGGACCTTCCAGTGGTGCCACAGGCGGACTTCTGGCGGGCCAACTCCCCCCGCGACAACAGGCTGCTGACCGCCCCGCTCCACGAGGCGGTCGTCTTCCGCAGCGGTGGCACCACGGGATCCCCGAAGTTCTCCTACTACACCCGCACGGAGTGGCGGGAGTTCACCACGGCGTTCGGCGCCGGACTCGTCAATGCCGGGCTGCGACCGGGCCATCGGGTCGCCGACCTGTTCTACGCGGGTGATCTGTACGCCAGTTTCAGCTTCGTCCTGGACTCACTGCACCGTTCCCCGGCAGCCAACGTCCGCCTCCCCATCGGCGGCGCGACGCCCTGGGAGTCCACCGCGGCCACCCTGGAGGAATTCCAGGTCCAGGTCGTCGCCGGAACGCCCACCACCCTGTGCTCCCTCGCCGAGCGCCTCACCTCCGCCGGCCAGTCATTCCCGGATGTGGAGCTGCTGTTCTTCGGCGGTGAATGCCTCTTCGGCGACCAGCTCCCCCTGCTTGCGGGCGCGTTCCCGAAGGCACAGGTGCGCTCCCTCGGCTACGCCAGCGTGGACGCCGGGCTGCTCGGAGAGGCCGTGCCCGGCGGCGACCCGCGCGTGCACCGCGTGTTCACCCCGTACACGATGGTCGAGATCCTCGACGAGGAGACCGACCGGCCCGTCAACGGCGACGGCGTTCCGGGACGGCTGGTAGTCACCGACCTGCGCCGACGGCTCATGCCGGTGCTCCGCTATCCGGCCGGTGACCGGGCCGAGTGGGTGGATCGGAACGCCGGTGTCTTCCGCATCCTGGGCCGCGCCGAGGAGGGCGTGCGGGTCGGTCCCGTCTCCCTCTACAGCCAAGACGTCCACGACATCGTCATGGCTGCCGACACGGCCGGTGAGGTGACGGGGCTGCAACTCGTGGTGCGCCGCAGCAACGGCCGCGACGGCTTGGTACTGCGGCTCGCGACGGGTGAAGCCGACGACGGGAACACCGCGTTGGCAGATGCCGTCGCCAACGCGGTCCTGGCGCAACGCCCGCTCTATCGGAGCGCGACCGCCGCCGGTCATGTGAACCCGCTCACCGTCGAACGGGCGCGGCACCAGGACCTGGCCGTCAACTCCCGTACGGGCAAGCTCATCCGCGTCGTCGACGAACGGCCGCATTCATGAACGCGGTGGAATCACGCGCACGCCGTCTGCCCCTCGTGCTGCGCAACGCGTCGTTCGGCCGGGTCTGGGCCGGTCAGCTCCTCACCCAGGCCGCGAGCAGGATGTTCCAGGTCGGCGCTGTCTGGTGGCTGGTCGGATTCGCGGGCGGCGGGCACCGCGGGCTCGACTCGGGCCTCTTCCTCATGGTCAGCGCGCTGCCCGCGGTAGCGCTCGCACCCGTGGTCGCCCGCATCGTCGCACGTCACGCTCATCGGACGGTGCTGGCCGGCGCGGCGGCCGTAGCCGGCGCGGTGGCGACGGTGGCGGCCGTCCTGGCGCAGTCAGGGCCACTGCCGATGGCTGTGATCTACGTGGTGGGGCTGGCACTGGCTGCCTGTCAGTCGCTCTTCGACCCGTGCCTGACGACATCGGTGCCGGAACTCGTCGAGGACGCCGACATCGAAGCGGCCACTGGATTCGAGCTGTCCACCCAGTCGGTCGCCGGGCTCGGCGGAGGACTGCTCGGACCGCTCATGGTCGACGCGGGCGGACTCCCGGGCGTCGTCGCCGCCTGCGCGGCCGCCTACCTGCTCGCGGCCCTGCTGGTCCGCTCGGCGCACTTCCCGCACGGCACGGCCCAGGCGCACGGACCGGAGAGCGGCACGGCACCCGCATCGCGGACGCTGCGCCAGGTCCTGGCCGGGCTGCCGTTCATCCGCCGTGTGCTGGTCTGCTTCGCCGCCGCCAACGTCTTCACCACCGGTGTCTACGTCGTGATGCCGCTCTACACGCGGGGTGTGCTGCACTCCACCGGCTCGACCGTGGCCTCGCTGGAGGCCGCCCTCGGTGTGGGCACACTCGTCGGATCCTTCACCGGTGCCCGCGTTCCGGGGCGTCCCGTCACCGTCGGCACCGTGAGTCTGACCGTGATGGCCGCAGCCCTCGGACTGCCGGGCCTGGCCCCCGGGCACGCCGTGGCGTTCGGTGCCCTGGCCGTCGTCGGCTGGTGCGTCGGCGTGATCGGCGTCCGGTTCGTCGCGCTGTTCCAACGGCTGGTGCCCACCGACGACAAGCCGGAGTTCTTCGCAGTCATGCAGGCACTGCTCGGTGCCACGTTCCCCGTCGCCTCACTTGTCTTCGGCGCATTGGGTGACCATCTGACGGCCCGCACGCTCTGCCTCGTGCAGGGTGCAGGTCTCGTACCGGTCGCGCTGACACTGTGGTGGGTCGGCGGACCGACGGACGCCGACGGACCCCGGGCGTCCGCGACGCAGCCCCTCGCCCGGGCGGGAGAAGCGTGATGAGCGTCGTCGTCTCCCCCACCGCGGTCCAGGACATCGCGGAACTGAGGCAGTTGTACTTCGAGGTGTACGGGCACGGCTACCCGGTACCGCTCGGCAGTGACCCGGCCGTCATGCGCCGCCTGATCACCGACGGCACCGCCCACTGGCTCACCGCCCGCACACACCGCGGCGGCCTCGTCGGGTCCGCCGTCGTACAGACCGATCCGGGCAGCCGCATCGGCAAGCTCGTCGGACTCGCCGTGCATCCCGGCCACCGGGGCGGCGGGCTGGCTTCCCGGCTGACCGGTGCCGTCTGCGAGGAAGCGTTCGCCACCGGCCACCTCGACTCGGTGTACACCACCGTCCGCGTCGTCACCGAGGGCCCCCAGCGCGTCGTCGTACGCAACGGCTTCCGGCCGCTCGGCCTGATGCCCAACGCGGTCGAGGTCGAGGGCTGCGAGAGCCTCGCGCTGTTCGCCCGCTACGCCGACGGCGTGCTGGACCGCCGCGCCCCCGTCGAGCACGTGCCGGAACGGCTGTCGGCCCTGCTGTCCGCCGCCTCCAGCGGCATCGGCATCGACTACGGCGCCACCGGGCTCGTCCCCGGTGGCGGCGCGGCGCGCGCCACCGCGGTTGCCGCACCGATCGAGCTGATCAACGCCCCGGCCTTCGTCCGCCGCCGCTTCCTGGAACGGTTTCCCGAGGCGGACGACCGCTTCTTCCCGCTGCACACCCCGAACGCGCTCCTGGTGGCAGCCGACGGCGGCTTCGAGGCGTACGCCGACCTCGACCCGGTGGCGGGCAGCTGCGCGCTGGTCGCCGTCCATCCGCGCCCGGCCGCGGTGACCGGCGCGCTGGAGGCACTGATGACCAAGGTCACCCGGGCCGGCGCTGACTACGCCGAGACGCTGCTCCCACTGGCCGACACCGAGGCCCTGGAGGTCTATCTCGCCTCGGGGTTCGTGCCGAGCGCGGTCTATCCCGCCATGCGCCGCATCCACGACCGCTTCCACGACTACGTGGTGCTGTCCCGCACCAGCCGCCAGATCGACTTCCGGACCGCGGCCGTCAGTCCCTTGCTCCAGCCGTACCTCGGCGCCTATCTGAGCGCCTGGACCGCCACCTACCTGCCCCTTCACGAGGTGTCCCGATGAACCCCCATCTCGCTCCCGTCAAGGTCCCCGACCCGGCGGCGCTCGGCCACGTGCAGCGGCTGTGCGACCTGGCGGAGCCGTACGCGGCCGGCGCCGGCACCGACGAGCTGTTCACCGCGGCGATGGCCGAGATCCATGCCTGGCACGCCCAGCGCTCCGCGTTCTACGCCGCCCTGCTCCAGGACGCGCCCGAGGTCCCGGCGCCCACGGTCGGCGCCGGAGTGCGCACCCCCCTGGTGCCCGCCGCCTTCTTCAAGCGCCACGAGGTGCTCTCCATCCCTCGCGAGGAGGTGTTCCTGCACCTGACCTCCTCGGGTACTACGGGCCAGAAGTCGCAGATGTTCTTCGACGAATGGACGATCCGCTCGGCGCAGCGCATGGTGGCCCGGATCTTCGACCACTACGGCTGGATCACCCCAGACCAACCGGTCAACTACCTGCTGTACAGCTACGAGCCCGCGCCGTCGCTGAAGCTCGGCACGTCGTTCACCGACAACTACCTGTGCGACTTCGCCCCGGCCCGGCACACCGCACACGCGCTGCGGCACACCGGCTCCGGCCACGAGTTCGATGTGCACGGCTGCATCGCGGCGCTCCAGCGGTACGCGGACGACGACGTGCCGGTGCGCATCCTGGGCTTCCCGGCCTTCCTGTACTTCACCCTGGAACGGATGAGGGCCATGGGTCTGCCGCCGCTACGCCTGCCCGAGGGATCACTGGTGGTGCTCGGCGGCGGCTGGAAGGGCCATGCCGACCGGCAGATCGGCAAGGACGTGTTCTACGCCGAGGTCACCGAACGCCTCGGCATCCCGGGCGACCGTGTCCGGGACACGTTCGGCTCCGTCGAGCACTGCGTGCCGTACGTCGAGTGCGCACACCATCGGCTGCACGTGCCGGTGTGGTCACGCGCCGCGGTCCGCGACACGGCGACGCTGCGTCCGCTGCCGTACGGAGAGCGCGGCTTTCTTCACCTGGTCAGCCCTTACATCACCGCTGTTCCGGCGCAGAGCGTCGTAATGGGCGACCTCGCCTCGCTGCACCCGGGCGAGGACTGCCCCTGCCCGCTGTCCACCGACTGGTTCACCGTGCACGGCCGTGCCGGGGTGAGCCGCAACCGCAGTTGCGCGGTCGCCGCCGCCGAACTGATGAAGGGAATGTCGTGACCACCTCCGCACTTCACCTCTGGCAGGGCGAGTTCATCGACGACACCGAGGCCGGCCGACGGCTCACCGGGCTCTCGGAGTTGACCGGGCGGGTCCTGGCACGTCCGCTGCCCACGGACGTGGTGCTCGGCGCCTGCGCCGCGGTCAGCCGTGACCTGGCCGATCCCGGCTCCGACCTGTACGGCCGGCTGGCCGGACAGCTGACCGCCGTCGAGGCCGCGACCACCTTGGCCGAGCTGGCCGGCGCGCTCACCCGGCAGGCGCTGGAACGCAAGCTGCGCCGGGAACTGGGCGGGCTGCGGCCGGAGCGGCTGACCCGGCCGGACGGCCGCGAGACGGTGTACGAGTCCTGGGCGCCCGTGGGCCTGCTGGTGCACATCGCGCCCGGAAACGCCGCCGCCGTGGCACCCCTGAGCGTCGTCGAGGGCCTGCTGGCGGGCAACGTCAATGTCCTGAAGACCAGCAGCTCCGACACCTCACTCGCCCAGGACGTGCTCGCAGCCCTCGGGGCCGCCGACCCGACCGGGCTGATCTCCGAGCGCGTGGTGGCCCTGCGCTTCCCCTCATCGCGGCAGGACTGGATCCAGGCGCTGTGCGGGCAGGCCGACGCAATCGCCGCCTGGGGCGGAGAGGACGCCGTACGCGCGGTGAGCGACATCGCACCGCCGGGCTGCCGGATCGTCGAGTGGGGGCACCGCATCTCCTTCGCCTACCTGACCCGCGCAGCAGCGACCGACGACAGCACACTCGACGCGCTCGCCGAGGATGTCTGCCGCTTCGAACAGCAGGCGTGCTCCAGCCCTCAGGTGATCTATCTCGACACCCCGGAAGCCGACGACGTCTTCGCGTTCGCCGGGCGGTTCGCCGAGCGGCTGGCTAAGGTGTCCGACGCCCTGTGCGCGCCACCGTCCGGACCGGCCGAGCAGGCGGAGATCACCACCGTGCAGCAGCTGGCCCGGCTCGAACAGCACCTCGGCCTCACCCGCGTGTTCGCCGCCGACGACGGTTCGTGGCGGGTCATGGCGGACACCCGGTCGGCGCTCGACGCCTCCCCGCTGCATCGCAGCGTCTGGGTGAAGCCTCTCCCCCGGCACACGGTCACGGCGACGCTGCGGCCGATGCGCCGCTATCTGCAGACCGCGGCCGTGGGCGGCAGCCCGACTGACGTGGCCGAGCTGTCACGCGCCCTCTTCGCCGCGGGGGTCACCCGGGTCACCCCGGTCGGCTCCATGCTGGAGGGCTACGAGGGTGAGCCACACGACGGGGTCTACGCGTTGCAGCGCTACAGCCGTCGGGTGAGCGTGCGTGCGCCGGGCGATGCGTTCCGCACCGTCGCCTGCCTGGACGACCTGGTGGCGCCCCCGGTCCTGCCCCCGGCGCCCAAGGCGCCGCTGCTCGGAAAGGAAGGCGTGCAGCGCGCTCTCGTCTCGCTGGACCCGCGCCACGCTCACCTGTACTTCCGCAGCGGGGGCTCCACGGGCACGCCCGCCCTGTCAGTGTTCACTTGCGACGACTACGACAACCAGATGCGCGCCGCAGCCGACGGGCTGCTCGCCGCCGGCTTCGACCCGGCCCGTGACCGGGCGGCCAACCTGTTCTACTGCGGCGGGATGTACGGGAGCTTCATCAGCTTCTTCTCCATTCTGGAACGCCTGAACGCCACCCAGATCCCGATGGCCGCAGGTCCCGACCACGCCATGACCGTCGAGGCACTGGTCACCCACGGGGCGGACACCCTCTTCGGCATGCCGTCCTACTTGTGGCAACTGTTCCACGCCGAGGCGGACCGGCTGCGTGCGTACGGCGGGATCAGGAAGGTGTTCTACGGCGGAGAGCACTTCACCCCTGAGCAACGCCGAGTACTGACCGAGGAGTTCGGCGTCGAGGTCATCCGTTCCGCCGCGTACGGCAGCACCGATCTGGGGCCGCTGGGCTACCAGTGCACGGCGGGTGAGGGGTCGGTCCACCATGTGCTGACCGATCTGCACACACTGGAGATCCTCGATCCGGACACGGACCGGCCGGTGGCACCGGGCGAGCCGGGACGGCTGGTCTTCACCTCCCGGACCCGTGCCGGACAGCGGCTGGAGCGCTACGAGATCGGTGACCTGGGCCGAGCGGTGGAGGGCGCGTGCACGTGCGGCAGCCACGTGCCGAGGCTGGAACTGCTGGGGCGCTACGGCGACGTCGTGCGCGTCGGCACGTACTTCGTCAACTACCGGCGCATCCTGCGGGCCGCACAAGAACGCCTCGGCTACCACGGTGAGATGCAGTTGCTGGTCGCGTCCGGCTCCGGCCGGGACGTACTGACCGTCCGGCTCGACGAGCAGTACGCGAGCGACCCCGAGGAAGCGCGGCAGGCCCTCCTCGCCGAGGTGACGGAGCTGGCCTCGGCGGGGGCGGAGGGTCTGCTGGCCTTCGCCGTGGAGACCATGCGGAGGGAGATGTTCGAGCGCACCTCCAGCAGCGGCAAACTGCGGACGGTCGTCGACCTGCGCCAGTACTGCAGTGCGACTTCGTGATCCGGCTAGGCGTCGAGGTAGTGGTAATCCCCATCCGGGAGGCCGATCACCAGACCGCCGTTGTGGACCCTCCACTCGCTCATGCCGTCGACGTCGTGGCTGACCAGAAACAGCCCCCGGGGCCTCTCGTCGTACTCGTCATCCTGGTAGGAGGCCGGGATCCGGGCGATCTGACGCAACCTCTCCTCGAACCAGTCGAGGGACACCGCGCGGATGTCGCCCCCGTAGAAGGCCCACCTGACGTCGTTGTACTGCCGGGCGGGGAAGGCCCAGCCCCCGCTGTAGGTGTGCTCCGGATCGTCTGCTTCCACGATCTCCTTGATCTGAGCCAGCTGTCCGTCGTCACACTGCAGCCAGCCCCTGACCGAGACCATGGTTCCCACGGCGGTTGCTCCTCATTCGTGTGGCGCGCTGCCCTGGCGCACGGTTCCTATGCCCTTGCACGCTAGGGGTGACCTGCTCGGTCGCGCAAAGGGATTGACAGGTGGATCAGCCGCCGCGAGCGAGAGCGCGCAGGTGTTCTGATGTGGGCTTTCGTGAAGTCGAAGTGGGGTGACCTTGTTTCGGCCGAAACAAGGTCGCGAATCGGGCCGCGTGCGACTTCCAACGTGGCCTGCGGTACGGATTGCACGGTGAAGTGCCGTCGTCCCCGCCACCGCCTCGCCCTGGGCCGACAGGATCTGCGGCGACTGACGGCACGGTGCCGGGCGGGAGTCAGCGGCTCCCGCCCAGCCCTGGCAGGTTCAGCTTCAGCGGGCCGCAGCCGAGGCGGGCAGCCTCGGCTGCGACGTAGCGGGGGAAGAGGGTACGCACGTCCGCGCTCGCCCCGCCCTCGTTGGCCTGTACGACGAATACCGTCTCGCCCGCCTGGCAACGGGCCTGGAAGACGCCGAGGTTGGGGCTGAGGCCGCCGTAGCCGGCGGCGGAGCGCACCCGGTCGCCCTCGTACAGCGCCATTCTCGTGAAGATCCCGGCCAGCCGCGGGTCCTCGACGGTCATCAGGCGCTGCTTCGGCTGCGAGCCGGTGATGCCCCGGTCGCAGGTGCGCACCGGGCCGTGCCCGTCGGTGATCATGGGGTACTGGTCCGCCTTCCGCTTCTTGCCCAGGGTCAGCCCTTTGATGCCGCAGAGCGCGTTCGGCTTCTCCGTGCGGGTGTAGCGGGCGGCCTTCGGCAGGCGGTCGACCGGATCGGCGATCGTGCCGGTGCAGCCCAGGTCCGCGCTGACCTTGTTGACGAGCTTCACGACCATGCGGGCCATCCCGTCCCGCTCCTTGGTACGCGGCTCCATGTCGGTGATCCAGTTGCCCTGGGCGATGTCCACGACGGCCGGCCCGTCGAGGTCGTCGGGGCGGCCCAGGCAGCCGTCCGGGATGGCGAGCCAGGCGCGGTTGTCCGAGGCCATGCCCAGGAGGCCGCCGCCGAGCGGGGTGAGACGGGCGGAGAGGAACTCGTCGGCCCACTTGCCGTCGTCGCCATTGCGGTCGTCCAGCCGGTGCACCCGGGCGGTGAGCGCCCATGCGTCGCCGTCGCTGTTCGTCAACTGGCAACTGCCGGTGGGGCCGTCCATGGAGCGCTCACCGTGCAGCACGGGCGCCTCGACCGCCTTGACGTCCTCCGGCTTGCGGAACGTTGCGGCGAGGTCGTCGCGGGACAGGGCGCCCCAGCACACCTCGTCCGGCGCGAACGGCCCGGCCTGCGTCTGCCAGGCCATCCCGCCGGCGCCGAGCAGCATCCCGGCGAGACCTGCGGCCAGCAGTGGCCGGACCCGTCCGCGCAGCAGTCTGCGCCAGTGCCACCGGGGCAGGCGCCGTTCGCTGAGCAGTTCCCGCTCGGCGGGCAGGGGCTGCTCGTATCGGTTCGGCTCGTTGGCAGTGCTGCTCACCGGGCGGCTTCCTTGGGGGCGATGGGGGCGCAGCCCAGGCGGGCGGCGGCCGCGTTGGCGAAGGCGGCGAGGTGGCCGGGGTCGGTGGAGGCGCCCATCAGGAAGGTGGCGGGCCGGCCGGCGCAGTCGGCTCGTACGATCGCGTGCTTCTCGCCGATGGTGCCCGTGCCGCGCCAGCCGCGGGCCGCGGGGCGTTCGCCCGCGATGCCGTCGAACACCGCGGCCAGCCGGGGCTGCGCGACCATCGCCAGCTCCAGGTACGGCACACCGTCGCGATCGCCGCGGACGCTGCACGTCTGCAGGTCGCGGGTGACCGCGCCGGTCTGGTCCTCGATGTCCTCCGTGTCGAGGTGCAGGCCGCGGATTCCGCAGACGTCGTCGGAGGTACCGAAGATGCGCCCCCGCTTGCCCGGCAGGTCGTAGACCGGCGAGCTGACCTTCAGCGGCTCGTCCGGTGCGCAACCGGCCGCTGCCATCCCGCGGTTGGCCGCCGCGACGAGAAGCACCGCCGCCTCCCGGGCGCCACCCAGGTCGGCCGGATCGTTCTGGGTGTACGAGGGGCCGCTGGTGTACGTGCCGGACGCCTCCATCGTGACGACGGTCCGCCGGCCGTCCTTCGCATCGCAGGACTTCGGAAGCACCAGCAGACCGCCGCGCCCGTTCACCGTGCCCGGCAGGCCGTCCGGGAGCGGGACCATGTCGCCGCCCAGGAAACCGTCCTGGACCATCGCCAGCCGGGCCTCCGCGGACTTGGGTACCGGGCCGTACTCAACGGACACCTGCTGGAGGATGGAGACCTTGTCGCCGTCGTAACTGCTCTTGTAGTCGCCGGCGATGGAGACCTCGCAGCTGCCGGTCGGGCGCTCGCGGGTGGGCGCTGTCTCCTTGCCGGTGCGTGAGCCGTCGTCATCGTCGCCAAAGGCCTCGTCGCCGAGGAAGTCCGGGCCGCTGCCTTCTTCCCAGGCGCCCCAGCAGTAGCGGTTCTTCGGCCACGGCCAGGTGTCCGCCGCCCACGTGCCGAGCCCGCTGCCCGCAAGCACGAGCACCAGCGTGGATATCAGCAGCAACCGGCCGCGCCTGCTGTGCGGCAGCGCCCGGCGCAGCAGACCTGGCGCCGCGGGCGCCTCGTCCATCTCACTCACCCCGTGATCCCCTCCGGCGGAGGAGTGTATCCCCGTCATCAGTCAGGAGCAGCCCGCCGCGTCCATGGGATCCTGCCGTTCCGCAGGTAGCCGTCCGCGGCGGGCGTCACGCAGCTGCCATTGTCGAAGGCCTGCCGGCGGGGGCGCCAGATGATGCCGAGGCGTTCGAGGGCCTGGGCGCGTGCTGGGTCCAGGGCGCCGGTGGTGTGGAGGGGCCCCGGCTCGTCACCTCGAGGGCGTTCAGCGCCCGGTGGCCACGGTCTCCGCATCGCTGAGCGAGATGCGCTCTTCCGCGCCGGCCAGCCAGAAGAAGACCGGGGGGAGGCTGAGTTCGATCACCGCCAGCACGGTCTGAAACCACTGCGGCCAGCCGTGCGCGGCGAGCGAGAGCAGCCGGCCCATGCCGCCCAGCAGGAAAACGCCGGCCAGCCACCGCACCGCCCGAGCCGGGATCGGCCGCTGCCGTGCGGCCCACAGCCACGCCAGCCCATAGCCGACGAAGCTGGCCCCCATGAACCGGCCCCAGCTGTCGACCGTCGCGCCGGCAGAGCTGGCTCCGGGGATCGCCGCGTTACCGAGGACCACGTGGTACAGGCCGATCACCACGCTGGACCAGCCCATCAACTGTGTGAGTGTACGCAGAGTCCTTGCCATGATCCCTCCGAGCTGTCCCGGTGGAGCTTAGTTGACATGTGCCTACTAGGCTGGATGTGCTAGTAGACACATGTCAAGTAGTCTTCGTTCGTGCCTCCCCGCCAACGACTCAGCCCCGCCGACCGCCGCGCCCAGCTCCTCACCGTCGGAGCGCGGCTCTTCGCCGCACGCTCGTACGACGACGTCCTGATGGAAGAAGTCGCCGAAGAGGCCGGCGTCTCCCGAGCCCTGCTCTACCGTCACTTCCCCAGCAAGCACGCCCTCTTCGCGGCCGTATACCAGCAGGCTGCGGACCAGCTGCTCGCCGAGACCCGGCTTGACCCCGCCGACTCCTTGGTGGAGCAGCTCATCCAGGGCATGGAGGTCCATCTCGACTACTTCATGGCGAACCGCAACGCCGTCCTCGCCGCGAATCGGGTTCTCGCGGGCGATCCCGTGATCCAGACGATCATGACGAACGAGCTGGACGCACTTCGTACGCGACTTCTGGCCGTACTCCCACTCGCGGACGAGAGTGCTCGTGAGGCCGTGTCCGGCGTCCTGAAAAGCTGGCTGGTCTTCGTCCAGGTCCTCTGTGTCGACTGGCTCACCCACGAGACCTGCACCCGCACCCAGTTGCGCGACGTCTGCATCGGCGCGATTCTCGGCGCTCTCCGGCCGCTGCTCACCGAGGACCCCGCCCCCGAGTGGCCGCCACAGCGACCCAACGCGGGCGCGTAGGGTCAGCCGTACGACGAGGGCGGGGTACCCGATACAGTCCCGGTCGGGCTCGAACGTCCGAGTGGGGAAACTGACGCTGCCGGTAGGGAATTGCGTGGCGTTCCACAGGCCTGACCTGGGGGCAACGGACAGAGGCTCGGCATCGTGCTCCAGGGCGCCCAGTCCACCTCAGCCAGCTGGCCGGCACATGTCCCCTGGTGTCCGAGCTGGGATTCCAGTGCCGTTCCCCTGCGGGCGCCTCGCGCGCTCCGTTTCTCGGACCACTCGGGGTGGTGGCCTTCAGCTCGCGCGTATGCCGTAAGCTGGGCGTATCGACGCGGGGTGGAGCAGCTCGGTAGCTCGCTGGGCTCATAACCCAGAGGTCGCAGGTTCAAATCCTGTCCCCGCTACTAACAACACCGGCCCCCCTCGACACTGACGTCGAGGGGGGCCGGAAGTATGTGGGGCGCTGGGCCTAGGGGGCCGGCGAGACCGCGGCCGGCCGGGTGGCGATGCGCACCCGGCCGCCGTCGTACTCCGCCACTTCACCGGGCAGGATCAGCAGCCCCGGCTCCCCGTCCCGCCACGCTGCGCCAATCCGGCGGACCTGGACGGCCGGACCCCGCGCGCCGGTCATGAATACCGTCGGATCGACCTCCCACCCGTGCTCGCCGAGCCACTGCTCCAGGGCCGCGGAGTTCTCGCTGCTCGCTTCGCGTGGCCATTCGAAAGTACTCGTCACAACTTCCCCCTGTCCGTGAACGGATCACCGGGCCGATCCTGCCACCGGGCACTGACATTGATGCTGATACTCAGGTTCCGGTAGTCGTGGCTCGGGCACTGACTGACGCCCTGCTGGGTTGTCCTCAAGCTGTTCTGTCCGACGACCCGGACCTGTTCTTATGGCTCCGGCCGGGCGGAACATGACCTGATAGGAGCCTGGCCGGAAGCCTCCTCAATGTCCTGTCTGCGCCCCCGGCCGGTGTCGCCACCGACTGGAATGCGTCATCGGCATGACATCAGCGGTCGCAGCGGACACCGCGGACCACTACGTGTTCGGCGGGGTCGACTCCCATGCCGACACCCTCCACGTCGCGGTCATCAGCGACAACAGCGGCCACCTCGCGGGCGCCGAGTTCACCACCACCGCCGCGGGATACGCGGCGGCCCTGGCCTTCCTGGACGCACACGGCCAGGTGATCGCGGTCGGCGTGGAAGGCACCTCGTCCTACGGAGCCGGCTTCATCAGCGCCGCCGGCTCACATGGGCACCCAGTCGTCGAGGTCAACCGTCCCGACCGGGGCGAACGCCGCCGCATCGGCAAGCCGGACCCCATCGACGCCTACGCAGCCGCCCGCGCGGCTCTGTCGGGACGGGCCTCCAGCATCCCGAAGAACGACCGTCGCCGGCATACGCGCTCTGCACAACGCCGCCCGCTCCGAGGGCAACCCGGCCGCGTACGCCGAAGCCCTCATGTTGTGGTCCACGGTCCGGCAGAGGCGCCTGCGGGGGCGCCTGCGTCCCCGGCGGTTCAAGCCCAACCACCGCCGCTGACCCGGCAGACGCGGTCCAAGCGGGCCAACAGCCCGTGCGCCGTGCCGCAGCTGCTGTTGCACGGGCGCGATGGACGCGGCTTGCTCGGGTCGACGCCTTCGCCGGGGCGTCCGTTGCCCTTCGTGCCGTCGGGTCGCGTGGGGCGGGCCGGCTCACTGCCACCGCATTTGAGATCTTTGAACGTCCCGCCTCGGAGCGGCCGAAGCGTCCATCTCAGCCGTGCGCGGAGGGCAGATCAACGTTGATACGGCCCACCAACGAACCGATGATCGGAAGGCGGCTAGACGCCACCGTCCGGGCTGGACGCCCGGGCCGTGCGGCGGAAGGCGGCCCGGTAGGCGCTCGGGCGGTGGCCGGTGTGGCGGGCGAAGAGGGCAGCGAAGGTACCGGGGTCCCGGTAGCCGACGGCCGCGGCGACGGCGGCGACGGTGCGGTCTGTCGTCTCCAGAAGATGGCGGGCGCGGCGGACCCGGGAGGCCTGCAGATGGGCCAGCGGGCTGCGTCCGGTCTCTTCGGCGAAGCGGCGCAGCAGCGTGCGGGTACTGACCCGAAAAGACGCCGCGAGCGCGGCGAGGTCGTATCGCTCGGCGAGGTTCTGGTCGAGCCGCCGCATGACCCGCTGAGAGAACTCCCGGCCGGGCTGCGGGAGGAGCCGCGGGTCGACGTACGGGGTCTGAGAGGTCCGCGCGTCGTCGACGAGCGCCAACCGTGCGGTGGTGCGTGCCACCCGGGGGCCGTTGTGTCGGCGGATCAGGTCCAGCGTGAAGTCGTACATGGCGCTGAAGGCGGCTGTGGTCGTCACCCCCGTGTCGGTGACGACCAGGTGCTCAGGCCGCACGTCGGCGTCCGGGCAGCGCCTGGCCAGTTCGCCGGCGTGCAACCAGGAGGTGGTGGCCCGGCGCCGGTCGAGGAGCCCGGCCTCGGCGAGCAGGAACGCACCGACGCAGAGGGAGACGACGGCGGTGCCGGCGGCGGCCTGCGCGCGGATCGCCGCGACCTCGGGGGCGAGCCGCGCGAGCCGCCCGTCGAGGTCCGTGTCCGGGCTCAGTTCGAAGCCGGGGACCACGAGGACGTCGACCTCGCGCAAGGGACGCACGTCAAGGCTCGCGCCGCCCGAGGCGGTGACCCGGCGGCGGGGCGATACGACCGACACCCGGTAGCCGGGCGCCTCCGGTCCGGCGACATGTCCCGCCATCGTCAACAGGTCGGGGACGCCGAACACTTCGGACGCGAAGCAGTCGGGGTATGCAAGGACCCCGACCCGCAGCGCACTCGGTGCGGCGCCCGGACCTGCACCGTGCTCCACCTGCCGTGCCGACTCCGCCATCGCTCCCGTCCCCCTGCTGTCCCCGGCCCCGGGGTCGCCGACCGCGTACCGCTCGCCTCCCTCGCGTGTGGCGAGATTACCCCTGCCCTTGGCGATCTGGCCCCTCACCCGGTGGACCACCCCGGGCCCAGGCTGGCCCCATGAGCGACAACGATGCGATCACCGACTTCATCCGCCGGAGCGTGGCCGTGGAGGGGGTGGTGAAGACGGTGTACATGGCCGGGACTGGGCCCGCGGTCGTGGTGATGCCCGAGATGCCGGGCATCAGTCCCGACGTCCTGAGGCTCGCGCGCTGGGTGCGGGACGCGGGCTTCACCGTCCATGTGCCCTCCCTGTTCGGGACGGACGGCGCCTTCCCGACGGTCGAGGGCGGCCGGGAGGTTGTCCGCCGCGCCTGTGTCAGCGCGGAGTTCCGCGCCTTCGCCGGGGGCGGCACCAGCCCGGTGACGGTCTGGCTGCGCGGCCTGGCGCGGCAGGCCCACATCGCGTGCGGTGGGCCGGGGGTGGGCGCGATCGGTATGTGCTTCACCGGCAACTTCGCCCTCACCATGGCCCTGGAGCCGGCGGTGATCGCCCCGGTGGTCAACCACCCGTCGCTGCCGCTCGACGACCCCGGCGGACTCGAACTCGACGCGGCGGACGCACGCGAGGTGCGCGACCGGCTCGACCGCGACGGACTCACCGTCCTCGCCTACCGTTTCGAGGGCGACCGCTGGTGCACGGGGCAACGCTTTGCCGCCTACCGCGCGCTGCTCGGCGACGCCTTCGACGGACGCGTCCTACCGGACAGCGCCGCCAACCCGGCCCCACCGCCCTTCTTCGCCGACCTGGTTGGCACCCCACACAGCGTCGTCACCGCCCATCTCGTCGACGAGGCCGGCCACCCCACGGTCCGGGCCCGCGACGAGATCCTCGCATTCCTCACCGACCGCCTGCGCCCGCACGGGAACCGACCGCTGCCCGCCGCCTGACCGGGCCCCGTGGTCCGCCAGACACCGCAACCTCGCCGCCATCGCCCTCTCATCGACGACAGCGAAAGGTCGGCCCCCTTGAGATTCTTCGCATTCGCCGTCCCGGCCGGTTCCGAGGATCTATGGCAAGCACGAGGACACAACGCGGTCGAGTTCGTCCTGATCTACATCGGCGTGAAGAACTTTGGGTCAAATGGCCTCTCTGGCCAGCCCACAAAGCGGCTCCGTCCGGTCACGCTGCCGACGGGCGTCCGTCCCTCGCGTCGGTGGGCGCTCGGCCGTTTGTGAGGAGCGGGCGTGGGTCGGTGAACGTCAGCGCTCGCGACGCAGGGAGACGTGCAGGGCCCCATTTTCGTCCCTTCGGCAGTCAAGTCCTGTTGGACCGCTCCGTAGACGGTTCCGACCTGGCTGTTCTCGATCCGGCCCGCGGTGCCGGTGTACTGGCGCTGCCTGCCCGCCGACGCGGTGCCCTTCTTCAGGAAGCCGGTCTCGTCGACGATCAGCACACTGTTGTCGGCGCCGAGGTGCTCGAGGACGTAGGCGCGGATGTCGTCACGGACCACGCCGGCGTCCCAGCGGGCGCTTCGTAGTAGCCGCTGTATCGGGCCGGGGCGGGCGTGGCCGGATTGTTCGGCCAGCCGCCAGCAGTCCTTCCGCTCGACGCAGGACAGCAGTCCGAGCACGAAGGCGCGGGCTGTGTCACGGGTTCCACCCGCTTGAACCGACCCGCGATCCGGTCCATGGCCTGGTCGAACATCGCCCGCCGGCGGGCGTTGTCCATGTTGTGGCCCGCGGCCGCCGCGTGATCGTATGAGTCCACATAGCTCTTGATGATCACGCGGTGGCCGTTCCCGTTCGCTCCGGGTCCGACGCAATCTTGCGTCGTCACCTCGGAGTGCCAACCGGTGGGCCGTCGGGTCAGCTCCAGCGGCCTGCGACGGCAGCCTCGGTGACGAAGTCCTCGAACGATCGGGGCTGTCGGCCGAGTGCCCGCTCCACACCGTCGGAGACGCCCGCGCCCCGGCCGTCGCGGACTTCCACGAGCAAGCCGGTGAGGAGACGAGCAACGTCGGCCGGCACGCCTTCGGCGACCATACGGTCCACGAAGACGTCCGGGTCGACATCGAGGTGACGGACCGTCCGGCCGGTGGCAGCGGCGATCAGGTCAGCCGCCTCGCCGAAGCCGATCGCCCGCGGGCCGGTCAGCTGGTAGGTCTGTCCGCTGTGGCGGTCCTCGGCCAGTGCCGCGGCGGCGACCTCGGCGATGTCCTCGGCATCGACGAACGGCGTGCTCCCGTCACCGGTGGGCAGGAAGAGGGTTCCGGCCAGGACGCCCGGCAGCCAGAAGGACTCACTGAAGTTCTGTGCGAACCAATCGGGTTGCAGGATGGTCCAGTCGACGCCGGAGTCACGAACGGCCTGTTCGGCGACCTTGAGCGGGTGGCCGTTGTCGGCCCGGCCGACGCCGTGGGCGGAGAGCAGCACCAGCCGCCGCACGCCCGCGGCGACCGCATCGGCCACCAGGCGCGGGATGCGCGCCTGCCGGTCCACGCCGGGCTGCAGGTTGGGCTCCACGAGATAGACGGCGCCGGCTCCATCGAGGGCGGGCGCCCAGGTCGCCGGGTCGTCCAGGTCGAAGTGGACGTCGCCGCCGGTGCGGCAGGCCGTACGGACCGGCAGGCCGTCGGCCGTCAAGCGGCGGGCGATGCGGCGGCCGGTCGTGCCGGTGCCGCCGAGAACGAGGATGGTCTTCATGCCCTCCAGACAACCGCGGTGGAGACAGACGATCCATGGGAGACCGTCGCCAATCCCTTTGTAATCGTCTAGCGTGGCCGACGTGGACGTCCTGAGCGATCTGCTGCACCGGGCCCGAGCCAGGAACGCGCAGATCCGGCAGCTGATCCAGCGGCCACCATGGTCCATGACCTTCGCCGACGCCCCTCCGCTCACGGTCGTGGCCACCCTCGGCGGCCACGCATCGGTCCGGCTCGACGACGACCCGCAGGCCGCGCCGGTCCGGTTGGCCGCCGGGGACATCGCCCTGATCAGCGGCACCACCCGGTACACGATCGCCGACGCCCCAGACACCCCGCCGCAGGTGATGATCCGTGGCGGAAGGAAGCACGTCATGGACACAGGGACGGCGGCCCGGCAGAACCTGGCACCCCGCACGTACGGCGACGGACTGCCCGGCGCCACCGCCCTGCTCCGAGGAGCCTACGAACTCCGCGGCGACGTGGGCGAGCGCCTGCTGGACATGCTCCCATCGCTGGCCGTCGTGCCCGCTGGGCCACGCACTCGGGCGGCGCTGGACCTGCTCGCGGCCGAGGTGGCCCACGAGGAACCCGGCCAGGACGCCGTCCTGAACCGGCTGCTGGACCTGATACTGGTGCTGGCGATGCGCAGCTGGTGCGCTCGGTCGCAGGCCGAACTACCCTCCTGGTACGGGGCGCTGGCCATCCCGGCCGTCGGCGACGCTCTGCGTCTGTTGCACGAGGACCCGGCGTACCGGTGGACAGTCGCCGAGTTGGCCGCGCGAGTCGGCCAGTCCCGGGCCACCTTCGCCGCACGCTTCACCAGCGCGGTCGGCGAGCCTCCCCTCACATACCTCACCGGCTGGCGGATGGCCCTGGCGGCGGACCTGCTGCGGGACACCGAGGAGACCGTCGCCGCAGTGGCGCGCGAGGTCGGATACGAAGATGCGTTCGCGTTCAGTGTGGCGTTCAAGCGGGTGCGCGGGCTCAGCCCGTCGGACTGGCGGCGGAAGGTGCGGCCGGAATGGCGGGTCAGTCCATGACGGGTGATCGTGTGGGTCGGTGCGACACCGGCCAGGACCGCACAACCCAACCGGCACCCCCGCAGCAGAGCCCGATCGACCTGACCGTCCCGGAGATCCGCCACCTGCTCAGCGCCTTACTGACCCCGCCGGCAACGTCCCCGCACAAGCTGCTGAACCGGTCGGACTGGCGCAGACACCAACTCCCCCACGCTGCCTTCACCCGACGGTCACCCCGCCGCAGCTTCGACCGGCTCTGTACGCCGGCCTGACGACCGTTCCATGGGCTTCCACCGGGGCATGAGGTCGGCAAAGGCCCTGACCGGGCTGGCCGGCGCCCGCAACCAGCGCGGTCGGGCCCGTTACGTCCGACATGGACGGACTCGGCGATCCCGTAGCCAGCATGCCTCAAGTTCACGAACCGCGTCCGGCTCTGTTCACTCTCTCGGAGGCTCACGAGTTGCTGGACGTCCTCCACCACTTCGGCACGACGGACCATGACTGGGGAGCGCAAGCGTGGCGCTTCGCGGCCGAACTCGCAGCCCGCGTTCCTTCGCGCGACGCCTGACATGACGTCGCGGTCTCGGGGATGAAGCTGACCATCTGCGCCGCCGCCGGGCTGATGTGGGCCACCTCCCGGATCGGCGCCATCGCCTGGGCCGCCCTGGTCCTCAATCACCACCCTGGCCACCCGCTATGACCACGCCCTGGTCACTCGCCGCACCCAAGGCGCGCAGGCGGCTGCCGCACTGCTGCGCTGAAGGAAGACTGCCGCTGGGCACTGGGCAGCAGCCATCCACTCATCCAGGCGATCATCGCAGCACGTGACTGTTGAGGCCGCGCCCACCCGCCGTGCCAACAGGCCGAGTTGAGGGAGGGCCTGGAGTCGCCGCAAGTTCAGCGCTGCCTTGCGGCGGCGCAGGTTGGTCAGCGTTGTTGCGGGTCAGGAGGTTGTTGACGCGCGTCCGCCAGGCAGCACTGAGACGACGAGATCTGCCAGACGGAGGAGGTCGTTGCGCCCGAGGCCCTGGTTTGACTGCGCGGATAGTCCGTGCCAGAAAGTTTGAAGCGACGCAGCGAGTGTGGCCGGGTCTGTGTGCTTCGGGACTTGCCCATCCTTCTGAGCTTGTTCGATGCGCTTGTGCAGCAGGCGCTGGTTCGACGCGTAAAGGTCGTCGAGGTAGGCGCGAGTGTCGATCGTATCCGGACTGTCCGTCATCGCAGCGCTGCTCACCAGGCAGCCCGGGTGCCCTGAGTTGGGCTGGGTGAACTCTTCGACGGATCGACGGAACAATTGGTCGAGGGTGTCAGCGAAGTCGGGTTGCGCACACGCATCCTGGTAGATGATCCGGTACCGCTCGGCGTACGTTCGCACCGCTTCCTCGAACAGCCCCGCCTTGCTCCCGAACGCGGCATAGATGCTCGAAGTGGACAGCCGAAGCGCGGCGCTCAGTGCCCGCGTGGACGTGCCGGAGTAGCCGCGTTGCCAGAAGAGCCGTGCCGCTTCGAGCACAACCGTGGCTCGATTGAACTGGGGGGGTCGTCCTGCTCGACTGGGATGCATACTTGCATTATAGAGCGGATGCTCCATAATGCACGTTATGGAGCAATCGATACAGAAGAAGGTGCCGCGTCCTGACGGCAGTTGGGTGAGCGTCGACATCTACGGCGATGCGGCGGAGCCGGGGCTGCTCATGATGCCCGGCGTGATGAGCGATGCGCACAGTTGGCGGCACGTTGCTCGCTCTCTTGAGGCGTGGCCGTCGGTGTCTATTGTCAATCGCCGGGGGCGAGCACCCTCAGGACCGCTCGGAGGCCAGTATTCGTTGCGAACTGAGGTCGACGACCTATGCGCAGTGATCGAGGCCGTCGGTGAGCCGAAGGCCGTCTTCGGTTGGAGCTACGGGGGCCTGGTCGCCCTGCTTCTTGCGTGCGAACGTCCGATGAGCCATGTGATCGCTTACGAGCCGGTCGACCCCAGCTTCGGCAACGCCGCGCTGCCTTCGCTCCGCGCCGCAGATGCTGCACAGGATTGGGATCGAGCGGTCGAGATCGTGAACGAACAAGTGTCAGGCTTTTCCGCGGAGTACGTCGATGCGCTGCGCGCTGATCACGGTGCGTGGTCGACGTTGCGCAGACTGAGCGAACCGCTCTACTCGGAACTGCAGGCGCTATCCGATGCCGAACTTGGCGCAGATCTCGGCTCCCACGCGGCCGTCATCGACCTGATCGTCGGCGAGCGGAACGTCGGCGCGGAGCCGTACGGAACCTCGTTCCAGCGGGTCGTGAGCAGACTCCGCGGTTGCACGGTCCATCCACTGGCCGGCCAAGGACACCTCGCCCACCTCGAAGACCCCGCCGCCCTGAGTAGGCTCCTCGACAAGCTCGAAGACTGATGGGAGTGCGACGGGTACATGCAAACGCTCCGCTCACCGTGGAGGGCCGACATCGCCTGATCGAACGCTGCAAGACCCGACCGATCGCGCATGTTGCCGCGGAGATGGGAATCTCGCGGGCTTGCGCGTCGAAGTGGGTGAATCGGTGGCGCAAACACGTAGATGTCGGACTGCTGGACCGGTCGTCGACCCCGCGCCATCAGCCTACGGCCACTAGTGCAGACACGGTGGCCAAGATCGAGGCGATGCGACGCGAGCACAAGTGGTCAGCGGCTCGGATCGCGTTTGAACTCAACGAGACTGGCGTTAGCACCAGCCGTCGCACCACGAGCCGAATCCTTGCCCAGCTCGGGTTGAACCGTCGTCGATGCATCGACCCTGACGGAGACTCCAACCGAACGCCCCGTGTGATCGTCGCGAAACGGCCTGGGCACATGGTGCACGTCGACGTGAAGAAGGTCGGGCGGATACCTGACGGTGGCGGGTGGCGTGCCCACGGACGAGATTCAGAACAGGCGCTGGCCGCAGCGCGGGCAAAATCCAAAGGGAGTCGGCGCGGGTATGTGTACCTGCACTCCGCCATCGACGGGCACACCCGGATGGCCTACACCGAGCCCCTGCCGGACGAGAAGGCAACAACTGCAGTCGCGTTCGTGCACCGAGCCCGGGCCTGGTTCGCCGCACACGGGATCACCCATATCGAACGCATCGTGACCGACAACGGAGCCTGCTACCGCGCCGACGCCTTCACGCGCGCCTTGCTCGGGGCCAGGCACAAGCGGACCAAGCCCTACGCGCCCAAACACAACGGCAAAGTGGAGAGGTACAACCGGATCCTGGCCGAAGAACTTCTGTACGCCCGTACCTGGACTTCCGAGAGGCAACGGTCAGATGCCGTGGCCGTGTGGAACGTGCACTACAACTACCACCGACCCCGCAGCACCGCCGGCGGCCAGCCGCCTGCTTCCCGTGCTCCGGTTGGCGTCACCAACGTTATGGCCTCATACACCTAGTTAATGATTTCGGTGCGGTCATCCAGACGGATTGCGGCGAGCCGGTCTCGCCACATCTGGAGAGCTTCGGGTGTCTGTCGCGTCCAGTCGGTGACCTCGCCAACGATCCGGAGTGGTTCCCTGCTGCGATAGGAGCGGGTGGGATTGCCAGGGAACTTCCTGTCGGTGACGTTGGGGTCGTTCTCGAACTCCCCGGTCGGTTCGACGACATACACTCGCGGGGTCTCGTCGCCAGCGGCGAGTTCGGCGGCGAGTCCCGCACCGTCGCGCAACGCGGTGAAGTAGATGTGGTTCATCACGATTTCGGGCCGGTAGTTGGAACGGAAACCGGCGGTGAGGTGATCTCCGACCTGCAAATCGGCCTTTGTGCCGTGAAAGAACGGCCCCTCGTCCAACACCTCGTCCATCGCCACAGGTTATCAAACCGAGCTGTCGTGACGGTGAGCCATCCAGGACGGCTCGTTCGCCGGGATCACACCAGCCACAGCAAGATCATCGAACCCTGACGCTTCCGAGATGGCTCTGTTACCGCCCGGACTCCGATCGTTCCTGCATCCCCTCCAGGCCAGCTCCGCGGGACGGCGTGACGCGTGACAGTACGGTTTGCCGGGCGGGCCAGGGTCATCAGCTCCCCAGAGGTCGAGGCGGGGACCATCCCCGCGGACGCGGAGAGCACCGACCGCCGCATCCCTCGATGGACGTGTCATTGGGAATATCCCCGCGCCCGTCCCGGCAAGACGTCAAACATCACCCCAGAGTGCCGAGCCTGGATCAAGAAGGAGCTGCTCGACAACTCGGACAGCGTCGACGCCACGGCTGGCGGGGACGCCTGCGGCTACCTGTGCAAGGACGCACTCGTGAAGGCCGTCGACGACGTCACCAACGATCTGACGCGGCAGGGCGCCACGTCCTCGTCATGAGCGCTGATTGCGCGCAACCGGGCGACGGGGCTCGGCAGAGAACTCACGCGTGGCCCCGTCTGTCCGCCGACTCGGTTGCCCTGGCGATAAAGCACGGTGGTCACCGGACAGGGGGCCTCAGCCTCTTGTGGAGGCCCGAACACCGGTCGCTGCGGGACTTCCTGGACGGGCCTGTCAGCGGCAGCCGAGCGGGGCGTCCTTCCTGGTGCTACGGCGCTTCCGGCATCGGCCGTGCCAGGCAGCTCACCGCGCTCGCCCGCCGCAACGGGCGAGCCCGCCGGCTCGCCGAACACGTCGTGCTCGGCTCCATCACCGATCACCGGCGCCTCTCGGCTTCCTGGGCCTCGCCAGAGGTCGAGGACGACTTCGGCATGACCGACAAGCACTGAGCTGAGAAGACCGCGAGTAGGCGAGCAGTGCCGCAGCAACTCGCTCATGACATCGGCGGGATCTGAAGCCCGAGCTCGGCAAACCGGCAGGTGGGCGGGCTTGAAGTCGGCGGACGTCACGGCGGCCGGGTGGTTGACGTACAGGGCGTGGGACAGGCCGTTGAGTACGCCGCTCAGCCCGTACCCGGCCTCAGCGGCGGCGACGTCCTGCTGCTGTTGCGGCAGATGAGCAGACCGGGCTGTGCAGGGGGGTGCGGCGGCGGTAATAATCCGCCGCCACCTCCCCCCACCTCCACCTCCCGGCAGCTCGTGCGCACCTGGCCCACCCAGGCCGGGCGGCCCTGCCCGATTGAGAAGCCGAAGCTCAGGGTCGGCGCGACGTCGGCGGGGCGGTGAGGGTGCCTCGCCGTTCTCGTCAGGTTCTTCCAGCACGTCGGGGGCGTGAGGCGCGGCTGGGTCGCCTGGAAGGTGATGCCGTGCCAGAGACCAGTACCGGGGATCACTGCCCGACATCGGCAGCGTCGCCCCACGCCTTCCTCCACCAATAGGCCAGGTTGCGCTGGGTGGTGAGGGTGTCGGGATGGTCTGGTTCCAGCACCCGCAATTGACCGTCGAGGAGTTTGGCGTAGGTGTCCGTGGCACCGGCCGCATTCCCGGCCTTCCCGAGCCAATGGGCGAGGCTGTCCAGGGTGGCGAAGGTGTCGGGGTGGCCCCGGCCCAGCATCCGCGACTGGCCTTCAAGGAGTTCGGCGTAGGCGCTGGCGGCCTTGGCCGCATCCCCGGCCTTCCCCAGCCAATGGGCGAGACTGTCCAGGGTGGCAAAGGTGTCGGGGTGGCCCCGGCCCAGCATCCGCGACTGGCGGTCAAAGAGTTCGGCGTAGGCGCCGGCGGCCCCAGCCGCATCCCCCGCCTCCCCGCGCCAATGGGCGAGGCAGTGCCAGGTGTCAAGGGTGCTGTAGTGGTTCCGGCCCAGCATCCGCACCTTGTCGTGCAGGAGTTCGGCGAAGGCGTCGGCGGCCCAAGCCGCATCCCCCGCCTCCCCCCGCCACCAGGCCAGCCATTGCCGCGCGATGAAGGTGTCGGGGTCGTCCGGGCCCAGCACTCGCAGCTGGTGCTCGAGGAGTCCACCGAAGGCGTCGGCGGCGCCGGCCGCGTCCCCCGCCTTCCCCCGCTGGCGGCCGAGGCTGTACCGGGTGGCGAAGATGGACCAATTGTCCTGGCCCGGCATTCGCAGCTGGTGCTGGAGGATTTTGGCGTAGGTGTCGGCGGCTCCGGCCGCGTCCCCCGCCCTGGCCTGCCACCAGGCGAGGCCTTGCCGGGCGGTGAGGGTAGAGGGGTGGTCTGCGCCGAGGTGGCGGGTGGTGGCTTCGGTGAGCCGCTCGAAGTAGTCGCGGGCGGCAGTTGTCTGGAAGGCCTCGCCGAGGCTATGGCCTGCCTGATAGAGCACGGGGTGGGCGTCGGGCTGGTACAGCGCGTCCTCGGCGGTGGTGCTGAGGGCGGCGGTGTTGGCGCGCAAAACTGTGGCGAGAGCGGTGTAACGCTCGGGCTCGGGCCAGACGCAGAGGAGGGCGTCGGCGGCAGTGTGGGCCAACTGGTGGTGCTGGGCGGGGGTGAGGGTCTCGCGGACGGCGCGCTGGACGAGCTGGTGGACGCGGACCGCTTGATGGGGACTGTCGACGGTGTGGTCGATGAGGCTGAGCCTGCGCAGCGCCCCCAAGGCCAGTTCGACCTGTTCCGCCGTGACCGGACCGGCGCCGGGGCTGGAGGCGGCTAGGTGGCCGGTCAGATGGGTGAGGGCGGGTTGGCTGGTCAGGACGGTGGCGGGGATGCCGTTGGGGCTCAGGAAGGAGGCGAGCTGGAGTACGGGGCGAGCCAGGCCGGCCGGGCGCAGGATGTCGGCGCGTTCCAGGGACAGGGTCCAGGCGGCGGCTACCGTGTGGGTTTGGTCGTCGGGCAGGGTGTCGGGGGCGGCGTCGGCCAGGGCGCGGGTGCGGTCGCGGAGCAGGTCCCGGTAGGTGCGACAGCCGCTGCCGGTGTCGATGAGGTAGGCGACGGCCTGCGACAAGGCCAGCGGCAAATACCCTAGATCCTCCGCGAGGGCGGCGAGTTCCTGCTCGGGCTCGTGGCGGCCGTACCGGGCTAGGGCGCTGGTGAGGTAGGCGAGGGCCTGAGCGGGGGTGAACAGGCCGATCTCGATCAGACGCCGGCCGCCTCCGGTGAGGGCCGCGTCCTTGCGACGGGTGGTGGCGACGGTGCGGCCCTGCGGGCTGGCGGGCGGCCACAGGCCGCGCAGGTCGGCGGGATCGGCGATGTCGTCCAGCACAACCAGCCACCGGCACGGCCGCTGCTGTGGTTTGGGTTCCAGCCACGCCAGGAATCTCTGTGCCGCCTTTGCCGGGCCGCCCTTTTCCGGGCCGTTCGGGTCCGCTCCGAGCAGTTCCACGCCGGCCTGCCCGTACCCGGTCACGGCGGCGGTGCGGCTGCTCGCAGTGATCCACACCAGCACGTCCAGCTCGCCCTGCTGCCACGCGGTGCGGGCGTAGTGGGCGGCAAGCTGGGTCTTGCCGACCCCGCCCATCCCCACCAGCACCCCGCCCACCTGCGCCTGGTCAGCGGATTCGACGACCGCTGTCCCGCCCGCGGCCAGGACCTGGGCCAGCCGGTCGGTCTCGGCTCGGTCCTGGAACCACTGCGCCCGGGGCGGCATCACCCCGACCTGATGCGGCCACGGGGCGGGCGTGCGCGGCGCGGCATGATGGTGTTGGTGGAGTTGGCCGATCCTCTCGGCGGCGACGCCGCCGGCCGTCGCGATGATGATTCTGCCCGAGCGGTCGTGCGGGGCGCCGGGCGGGCTGGTGGATTTGGTGCCGGGTACGGTCAGCCCTGATCCGGGCCCGGCCGCCGAGGGTCTGGAGCAGACCCGATCGTTACGTCGCCCATCCTCAGCGCGGCGGCCGAGCCTCCCTCCGCCTTGATGTCCACGCTGCCGGCGATGGCCTGGCCGTCGCCACCCGCCGACACACCACCGGACGTGGCCGCCGTCCCGGTGGCCTGCAGCTGCGCCACCAGGGTCAGCAGGGCCTGAGTGAACTCCGGGTCGTGCTCGGCAGCGTCCTCCAGGGAGTCAGTCAGCCGACGCCGGGTCCGCTCCGAGGGCTCACCCTGCCCAGATCCGGCCTCCTCTGCGGCCCGCTCCAGCGCGGGATCGCTCCCCAACTTGCGGCTCACCAGGTCGTGAAGCCGTTCCATGCCCGCGTCCAGCCCTCGGTCCACCTCCGCGTCCGCCCCCCGCATCACCCGCCCGGCCTTACGCACCAGCCACGCGAAGACATACCCAACCGCGACCTCGATGCCCGTCATCCGCCCCCCTCACCGAGCTGTGACCGTGCATCAGACACTAACCCTCCGCCGGGCCCGCGTGGTCGAAACCGACCCGCACCGGCCTGCCTGTCAAGAAGACCACTGGCACGCAGCGGAAGCCTGCCGGGGCGGCACGAGAACATTCCAACCGCGACGCTTCGTACACGGGTGCGAAGAGTTCCGACAGAGACACTTCAACGGGGTCACGTGCCTTACGTGCCAGAACAGGAACCACCGAGTGTGACCTGCATGTCCATTGCCATAGCCCCAGAAAGCTGCAGCGGCAAGAAGCCTGGTGATCCGGCGGAGCAGCTCGGCGACCGTGCGCAGCCGCTTGTCGTAGCCGGGCTGCTGGGGCAGGTAAGGGACGAGATGCCGCAGGTGGCGGCGAGCATGGCGGAGCCACTTGGCCTCGGCGGTGAAGCCGAGCACGGCCTGCGTCATCGTGAGCGTGATCAGCTCGGCGTCGGTGAGCTGATCTTGAGTACCGCGGATGTTCACCAGAGATGACGTCGCCCAGCGGCGATGAGGATCGTTGAAACTGGGTCTGGCCGTAGTTTCGTGAGAGAACTTGGAGCGCCCTGCCCTGGCAACAGGGGTGAGTAGAAAGCCTCGGCCTCCACGTCTCCGCGCGACTACTGTGCTGCTGGTAGATCGTCGTGACCAATGATAAGGAGCTGAGTTGTGCTGACCACTACGCACCCGCCGTAGGTGCCTCTGGAAAGTCCAGAGGCCGTACGGAGGCTCTCGATGTCCCGAACTGTCCGCACGACTCCCAGGCGATTCCGCGTCCAAGAGGGCGCATCGGAGTCCATGTCGCTGTACGACCTGCGCTATGCGACTGCTGAACTGGCCCGAGCTGCCCGCGAAGGCCGTCGCTCCGCCCCGGCGAAGACGCTGCGCCGGCTCACCTCTTGGCAGTGGATGGTGCTCTACTGCAGGAAGGGCTCGTTTTCCGCCGAGATCGCGACGGCTGAGGGCCGCGCCCGGCTTCGGAGTCGACTCGAAGCCCAGCGGATCCGCGAACTGCACCGCGCCGGCCACGAACTTGACGACGCGGACATACCGCCGGTCCGCCACCGTCATGGAGTGCTCTGGAATGCCTGGTAGAGGCGAAGCGCCCAGGACTGACCGGCACTCGCGAGCGTAGGAGATGCGCACTGGTGGCGGCCCTCCGGCCTTGGCGGGCGCTTCCGTCCGCGCCCGGGTGGTGGCGAGTCGGTAGGAGTCGGTGCCGGTCTCGATGATGGTGCCGTTGAAGGTCAGGCGGTCGACGATGACCGCGCAGAGGCGGGGGTCGGTGAAGGTCTTGGTCCAGCCGCCGAAGGACTCGTTGGAGGCGATGGCGGCACTTTCTTCTCCTCGCGCTCGGTCAACACCTGGAAGAGGAGCTCGGCGCCGTGGCGGTCGAGTTCCAAGTATCCGAGCTCGTCGATGCAGAGCAGGTCGACTCGGCCGTAGCGGGCGATGGTCTTGTTCAGCTGCTTCCCGTCGGCGGCCTCCACCAACTCGTTCACCAGGTTGGTGGCGAGCGTGTAGCGGACCCGGTAGCCCTGCATCGCGGCCTCGTTGCCCAGGGCGATGAGCATGTGGAACTTGCCGGTGCCGGAGTCGCCCGTGTGACCGGCACTGCTCCCGGCGCCCCGGGCAGCGGCACCGGGCCTGTGGGTCTCAGGTGGCGGTGGGCCAGGTCCGCAGCAGGGCGGCGATCTTCCCGGCGGTGCAGGCGGGGTCAAGGAGCAAGTCCTTGAGGGCGACGGCATCCTCGCGTGCGGGCTTGACGGGAATCCCGACGGCTTCGAGGTACATGACGCCGGTAGCGGCGGCGACCGCCATGTTGGAGCGCTCTAGCCAACGGCACCGGCCCAACGTGTGCACCAGGGCGGCGGCCTTGGCGTAGGGGCCGTCGTAGACGGGCTGCTCGAACAGCTCGGCCCGGTGGCGGGCGACCGCTGACAGCGGGACGCCGTAGTCGTCAGGGGTCGGATCGTTGGCCCCGGCCGCCTCAGCGACCTGCAGGATCCAGGGAACGTCGATGTGCAGATCCATCAGGCGGCGCGCGTTCCCCGGGCCGTCTGCTGGGCTTCCTCAGCGTCGTCGAAGACATCTTGGTGGTCGGCCAGGAAACGGGCGGCCGCGTCCACCGCACGGGTACGCAGGCCGCTGGCGTCATCCTGCACGAGCCTGGCGAGGTAGTCGCCGATACTCAACCCGAGGTCGGCGGCACGCTTCTTCGCGAGTTCCGCAACGTCCGCGTCCACGCGCGCACCCAGCTGTGTCTTCGCCATACCGGCATGGTAACAGCTGTTACCACGGCGCGTGGGTGAGATCAGCAGAAGCGGCGCTCCATTGACAGGACCTGTGTCTTTGTTCAGGCCGGACAGTTGCATGGAGCATCGCCTCAGGGCTGCACCAAGAGCGTCACAGCCGCTGTGCCCCCGCCCCGCGGCACCGGGCCGCGGGACGGGGTACAGCACGGACCAGGCCCCGGAACAGCTCCCGGACCTGCGACCGCACAACTTCAGGCGGGCGTGATGTTCTCTGCCTGCGGGCCCTTCTGGCCCTGGCCGACGTCGAAGGTCACCTTCTGGCCCTCCTGAAGCTCACGGAAGCCGCTTGCGTTGATGTTGGAGTAGTGCGCAAAGACGTCCGGCCCGCCGCCGTCCTGGGAGATGAAGCCGAAACCCTTTTCGGCGTTGAACCACTTGACGGTTCCGCTGGCCATGCTGAGCCTTCCAATCGATATCGGACCCGCACCGCGCGGACCCGGGAGTGCGTGATGTCCTGGTCCCACACTGCACAGCAAAGAACCCGCGCCGGAGCGCGGGCGGGGAACTGCGAACCACGACATCTGGCAGGGACGTTACACGGCGACACCGGCTCTCACCAGAGAGCAATAACGATCACCTATCACCGCTGTCAGGCGCTCGCAGACGCCTCGCCAGGAAATAGGTGGTCCCTGCGAGGTGGCTCCGGTGGGCCTCCTCCCGGCCCACAGGCCCCACGTGGCAGAGGTTCGAGCACCCATTTCCCTGCGTGCCCGGGCCGGTGAGGTGCCACAGGGCCGGATCACGCAGCCGCAGGCAAGGAAGCCTGCGTGGTGTGCAGCTGCCCGAACTCCTCCTTGGTGTTCGCAGCGGCCAGCCACAGACCGGGCACGCAGCCACGGGGTGGCCACGAACAAGAGGGCCGAGATGGCGTGCGTGTGCAGGTGTTCCAGCACCGGAGAGGGGTTGGCCAGGTGCACACCCGGTAGTGGGTGCCCGCCGGGACCACTGTGGCGCCGAATGAAGGCGTCGGTCAGCATCTGTTCCAGCCAGCGGCCGTCATCGTTGATCTGTTGCTGACTGACGGCTGGCTTTGTCCGCGAGTCCGGACAGCACTTCAGCACCGGTTCGGGAGGCGCTTGGCCATCGCGGTCGGCTCGCGATGTTCACGAGTTCCGACAGCACTGGGCCTTCCGCCCGGGCCGAGTGTGGCCGTCGCTTCCCGCAGCTATCGAGGAAGGGGCTGAAACTGACGACCTCGCGTAATCGAGAGTCGCGTATTCCTCAGCGGTAAAGGAGCTCGGTTACCGTGCGTGGCCGCAGGGTGCTTGGTGGCGCGAGGTGCCGCCCCAGATGATCTAGAGTTCCCGCGGCGGGCAGTTGACACTCCGCGCAGACACTCGACTCAGGGGTGGGGATTGATCACTTCAATATCGGCTGCTACTCCGCAGCGGCACAGTCCCTCGGCTGCGCGGCGCGCCGCCGCGGCGGTGGCCGGGGGCATGGCGCTGGTGGGCGTGGGGCTCACGGCGCCGTCCGCGTACGCGGACGACAGTGACATCTCGTTCTCGAACGTCGTGTTCAACAACGGCAAGCCCATCGTCGTCGGCATCAGCGCCGAGGTCGAGGCCCCGTTGACGTACACGGTGAAGAGCAACGTGACGCTCGACAGCTGGTGGGTTGAGGCGTACCGGGGCACCTACGGGACCAATGAGTACAAGCTCGCGGTGTTCACGACCCGGTGGAGCTGCAGCCAATCCTCCGCGGGCGGCTACACCTTCCACGGCTGCGACGAGACGATCACCGTGGATCCCGACAACATGCCGGGCGGCAATGGCAACAAGCTGGTCAACAGTGACGCCGCCAACTGGAAAACTGTCGGCACGGCCATCAAGAAGGGCGGCGGTTACGACACCGACCTGCTCTCCGCGACGGTCCGCCTCCAGCGTGCCTCGCGCATCCAGAACATGAACGCCTCCCCCGAGCCCGTCGCCAAGGGCAGTCCGATCACCGTCACGGGCACGGTGCAGCGCGCCAACTGGAGTCTGCACCGCTACGACAACTACGGTGGCCGACTGGTGAAACTGCAGTTCAAGCCCGCCGGTTCCAGCACGTACACCACGGTCAAGGAGGTCACCGCCAGCAGTACCGGCTACCTGAAGACCACGGTGACCGCCTCCCAGGACGGCACATGGCGCTGGCGCTACAGCGGCAACACCACGACCGGCGACAGCAACTCCTCTGGTGACTACGTAGACGTGAACTAAGTCTCCTGGGCGCCCTCGACCTGCGTCTCGGTCGCCGAGCCTGACCGCGCAGGGAAGGCCCCGCTCCGTCGGGGCCTTCCGCACACCGGAACACGATGCCCACCCCTGCCCGAGTGGCGTGCCGACCACCGGGTGCTGCCCGACTCGTGAACATCGAGCGGGGCTGGGATCGAGTGCCGCCCGAAGTGCTGAACAACCGCTATCGGCACTCGTGAACAGAACCAGACGGCTCTTCTCAGCGACGATTGAGGGCTCAGGTCAGGCAAGTGCACCGAACGCTGGGCAGTGGCAGCCCTGCGGCTCCAACAGGAGAGGACGCTCAAGCGGGACGTCGCTCCACCGACGGGGTATGCATTGGCTCCAGCGATAGCCGCGAGACGAAACCTGTGAATGGTGAGGGCTCCATGCCGCAGTGGCACTTTCCGGACGGTGATGGCGTTCCAGCGTGTCAGCTTGTAGAGGGGACCTTGGCTCCCATCGTCCTTCTCGACGCGCAGCTGCGTCATCTGTACGTCAATCCGGCATGGGTCAAGGTCAGTGGCCGGCCCGCCTCGGCGTTCCTGGGACGAACGCTCGGGGAAGTGCTGCCGGATCTCCAGAGGCCGGACGACGTTCTGTGCGAGGTGCTCGCGGATGGGCAACCTCGGGAGGCGACCATCTCAGGAACGACAGGGGTCTCCTCGCCTCTGGGGCAACGGCTCTGGCGAGCGGTCTATCACCGCGTGGATCTGCCAGGACGAGGTCCGTGTCTGTGCGGGATCAGCGTGGAGATCAGTAATCTGCGCCGCTATCTGGACGATCTGGAGACCGCGCATCAGCGGCTGGCCCTGCTGGATGCCGCGGCCACGCGCGTCGGCACCACGCTCGACATCGAAACTACGTGCCAGGAGCTGGTCGACCTCCTGGCTCCCTCATTGACCGACGTGGCCGCGGTGGCAATCGTCGAAGAGGACTTCACCGGCGCTCCCCCGCCTCCTCCCGGGTTCCTGCGGCTGCGCAAGACGAGGGGGGTGGCGCCCCCTGGGATGGAATGGTTGCTGCGCCAGCTGGGCGGACCAGGACCATATGTTGACGTTCCCCGCGGCGTCGCCACACGGCGTTGCCTGGACACCGGGCGACCGTGGCTGGGCAACCTGGCCTCGGACGAGCTGTTCCAGAAGGTGACCGTAGACCCCGAACGAACCAAGCTCTTCCGAGCGGCCGGCGTCCACTCACTTCTCATGGCTCCCCTGATCACGGCCGGCCGCCCCGTCGGCGTCATCTTTTTGGGAAGGGCCGGCGCATCGCGCCTCTTCAACGACGACGACCTCGTGACGCTCCAGGCGCTGGCCGACCGGGCCGCACTCTCCATCGACAGCGCGCGCCGCTACAGCTACGAACACACCATGGCTCTGGAACTCCAGCGGGCCCTGCTGTCCGAACCCAGGACCCCCCACCCTGCTGTGGAAGTGGCTGCCCGCTACATCCCCTCCGGCCACAGTGTCCTCGTCGGTGGGGACTGGTACGACTCGATTCCCCTGCCGGACTCTCGCACCTTGCTGGTCATGGGCGACGTGATGGGCCACGGCTTCCAGGCCGCTGTCGCCATGAGCCAGTACCGCTCACTGCTCCGCACCATTGCCGCTTCCGGCAGGGCCGTCGACAAGGTCCTCAGCGAGTTCGACCGTCAGGTCGCGGAACTGGGCCTTGACCGCCTGGCCACCTGCCTTCTCGCGGTCATGGATCCGCGGGCGGGCACCTGCACAGCGGCCAGCGCAGGGCATCTGCCGCCGGCCGTCCTGCGACCGAGCGGCGGCGTCGAGGTCCTCTGGCTCCCGGTCGGGCCGCCCATCGGCACCGGAGTCGGTGGCTACCAATCGCTCACCGTACGCATGGACCACGGCGCCACGCTGCTCCTCTACACCGACGGACTGGTGGAAAGACGCGGCACAGACATCGACGTCTCGGTACAGGCGCTCGAGGCGCTGAGCCTGCCGGCGGACGGCCCTCTGGACGCCATGCTCGACACGTTCCTGGCCCGCCTGGCCAACGGTGCGTACGAGGATGACGTCGCCATCCTCGCCGCCCGCCGGCGCGCCGAGAATGAGTGACCCGCGCCATGCAAGGACTCTGTCACCAACCGCAAACGGCGGTGATCTTGTAGCGGTGTCACCCGTGTGGGTGAGCCCGGGGTCGTACAGCGGCGCGGGGCCCCTGGGGCGCGCCAGGTGTCCCGTCGCGCTGAACATGGAGCCGGGGCGTAGCCGCATCGGTTCAACTCAAACGATCACGGGATTCGCGCCGTTCTTGATCAGCGCTGAGGCGTAGAAATGCCGCAGATCGTGAAGCGTCGCGCCCTCGGGGGCACGAACCTTGTTGCCTGACTTCTTCAGGTTGGTGTTCGCCCGCTTGACGTTCCGGGCCCACACTTTCGCCCAGCTATTACGCCGGATCGCTCCGCCGGTCTGGCAGGCGGGCATGGCGCCACACAGGCGTCCGCGGGTTCGTCCGGTCCTCGATGTAGACGACCTGCGGCGGGAACTCCTCTCGGTGCCGTGCGATCGCGTCTATGACCGGGCGCCCTTGAGGAACAGACCGATAGCTCTGCCTGGTCTTCGCCTCCCCGAGGCACGGCACCCCCTTGTCGGGACCGATCATCTGATGTTTGACCGTCACGGTCTCGGCAGGGTCTCCGTCCTCCAGACGGCTCAATCGTCACTGCAGGCTCAAGGCTCGCTCAAATCAGGCGTATCCCACGGGCAACAGGCGCATACTCCCTGACAAGGCACAAGCGCTCATGGGGAGAACGCGCATGAAGACCTTGCTCACTTTCATCCGGGACATCGTCTCCGGCCGTCGGCTTCTTGCGAAGTACGGCGGCCCCGAGGCCCACCGCCGCCACGACCGGGATGCCGGCCTCGACCGCCACTACATCCCGGCGCAGCAGTTCCCCACGTCAGGGTTCGGCGGGTAATCAGGGCAGTGGTCGCGGGGGGGGGGGGGGGGGGGGGGGGGGGGGGGGGGGGGGGGGGGGGGGGGGGGGGGGGGGGGGGGGGGGGGGGTGGAGTGGGGGGGGGGGGCTCTGGCGATGGTGTGTTGTTTCT
>NZ_JBWKFN010000022.1:157452-163714 GCF_056434245.1 Streptomyces sp. NPDC044064
CGCGGCCCTGTCCCGCCGGTGGGGGTCGGCGGGCGGCCCAGCTCCCCCCCCCTCCTCCCCCCCCCCCCCCCCCCCCCCCGGTCCCGTTCGGGACACGTTCCGTATTCCGCCTCCAGAGGCTCTGTCGCCTTGGAGTCGGCTGCCCCCGCTGAGGTTCTGCTGCTCGTCACCGTCAGCAGGGTGCCCGGAACCGATCCGAATGCCCTGAGCCAGCAGCGCGCCGACCCCGTCATCTACCTTCCGGTGCCCGCAGCAGCGGTGACCGGCACCGGCGAAGTCCCCGCGGACACCCACGAACGCACCCGGGAACTCGCCGAGCGCCAGGGAATGGCCGATGGCGCCGCAGACCTGGTGATGTACTTCGCCCGCCTCTGGCTGCGACCCGGCCCAGCACTGCCCGCGCACGCCATCAAGATCGCCCTCGCCTGCCGACGCCACTGGGAGCAGTGCCTTCGCGGCGCCGACCGGTCGGGTATGACGGACGTGACATGCCTGCCCGCCCCGAATACGGACAACTGGTCGCGCGATGCGAAGCCCTGTACCTCGTCGGCAGCAACGACCAGCGCGCCGGCAGACCTTGTCCCGAATGCCGTATGAGCAGTCCCGGCCCGCACACTGTGGCCGTGAAGGTCCCGCACACCGAGCACAGCGCCGCTATGCATGGGTCGTGATCACTCCTCATGGGTGGCTTCGCACCGCCACCGCCCCACTGGGCCTGTCCGCCGTTCTTGTCCCCGCCTTCCCGGTCACCGCAGCGCCCGCCGGGGTTCGCGTCGGCCGGCCAATTCCCACGCCTCGTCACGAACATCGCCTCGGGAACGGAGGACTACCCCCGGAAAGGTGGTGATCGACGTCTGCTCCCACAGCTGATCCGCCCCGGCCGCGACAGAGCACGCCCGATGGTATGACCTTCCGTGCCCGGACACATCGTCAGACGTCCCAGGCGGAACCTAGATAGGACACGACCTCTCCATCCGGTGAGGCGATCCATTTCCAGGGAGCGCGCATGCCGACGGAGCAGAGCACACCAACAATGCCCCAGGTGGCCATGACGCTGGCCGCGATCGCGGCCACCGCCGCCACCCCGCGTCCCTCAGGTGAGACCCTGGCGCAGCAGCAGAACCGGATCTTCCTGGGCGTCGAACAGCAGTTGGCCGAGTCCTCACTCGCGACGGGGAACGACTGGAGTCTGCAGTGGCTGGCGCTGAGCTCCGACAACGCGAACATGGCGTACCTGGTCGCGAGTCGTTCCACCAACGCCTTCGCCGTGATCCTGCGCGGCACGGTCGCCAATGTCACCGACCTGCTGGAAGACCTTGACGTGGGCACGGTGGTGCCATTCACCGCCGTCGGCTCGCCACCGGCCCCGGTGGCCGTCTCCAAGGGCGCGATGGAGGCGTTCAGCCAGGTCGTCACCATGAGCGCGGCGGGCGTCACCCTGGTACAGGCGCTCGCCGGCGCCCTCGCTGGCGCCGCGCCCAACCCCACCGTCTACGTGATCGGTCACAGTCTGGGCGGCTGCATCGCCACCATGGTCGCGCCCTACCTCCAGGCGCAGACGTGGCCGGGCGCCTCCCCGCAGTTCGGCCTCTACACCTTTGCCGCCCCCACCGCCGGAGGCCTGGACTTCGCGGCTTACGTCGACTCCCTGAACTGGGTCGTCAACGAGCGCTACTACAACGCCTGGGACTTGGTGCCGCAGGCCTGGACCAAACTCGACGACGCGAAGAAGTGGTATCCCGATCCGCCCGGTCCGGCGGCGAACGACGACGTCGACGCTGTCATCACGGCAATCGCCTCCCTGCCCGGCCCCCACGTCTACGCCCAGCCGGGCAATGCCAACCCGCTGCACCCGCAGTACAAGAGCGACTACGACCCGGTCATGGTCAAGAAGTCGCTCCAGGACTTCATGGGCCAGGTTACCTACCAGCACGCCAACTCCACCTACCTGGGCCTGCTCGGCGCTCCAGATGTGCTGCCGGGCCCGGTGGTGCGGGCCATCACCCGCAACGTCGGCAAGACCGGCAGCGCGGTCGTCATCGCCGGCAGCGGCTTCGGCGCGGGCGCGGCGGTCGACTTCGGCCCGGTCGCATGCCAGGACCTGGTCGTCAGCAGCGACGGCACCGAGATCAGCGCCTTCGCGCCCCCCGGCGTCGGCGTTGTCGCCGTCCGGGTCACCACCAACCTCGGCACCTCGTCCGCCGTCCCCTTCGGTCAGTTCGCCTACGGCGGCCCCGCCCCGGTCGTCCTCACCGGCATGAGCAAGGACAGCGGCCGGAAGGGTGACAGCGTCACCATCACCGGCGTCAACTTCGACTCAGACGCCCAGGTCTTCTTCGGCAACAACCCTTCCCCGTGCGTCCAGGTCACGCGCACCGGCGCGCCCAGCGAGATCCTTGCCACCGTGCCCGCCCGTACCATCGGCGTCGGCAAGCCCAGCACCATCAACGTCACCGTACTGTCGAACGGCTACTCGTCCCCGACCGGCCCCGTGGATGAGTTCACCTACAAGGAGCTGTAACGCCGGTGTCGTGGTCACTCCGCCGACGGCCTGGTCGCCAGCGGTCCGCTGACCACGGGGGCGGGCGGTCAACGAGGCGCAGGGGGAACTCACGGGATTCCGCAGACGACGTCTTCCGAGGTGTTGCTGTGCAGCAGCAGACCGACGCGCTCACCGGCCCAGCGGCTCGCCGAGGCGCTGGGCCGGACAGGACGAGCCCTCAGAGAGCAGCGATCGAGCCAGTGGGCCTGGCGTCTTTTCGAGGCAATGCCGCGAAGTGAGGGATGAGGTGGAGCTGTCAGCGGTTCGTTGAAGCCACTGCCTGGAGCATCGACGGCGGCCCCGACCTGTCCAGCAAGGAGCAGGTTGTGCCAGAGATGCCACCTGTCCGCGACCTGGACCGCCTGCGGCGCTCCGGCGGCAGCGCCTTCCGCGAAGAACGGCGTGCGGTCCCGGCAGACGGCCTCGATGCCGGGCCGCTGGGCGAGCCACGCGGCCGGGCTGGACGCCTCCCGGTCTGGGAGCAGATCGATCGGACGGCGGGTTTCGACGTCCACCAAGACAGTGCCGTAGTGGCGGCCCTTGCGGGTGGCGTACTCGTCGACGCCGACCACCCGCGGCGCCGGTACCTCCGGCTCGGGCAGGGCGTTGACCAGGCGCAAGACCGTGCTCCGGCTCACGGGCACGCCGAGGACGGCAGCCACCCGGGCGCCGGCCCGGCCGGCCAGGGCAAGCCCCACCGCGGCCAGGGCCGAACGCAGCCCCTCGGTGCGCTGGCCATACCTGCGGGTCAGGCCAGCAATCTGCTCCACGAAGGCACGGCGCGGGCACATGGTGTTCCGGCACCGGAATCGCCGTACCCGGAGCTGGAGTACCACTCTTCGTCCGGCGCTCGGTGCGTCAGCGGGAAACCGCAGGTAGGAACTGTGAACTCGGGTCGACCAGGCCCCGCACGCCGGGCAGACGGCCCCGGCTGTGGTGCAGTGTGCGTCAACGCGCACTATCTCGGTATTCACGTCCACCGACAGCACCGCGATGTCCGCGATCGACGGGAACAACAGCTCCTCCACCCGGACGACCTCTTCCACGCCCCGAACTGTCAGCCCAGCCATCGAGACCACGGTTCATTTTCGGGCGACTTCGAGTGCCGCCCGGAGGCGCTCGCCGTCACTCACAGTCGCCGCTGCACGTGTCCTGTCCCAACGAAGCTAGTGCTGTGACCGCGTAGGTTCACCGGCTTCGGCCGTGTTCTAGGATCCCCTGGCTATGGGGGGATCTGTTCGTGACCGGTGGCGCCTGACTCGTGTCGTTGCTGTGGTGCTGGCTGCGCTGGGCGTGATCGTGTTACTGGGTTTCGTGCTCCTGGTTCTTCCGGGGGTGATAGTCGACCACGACCTCGCAGGTGGCCACCTCGCTGCAGCGGACCGGTTGAACGCGGTGAACAACGTGCGCACTACCCTTCTGCAGACGGTCGGCGGTGCGGTCGTTCTGTTCGGCGCCTATGCCACATGGCGGCAGCTGCGCGTCAGCCAGGACGGGCTGAACGCAACCCGAGAGGGGAACATCACCGATCGCTTCAGCCGGGCCGTAGACCAGCTCGGCAGCGACAAGTTGGACGTGCGGATCGGGGGCATCTACGCACTGTGGCGGATTGCGGATCACTCCGACCGCGACCGTGAGGCGGTCGTCTCCATCATGGCGGCGTATCTGCGGACGCATCTTCCCTGGCCTCCGCAGGAACCCGCAGTGCCGGCGGCAGACGTGTCCATTAACTCGGTGCCCCCGTTGGAGACCCGCGCCGCCGACGCTCAGACGGCGCTGACCTGCCTCGGGGTCCTGTACCAGGAACGGCGTCCGGAGTGGCTCAACGTCAGCTCGACCGACCTGCGCCGAGCCGACTGTGACGGATTGTGGCTGCACGGAGTCAACTTCGACGGCGCATGTCTGGAAGCGGCGAGCGTCTACCAGGTCAACCTGAGCAAGGCGTCACTGATCGCCGCCAACCTGCGGCATGCCGAACTCGGCACTTCGATTCTCCACCAGGTCCGCTGTCTGCAAGCCGATCTGCGCGGCGCACGCCTGGTCAAAGCCGACTTGAGGTCGGCGGATTTCTCCCGTGCGAACCTGCGGGAGGCGAACCTGCGCAAGGCCCGCGCTCAGGGCGCCGTATTCGCCGACGCGGACCTGCGGTTGGCCGACCTTCGGGGCTGCGACCTCACCAACGCCGACCTGCGGGCAGCGAGACTGGAAGGGGCGCTGGCGAGCGACCTTACGATCTGGCCGGCAAGCTTCGACGTGCAAACAGCCGGCGTCGTTGTCACCACAGACCCTGGCGTCGAACCGGACAATTTGCTCCCAGCTGCCGCGCTCACGAGGCAGGTCCCGCTGCTGCAATCGGAGCCGATACATGGCCCGTCAGCGTCGGCGAATTGAGCAATCAGGCAGCGCAGTCGATGGGCCGTCCGCCCCAGCGGATGCCGTTCTCGCTGCGGATGCGGGCGCGTTCCTTGCGCTGGGCGGCGAGCACGTCGGGGTGACGGACCTTGTTCTTCTTAGCCCAGCGGCGGATATCCGCGCCGGTGTGGGCGGAGAGGTTGTCCAGGATGATGTAGATCGGGGCGCCGTCGGGCCGGGCGGCACGGATCGACTTCAAGGCAACGAGGCTGTTGGCCGTGCCTTTGCGGCGGCGGTTGACGCCCCACAGCCGGTCGTCGCCGACGGAGTAGCAGCCGTGGAAGTAGGTGACGCCGTGGGTGCGGTGGTAGGTGGCCGGCAGGCGGTTGGGCTTGCCCTGCTCGGCCCAGCAGGAACCGGCGGTGGGCCGGATCCCGAGTGGCCCGAACTCGTCGAAGGCGAAGGCCCGGTCGGGGAAGCGTTCCAGCACCTGCTCGATGCGGTCGAGCTTGGCGTCGCGCTCGGGGTCGGGTGACTCCTTCCATGTCTTGGTGCGCTGGAAGGTGATGCCGCGGCGCAACAGCAGGCACCGTAACGCTTCACGGCCGATGCGGATGACGCGTCCGTGCACGCGGCGCAGGTAGGCGGCGAGTTTGCGGATCGACCAACGGGTGAAGGGCTGGCCGAGCTTGATGGGGCGGGTGGTGGCCGTCTGGATGAGGAAGTCCTCGTCGTCAGGGCTGAGCAGGCCGGGACGGCCTCCCGCCCATTGAGGGTCCAGACAGGCCAGGCCGATCTCGTTGAACCGGTGGATCACGTCCCGCACCGTGTCCTCGTCGGCCTGGACCAGCTGAGCAATCACCGGGACACGGTTCCCACCGGCCGACGCCAGCAGCATCATCGCCCGGCGATAGCGCACCGAGCTGGTACTGCCTCGGCGCACGATCTGCTGCAGCTTCTGCCCTTCCTGATCGGTCAGTCTGCGCACCCGCACAGGCTCGGCCACCGCACCTCCAACGGTCGGAACGAACGTCACCGCCCACCAAACGCTTCAACCGCCACTCCGGTGAACCTATGCGGTCACAGCACTAGACGTTCGGGCGCCGCTGGCCTGTGTGGACTGGATTGGGTGAGACGCGTGGAATCGGTTCGTCGAGACAGGTGTCAGTTGCAGCTCTTCGACGTGGCGTTCACCCGGCCCTGGCCACCTGGCACCGGCTGGACCGGCGCGGGAGTGCGTTTGGCGGCGCGGCTGACGATGGCCGTCTCGACATGGGTGATGCCCAGGCCGACCAGGTCGCGGGAGAGGAAGCCGTAGAGGGCTGTCAGGTCCGGGAAGTACGCGGCCGCGTGCAGGTTCGAGGGTCC